>JAKFET010000260.1:0-40145 GCA_036675575.1 Acidimicrobiaceae bacterium
CCGGAGGCGCGCCGCCCGGCGCCGCCGTCCAACCCGCAGCGCGTCGTGATCCCGGCCCCCGGGGCCGCGTCCAGGCCCGCAGCACCGGCGGCGGCAGCGAGGGCCCGCCCGGCGACGGTGCGCCCCGCCGCTCGCGAGACGGAGCCGGCCGAGCGGACCGATCGGCGCTGGCCGCCGTCTCGTCGCACCGTGAAGCGGTCGCTCCTCGGCATCGCGCTCGTCCTGGCCCTGCTCGCCGCCGGCGGGCTGCTCTACGGCTACCAGCAGTTCCAGTCCATCGAGCGGGTCGAGCTGGCCGACGTCCTGGCGTCCGGCGACGGCACCAACTACCTCATCGTCGGCTCCGACACCCGCAGCGGCATCACCCCCGACGACCCGAACGCCTCCGCCATCCTGGGGCCCGGCGCCGAGGGCGGCGAGCCCGAACGCTCCGACACGATCATGATCCTGCGCGTCGACGGCGAGGGGTCCCGGATGCTGTCGGTCCCCCGGGACCTGCTGGTCACCATCTCCGAGACCGGCCAGACCAGCCGCATCAACGCCGCGTTCAACGGCGGTCCGCGCCGCCTGGTCGCCACGCTGCGGGACCAGCTGCAGCTGCCGATCCACCACTACCTCGAGATCGACTTCGTCGCCTTCCGCGACCTCGTGGACGCCCTCGGCGGCATCACGATCAACTTCCCGCACCCGGCGTCGGACCACATGTCCGGCCTCGACGTGCCCGAGGCCGGCGACGTCCGCCTGGACGGCACCCAGGCCCTGGCCTACGTGCGGTCCCGGTACTACACCGAGACCATCGACGGTCGCCGGGTCACCGAGCCCACCGGCGACATCGGCCGCACGGTGCGCCAGCAGCAGTTCCTCTCCGCCGTCGTCGCCGAGATGGGCGGCGAGCGCAACCCCTTCCGCCTCGCCCGCATGTCCAGCTCGATGGCCGCCGGGATGCGCATCGACGACCGGATGGGCTACCTCGATGCCGTGCGCCTGGCCATGAAGATGCGGGGCATGGAGCTCGCGCCGACGGCCCTGCCGACCTCGAACCGCACCTTGGGATCCGGCGCCCAGGTGCTCGACCTCGTGCAGCCCGGGGCCGACGAGGTCCTGGCCCAGTTCGGGTCGCCGGGCGCCACGATCGGCTAGGCGCCGAGCCGAGCTGCGGAACAGCGCTCCGTCCGAGCCCAGCTCAGGCGACCACCAGCTCGACGTGGCGGGCGACCGGGTCGGCGGCGCGCACCTCCACCTCGACCTCGGCGCCGAGGGGGTGCTCGCCCGCCACGACCGCGACCACGGCGGGCTCGCGCAGCTGCACCACCGAACCCTCACCCCGTCGGTCGACGACCACCGCCGGGAAGCGGTCGCCGACGTGGGAGGACAGCACGAGCGCCTCGAGGTGGTCGACCACCGCGCGATCGAGCGCGCTGGCACGCGACATGGCCGAGCGCAGCAGCGCCGGGAGCTCGTCCAGTGCGTCGCTCGCCCAGGGCGGCGGCTCCTCGCCCCGGACGATGGCCAGCACGCACTCGGTGGCGAAGCGGTCGCCCAGGCGCCGCAGCGGCGCCGTCACGTGGGCGTAGGGCGCGGCGATGGCGGCGTGCACGACGGCGTCGGGCGGCGGGTCGGCTCCGGGCCGCAGCGGCAGGTGGTCGGCGCCGCGGAACAGGCGGGTCGCCTGGATGAGGAACGCCGCTGACGGCGGGTCGGTCGGGTCGAGGCCGTGGATCACGTCGGCGTAGGTCACCCCCTCGGGCCACGCGACACCCAGCGCGACGGCGTGGCGACGCAGCTGGGCCAGCGACTCCCCGTCCGCTGGCGGCAGGGTCCGCAGCAGGCCCCACCCGCCGGTCAGCATGAGGTCGGCGGCCGCCATGCCGCACAGCAGGGAGAGCTGGGCGTTCCACTGCTCGACCGGCAGCTGGGCCCGGTAGGTGAGCCGGTAGCAGTCGCCTTCGCGCACGGCCTCCTGCTCGGGCACCGGCAGGCTCACCCCGCCCCGGGCGCGCTCGATGGCGAGACGCTGCTCGCCGACCACCGCCAGGGGCGAGAGGTCGGGGTCGCCGGCGTCGATCCGCTGCTGGGCCTCCTGGTAGGAGAGCTGCACCCGCGACCGCACCAGCGCCCGCTCGACCTGCACCTCCTCGAGCGCCCCGTCGGCGTCGAGCGCCAGGCGCCACAGCACGGCAGGGCGGTCCTGCTCGGCCAGCAGGCTGGCCAGGTCCTCGGACAGGGCGGGCGGGTGCAGCGGCGCCCGCCCGTCCGGCGAGTACAGCGTCACGCCCCGCCGGCGCGACTCGGCGTCGATCGGGTCGCCCGGCCGGACGAAGGCGGCGACGTCAGCGATGGCGTACCAGACGACGTGACCGCCCCCGGGTCGGACCTCGATGGCGAGGGCCTGGTCCAGGTCGGTGCTGCCCTCGGGATCGATGGTGCACATGCCGAGGTCCCGGCGGTCGGCCCGGCCCTCGGCACCGATCGGGCGCAGGGCCGCGGCAGCGGCGAGGACGTCGTCGGGGAAGGAATCGGGGACGTCGAGCTCGGTCCGGACGGCGGCGAGCCCGTCGCCGACCACGGCCTCGATGGGTCGGACGTGGCGGCGGGGCTGCGGCACCCGCCGGACGCTAACGGGTGGGTGCTAGTCGTCCTTCAGGGCGACGGCGTTGGGCGTGACGTTCATCTTCGGCTCGTAGTCGACCCGGGCGACCTCGGTGCGCTCGGCCTGGTAGCGGACGCGCAGCTCGCCGAGGCACGTCTCACACGGCCCGTAGTAGGCGGCCACCACGTCCCGCCGACAGCGCGGGCACTCGAACTGCAGCTCGTCGGGGAGGTCGTGGGCGACGGCCATGGACGCCGACGGTAGCCCTCGCCCCGAACGGTGGCGCGGACGTGGCGGACGTGGCCACACTGGCCCGATGCGCCGCTCCCGGGTCCTGCTCGCCGCCGCCGCCGCCGTGGGAGGCGCCGTCGTGGCCGAGCGGGCGCTCGCCAGCCACACGGCCAGGTGGGACACCAACCCCGACCACTGCGACGGCGATCCCCTCGGCATGCCCGAGACCACCGAGATCGAGGTCACCGCCGCCGACGGGGCCCGCCTGCAGGGCCACCGCTGCGGCGACCCCGCCGGCCCCACCGTCCTGCTCGTGCACGGCTACATCGAGTCCGTGGAGTTCTGGGCACCGGTCGTGCGCCGCCTGATCGAGGCCGGGCTCGACGTGGTCGTCGTCGACCAGCGGGGTCACGGCTGCTCCGAGCGCGGCACCGCCACGTTCGACACCGACACCCTGGCCGGCGACGTGCGGTCCTGGGTCGAGGGCCTCGACCTGCACGACGCCATCCTGGTCGGGCACTCCATGGGCGGGGTGAGCGCCATGGCCTTCACGGCCACGCACCCCGACGTCGCCGCCGCCCGCCTGCGCGGCCAGGTCCTCGTGGCCACGCTCGCCTTCCCCGAGCCGCTTTTCGGCCTGCCCGACGTGAAGGTCGACCCCCGCCGCATGGTCCACCTGCTCGAGCGGGTCATGAAGGTGGAGACCCTCGCCCTGCTCTTCGTGTCGCGCGTGTTCGGCACGTGGCCGACACGGCCGGCGCTCGAGGCCACCCGCCAGGGCATCGTGCGCACCGACCGCCAGACCCGCATCGACGCCATGGCCATGCTCCGCGACTTCGACCTCCGTCCCGTCCTGCCGGCCGTCGACCTGCCCACCGTGGTCGTCGCCGGCACCCACGACCGCCTGACGCCCCTGCCCGGCAACGAGCTCATCGCCGACCTCATCCCCGGCGCCCACCTCGAGGTCCTCCCGGGCATGGGCCACATGCTCATGTTCGAGGCGCCGGACGCGGTCACCGATGCGATCGTGCAGGCCACCAAGCCCGCCGACGCCGTCCGATGAGCGATCAGGTCTCCGACACCTTCGACCCCGAGGCGTGGCGCCCGGTCGAGGGCTTCGAGCTCACCGACATCACGTACCACCGCGCCGTCGACGCCGGCGTGGTGCGGGTGGCCTTCGACCGCCCCGAGATCCGCAACGCGTTCCGGCCCCACACCGTCGACGAGCTGTACCGGGTGCTCGACCACGCCCGCATGAGCCCCGACGTGGGCTGCGTGCTGCTCACCGGCAACGGGCCGTCGCCGAAGGACGGGGGCTGGGCGTTCTGCTCCGGCGGCGACCAGCGCATCCGGGGCAAGGACGGCTACCGGTACTCCGAGTCCGAGACGGCCGAGGGCATCGACGCGGCCCGGAGCGGCCGGCTCCACATCCTCGAGGTGCAGCGCCTCATCCGCTTCATGCCCAAGGCCGTCATCGCCGTCGTGCCCGGCTGGGCGGCCGGCGGCGGGCACTCGCTGCACGTCGTGTGCGACCTCACCATCGCCTCCCGCCAGCACGCCCGCTTCAAGCAGACCGACCTCGACGTGGCCTCCGTGGA
Source organism: Acidimicrobiaceae bacterium (assembly GCA_036675575.1). GTDB lineage: Bacteria > Actinomycetota > Acidimicrobiia > Acidimicrobiales > Salinilacustritrichaceae > Salinilacustrithrix. Next base: position 4,420 of record JAKFET010000260.1, read on the forward strand.
CGGCGGCTTCGGCTCGGCCTACCTGGCCCGCCAGGTCGGCCAGAAGTTCGCCCGGGAGATCTTCCTGCTCGCCGAGGAGTACTCCGCCGACGACGCCCACCGCATGGGCATGGTGAACCGGGTGGTCGACCACGACGAGCTCGAGTCCACTGCGCTCGACTGGGGACGCACCATCTGCGGCAAGTCGCCCACCGCCACCCGCATGTTCAAGTTCGGGATGAACCTGATCGACGACGGCCTCATCGGCCAGCAGGTGTTCGCCGGCGAGGCGACCCGCCTCATCTACGGCACCGACGAGGCCCAGGAGGGGCGGGACAGCTTCCTGGAGAAGCGTGCCCCCGACTGGTCGGGAGCGCCCTACCACTACTGAGTGCTGGCAACAGCGGTTGACAATGTGGGACGATCCACCCACAACGATCCAGGGGGACCCATGCACGATCTCGTCATCCGCAACGGCACCATCGTCGACGGCACCGGCGCCGACCGCTTCCACGGCGACATCGCCATCGACGGCGGGACCATCACCGAGGTGTCCCGCGACGGCGGATCCGTGGGAGCCGGCCGCCAGGAGCTCGACGCCGACGGCAACCTCGTCGCGCCCGGGTGGGTCGACATCCACACCCACTACGACGGCCAGGCCACCTGGGACCCGGAGATGGCACCGTCGTCGTGGCACGGCGCCACCACGGTCGTCATGGGCAACTGCGGCGTCGGCTTCGCCCCGGCCCGCCCCGACGAGCAGGACTTCCTCATCGAGCTGATGGAGGCGGTCGAGGACATCCCCGGCACGGCGCTGCACGAGGGCATCGACTGGCGCTGGGAGTCCTTCGGCCAGTACCTCGACGCCCTCGAGGAGATGCCCCGCACCCTCGACGTCGCCGCCCAGGTCCCCCACGCCGCGCTGCGGGCCTACGTGCTCGGCAAGGACGCCCACGACGCGGAGGTCTCCGCCGACCACCTCCAGCAGATGGCCGACCTCACCGCCGAGGCCGTGCGCGCCGGCGCCCTCGGCTTCTCCACCAGCCGGACGATCCTGCACACCTCCAAGCACGGCCTCATCCCGGGCACCACCGCCCTGCCCGACGAGCTGCTCGCCATCGGCCACGGCATCTCCCAGGGCGGCCCGGCCGTGTTCCAGTTCGTCTCCGACGGGCTCGGCACCGAGTCGGTGGAGCGCCAGTGGATCCGCGACCTGGCGGCCATGCCGGGCGTCACGGTCACCTACTCGCTGGCCCAGTCGCCCCGCGACCCCCACGCCTTCAAGGACGCCCTCGACGAGGCCCAGGAGCTGCGGGCCCTCGGCCAGACCGTGGTGCCCCAGGTGCCCAGCCGGCCCACCGGGATGCTGTTCGGCCTGCAGAGCAGCTTCCACCCGTTCATGGCCCACCCGAGCTACCGCCCGCTGTGGGACCTCCCCCTCGACGAGCGCGTGGCCCGCCTGCGCGACCCCGAGGTCCGGGCCCAGCTGCTCAGCGAGGAGCCCCGCACCCGCAAGGCGTCCGCGCTGTACCTCGCCACCAACTGGGAGCAGATCTTCCGCCTCGGCACCGACTGCGACTACGAGCCCACCCCGGACTCCTCCGTCGCGGCCACCGCGGCGCGCGAGGGCCGCACCGAGCAGGAGGTCGTCCTCGACTGGCTGCTCGAGCAGGACGGCAGGAGCCTGCTGTTCTCCCCCCTCGGCTCCTACGTCGAGAAGAACCACGACGCCATCCGGTCCATGATCGAGCACCCGGCATCGGCGGTGGGGCTCTCCGACGGCGGCGCCCACTGCGGCCTGATCTGCGACGCGTCCTTCCCGACCTACCTGCTCACCCACTGGACGCGCGACCGCACCCGCGGCGACAAGCTCCCGCTGGAGCTGGTCGTGCACAAGCAGACCAAGGCCACGGCCGACGTCTACGGCCTCGGCGACCGCGGGGTGCTCGAGCCGGGCAAGCGCGCCGACGTGAACATCATCGACCTCGACGCCCTGCGCCTCCACGTGCCCCACATGGTCTTCGACCTGCCCGCCGGCGGCCGCCGCCTGGTGCAGTCGGTCGACGGCTACCGCCACACCATCCAGTCCGGCGAGGTGACCTTCGCCGACGGCGAGCCCACCGGCGCCCGGCCCGGCCGAGTGGTGCGGGGCCGCCGCAACGGGTAGGGCACCGCCATGGCCCACGACGAGCCCGAGGACGACACCATGGAACCGGTACCCGGAGCACCCTCCGACAACACCACCGCCGTCGCCGAGATCGACGACCTGCGAGCGAAGGGCTACGGCGCCGACTTCGCCGTGGGCGAGGGCGGCGTCGTGCGGTGCCCGTCCTGTCGGACCGAGGAGCAGCCCGGCGACCTCGACGTCGACGTGTTCCGCCGGCTCGAGGGCGCCTCGGACCCCGACGACATGTCGGCCATCCTCGGCCTCACCTGCCGCGAGTGCGGCACGAAGGGCATCGTGATGGTGGGCTACGGCCCCAACGCCTCCCCGGACGAGACCGACCTCCTGCTCGCCGTGAGCACGCCCGAGGACGAGGGCACGCGCGGCGTCGTGTGAGCGACGGGCGCCGCGCCCTCAACGCCGACGTCCACCACGCGCCGCCACCGTGACGGTGAGGGGCAGGTGGTCCGACAGGGCCGGGAACCGGTCGAAGCCGGGCTCGGACGCGGACGGCAGGTCGGCGGCGACCACGTCGAGGTCGCCGGTGACGAGCACGTAGTCGAGCCGCTGGCTCGGCGGGACGTCGCGGCGACGAGGCCAGCCGGTCGGCCCCGGCTCGCCGGGCCGGGCGTCGGCCCAGGCGTCCCGCAACCCCGCCGTCGCGTACGCGTCGAGCACCGCCGATCCCGGCCGGGTGTTGAGGTCGCCGGCCACGCATCCCCCGATGCCTCCGGACGAGCGCGCTCCGAGCGCCGCCACCGTCAGCGCCGCCTGCCGGGACCGCTCCTCGTCACCCACGCCCGCCCCGAGGTGCGCCCCCACCACCGCCACCGGACCGTCCGGACCCGCCACGGCAGCGGCCAGGGCGATGCGGCGTCGCCACGACCAGAACCGGAACCGGTGGGCGAGGTGGACACGAGCCACTTCGCCGGGGGGTGCGGGCGTCAGCAGGGCGAGGCCCTCGGGGGGCACGACCAGCGGCCAGTGCTTGAACCGCCACTCGACCGACCAACCGAGCCGGCGGGCCAGTGCCCGGGCCTGGGCGCGCTGCACCTCCTGGAGGGCCACCACGTCGGGCGCCAGGTCGGCGATCACGCCGGCGACCACGTCGAGGTCGGGACGCCTGCGACCCTGCAGGTTCCAGGTCAGGATGCGGGTCGCCACGGCCAGATCGTGCCCCATCGGACGGCCCCTCCACCGACTTGACCGCAGGGTCAAGTCTGTGGCTCCATGTTGCCATGACGGACACTGCACCTCGCACCGCCGACCGTTCCGAGGCCGAGATCATCGCCGAGCTCGACGAGTGGCTCAACGAGAACTGGGATCCGGAGATCACCGTCGAGGAGTGGTGGAACCGCCTGGGCCTGTCCGGCTGGGGCGCCCCGATGTGGCCCGAGGAGTGGTACGGCAAGGACCTGAACCGGGCCGAGGCCGTCGCCGTGCAGAACCGCATCGGCGAGTTCGGCGCCCTCCCCGCCCCTGGCGGCCTCGGGCTGCTGCTGGCCGGGCCGACGATCATCGACCACGGCACCGACGAGCACAAGCGCACCCTGGTCAAGGACATCATCACGGGGCAGAAGGCCTGGTGCCAGCTGTTCTCCGAGACGGGCGCCGGCTCCGACCTCGCCGGCATCAACGCCCGGGCCGTCAAGGACGGCGAGGAGTGGATCGTCAACGGCCAGAAGGTCTGGACCTCGGGCGGCCACATCGCCGACATGGGCATGCTCATGGCCCGCACCGACCCCGACCAGCCCAAGCACCAGGGCATCACGTACTTCGCCATCGACATGCACCAGCCCGGCATGGACGTGCGCCCGCTCAAGGAGATGACCGGGCGCGCCATGTTCAACGAGGTCTTCATGTCCGACGTCCGGGCTCCGGACGAGTGGGTCATCGGCGGCCTGAACAACGGCTGGCGCGTCGCCAACACCACCCTCATGTACGAGCGCTCCGGCCTCGGCGCCGGCGGCGGCTCCGCCGCCGCCTCCCTGGCGTCCCCCGGCACGGTGGCCGGCGACCTCGGCCGTCGGGTCGGCGACTTCGTGCGCAACCCGGACCAGCGCCGCTCGACGGGCGGCGGCGCGACCGCCGGCCGCGGCGGGGCCAAGGGGCTCATCGAGATGGCCAAGGCCGCCGGCAAGGCCGACGACGGCCCCATCCGCCAGGACCTCATGCGGCTCCACACCCAGCACGAGATCGCCCGCATGAACAACCTCCGGGCCAAGGCCGCCCGGGCGTTCAAGAAGGACATCCCCGGCCTGCCCAACATCATGAAGCTGTCGATGTCGAACATCCTGCGCCTCAACCGCGAGACCAGCATGAAGATCCTCGGCCCGATGGCGACGCTGCACGCCTACGACGCCGAGAGCCGCAAGAAGCTCGACGCCGCCACCGGCAACCCGTTCCTCGGGATGATCACCGAGTCGGCGCTCTTCTCCCCCGGCCCCGCCATCTACGGCGGCACCGACCAGATCCAGAAGAACATCATCGGCGAGCGGGTCCTCGGCCTGCCCAAGGAGCCGAACCAGGACAAGGTCGTGCCGTTCAAGGACCTGCCCAAGAACGGGTGATGCGATGAGGGAGCTGCCAGTTCGGGACAGCGGTCCCGAGCTGGCAGCGATCCCGTCGCAGCTACTGGAGCTCGATGTTCCAGTGGCCCTCGGGTCGGCGGAGCAGCGCGGTGCGCCACGGCCCGTCGCCGAGGTCGAGGGCGGACAGCACCCACACGTCCTTGCCCTTGCCCGCCGCGGCGCGCGCGGCCGTGGCCAGGAAGGCGTGGTGGCCGCCCTTGGTGCCGCCGGGCGCGCAGAGCACCGCAGCCGTGCCGCGGTACTCCTCGAAGCGCTCCTGCTGGGACTCCGGCAGCGACCACTTGAGCGACGCGTCGGCCAGCACGACCGTGTCGTCCACGAGCTCTCGTGCCGCGGCGATCACCTCGTCGAGCTGGTCCAGGTCGGGCTCGGCCCGCCGCCACCCGGCGGCCAGGCCGGCGTCGACCAGCAGGATCTTGGTCATCGCGGGGCGAGCGCCTCGAGGGCCTCGCGGTCGGGCTCGCCCATGCGGGCCGACGGCTTGAGGGGCTGCAGGCACACGTGGGTGGCGCCGGCGTCCACGTGCTCGGCGATGCGGGCCTCGATCTGGTCGGCGGTGCCCCAGGGGACGAGGGCGTCGATCAGGCGGTCGGAGCCGCCGTCGGCGAGGTCGCCCTCGTCGAAGCCGAGGCGGAACCAGTTCTTGTAGTAGTTCGGCAGGCTGATGTAGACGCCGAGCGCGGCCCGGGCGGTGGCCCGTGCCTCGGCCGGGTCGGTGCTGAGCACGACCTTCTGCTCGACGCAGAGCATCTTGTCCGGGCCGAGCACCGCCTTGGCCTGCGCGGTGTGCTCCGGGGTCGTCCAGTACGGGTGGGCGCCGTCTGCCGCGCTCGCGGCCAGCTCGAGCATCTTCGGCCCGAGGGCGGCGATGACCGTCTTCGGCGGCGAAGCGGGCTGCGGCGCCATGAACATGGACTCGGCCATGCCCTGCAGGTGCTCGCGCATGGAGGTGAGGGGCTTGGAGTAGTCGAGCTTGCGGACGCCGGCGACGATCGGCGCGTGGGACACGCCCACGCCCATGAGGAAGCGGCCGCCGGACTGCTCGGCCAACGTCAGCTGGGCCTGCCGCATGGAGCCGGGGTGGCGGTTGAAGATGTTGGCGATGCCGGTGGCGACCACCAGCTCGGTCGTGCCGGCGAGGAGGTAGGCGGCGTGGGCGAACGGGTCGCGGCCCAGCGTCTCGGGGATCCAGAGGGCGCCGTAGCCCAACCCCTCGAGCCAGGCGGCGAACTCGGCGGCGGCCGGGGCCGGCATGCCGTCGGTGGGCCACCAGATCCCGCGGAGGCCGATGCGCTCCTCGATCGTGGGGTCGGCGGTGGCGGTCTCTGCGGTGCTCATGGGCGGCCATCCTGCCACCGCCGACCGGGCGGCCCGCACCGAGCCTCCCGGCCCGGACCCGTGCGCTAGCGTCGCCGGACCGTCCGCCGAGCCAGAGGGGAGAAGCCGTGTTCCGAGCGTTGCTGCTCGCGCCCCCCGGGGCGGGCAAGGGCACCCAGGGCGAGCGGTTGGCCGCCCGCCACGGCGTCCCGCACCTCGCCACCGGCGACCTGCTGCGCGACCACGTGTCCCGGGGCACCGACCTCGGCCAGCAGGCGAGGTCCCACATGGACGCCGGGGGCCTGGTGCCCGACGACCTCGTCATCGACATGGTCCTGCGCGAGATCGGCAACGACGGCGACGTGCTCGAGGACTTCCTCCTCGACGGGTTCCCCCGCACGCTCGCCCAGGCGCGCTTCGCCTACGAGTGGGCGACGCAGTTCTCCCGCACCTTCCACGCCGTGATCATGCTGGAGGTGCCCGAGGACGAGCTCGTGCGCCGCCTGGTGCAGCGCGGCGCCGAGCAGGGTCGCAGCGACGACACCGAGGACGTGATCCGCAACCGCCTCGCCGTCTACGAGGAGAACACCGCCCCGCTGGTCGAGTTCTACGAGACCCGCGGCATCCTGCTGCGCGTCGACGGCACCGGCACCGTGGACGAGGTCACCGAGCGCATCGAGGCCGGGCTGGCGCCGATGGTGCCGGCGTGAGCCGCGAGTCGCTGGTGCGGGTCCACCGGACCCTCGCCGCCGTCGTCGCCGCCCTGATCCTGGTGATGGCCGCCATCGCCGGCCGTTCGCTGTTCGGGAGCTGGGACATCGAGGTCCACGGCTGGCTCGGCAACGGCATCTTCGTGCTCGCCGTCGCCAACCTCGCACTGGCCATGTACCGCCGGGCCTCCACGCCCGAGCTCACCGTGGCCGCCGCCATCGCCATGCTCACCTTCGGCCAGGTCGGCCTGGGCTACGTGGGGCGAGAGCAGGCCGAGGCCGCGGCGTGGCACATCCCCAACGGCGTGCTCCTCATGGGCCTCGGCACGTACCAGTGGGCGTCGCTGCAGGCCCGGCTCACCGGTTCAGCCGCCCGCTGACCGCCCCTCGAACCGCACGATCAGCACGGCGAGGTCGTCGGTCTGGTCCTCCATCGGCACCAGCGCCTCGACGAGCGCGTCGCTGAGCTCCTCGGGGTCCAGGTCGACCAGCTGCTCGGCGACGGCACCGAGCCGGTGCAGCCCCTGGTCCAGGGATTCGGTGCGTCGCTCCACCAGGCCGTCGGTGTAGAGCACCACCACGTCGCCCGGGTCGAGCACGTGGCGGTGGACCGGTCCGGCCACGTCCGAGATGCCGAGGGGCGGCAGGCACGGGGCGTCGAGCAGCAGCGGTCCTCCGGCGCCGACGACGAGCGGCGGCGGGTGCCCCGCCCGGGACCAGAGCAGCTCGCCCGTGCGCAGGTCGAGCACGGCAGCGACCACCGTGGTGCAGAAGGCGTTCGGGATCGCGTCGACCTGCTGGCCGACGGCCTGGAGCATCGAGCCGGGGTCGGCGCTGAAGGGCACGATGGTCTGGAACGCCGTGCGGAGCCGGCCCATGGCGGCGGCAGCCACCATCCCGTGGCCGACCACGTCGCCGACCACGAGCAGGATGCGGTCCTCGTCGAGGGCGAGCACGTCGTACCAGTCGCCGCCGACCGTGGCCCCGTCGGTCGCGGGGCGGTACCGGGCGGCGACGGTGGCGCCGTGGACCTCCGGGAGGGCGTCGGGGAGGGCGGCGCGCTGGAACGCGACGGCGGCCTGGTGCTCGGCGTCGTAGCGCCGACCCCGAGCGAGGGCCCGGGCGGCCAGGACGCTCACGGTCTGCAGCAGGGCCTGCTCGTCGTCACGGAAGATGTGGAGCTGCGGGTAGGACACGGCGAGCACGCCGGACACGTCCTTGGCCACGAGCGGGAGCACGGCCAGGGCGCTCCCCTCGCCGGCGAGGGCACCGGCCGTCTCGTCTCCGCGCCACCCGAGCGGTGACGACAGCCACGCCGACCGCCGGGTGGTCAGCACGCCCTCGATGACGGACCCGGGCTGGACGTCGGGCAGCAGTCGGGGCTCGGTCGCGGGCCCCGCCTCGTCGCCCGACCCGACGTTGCCGCCGTACCGGTCGACGAGCTCGAGGCGCCCGGAGCGGTGGACGGTGGCCACGAGTGCCGAGCGGGCGCCGACCGCCGCCGGCAGGTGGTCGACCAGGGCGCCGGCGACGTCGGCACCGCCGAGGGCACGGGCGAGGCGGCCGGCAACGACCTGGACGGCACGGCCCCGCACCTCGTTGGCGGCGAGGAGCGCGTTGGCGCGAGCCAGTCGACGCTGGTGGCGCTCGGTCACGAGCACGAGCGCCAGCATCGCCAGGATGGCGGCACCGCCGCCGACCGCGACGAGCCAGGCCAGCGCCAGGTCCTGGCCCTCGGCCCGGCCGACGAGCACGCGCCAGTCGCCTTGCGGCAGCGCGGCCCGCGCCGACTCCGCACGCTCCTCGTCGAGCTCGGCGCCCGAGACCAGCGTCTCGCCCTCCACCAGGGCCACGGGGACGTCCCGCCCCGCGGTGGTCTCGATGGTCTGCTGCAGCCTCGCGAACGGGATGCCGGTGCCCACGTAGCCCCGCACCGAACCCGACCCGTCGATCAGGGGCCGGACGACCAGCATGAGCGTGCTGTCGTCGCCGGCGAGGTCGACCGCGGCACCGACCGCGGCTGCCCGGGTGCTGCGGGCAGCCTCGATCACCGCACGTCGCGCCGGATCGGAGCCGACGTCGAGGCCGACGGAGGCCCGGCCGGGGAGGTCCGGGTGGACGCTGAGCGCCACCAGGTGCTCCGCGGCCTCGGGGGCCGGGACGAGGCGGCCGTCGTCACCGAACGCGGTGATCGCCACCCCGAGGCGCTCCTCGACGGCGGCCCGCTCATCGCCGGGCACGACGTCGATGAGGGCGAGCTCGCGGACCTCCTGGTCGGCGAGGGGGTCCTCGGCGAAGGCGGTGAACACCTCGATGTCGAGCTCGCCGGACGGGTCGATGGCCGCCGCCGCGCCGCTCAGGCCGGCCGCCACCTCCCGCAGGTCGATCTCGAGCAGGGCTGCGCCGCTGGCAGCAGCCCGGCGGGCCCGGTCCTCGACCTCGTCGGCGGCGCGCGCCCGGGCGAGGACGACGCCCGCGGTGGTGCCGAGGACGAGCACGATGAGCGCGAGCGAGAACAGCCAGGTCTGGGCCCGGCGACGGGTCGGGGTCGGCTCGTCCCCTGCTCGCCCCGCCTGCTGCCCGGCCACGGTGCGGAGCGTACTCGTGCCCCGACGGAGCGGATGGGCGACGCGATCCACCCGGATCGGGTCAGATCAGCGGAGTCCGAGCTCCTCGGAGCAGTGCGGCCAGGCGCCCCAGCCCTGGCGGGCCTGGAGCCGGCGACCGAGCTCGATCTGGGTGCCGGCCGGGTGCTCGTGCGGGTACCCCGTGCCGCCGACGGACTCCCAGGTCGGGAGCGAGAACTGGAGACCGCCGTAGTAGCCGTTGCCGGTGTCGATCGACCAGTTGCCGCCCGACTCGCACTCGGCGAGGTCGTACCAGACCTGCGTGCTGCGGGGGTCGTCGTAGGCGTAGCCGCCGGACCCCGAGCTGCTGGGCGCCGGCGCGGTCGTCGTCGTGGTGGGGGCGGCCGTCGTGGTGGTCTGGCGGGGCGGCGCCGTGGTCGTCGTGGTGGGCTCCCGGCGGGGGGCCGCCGTGGTCGTCGGTGCGTCCTCGGGCTCCTCGGTGGTGAGCGCTCGAGAGGTCTCGGCCGGGATCGCCTCGGTCGTCGGCGGGGCCTCGGTGGTCGACGGAGCGGTGGACGCCACGGTGGTCGCCGGCGCCTCGCTGGTCGTGGTCGCGCCCGTGGCCTCCACGAGGGTGGTCGTGGTCTCCGACAGCAGCTCGCGCACGCCGCTCGGGGAGCCGATCGACGCGGCCTGCACGACCTCGTCCCCGGCGGCGACCTGCGTGGTCACGCCGACGACGTCGTCGTCACCGCCGCCCACGAGGGAGCCCACGGCGAGCACCAGGGTCAGGACACCGGCGAGGGAGGCCAGCCGTCGACGTCGGAAGGTGCGATCGTCGGACGGGCTGGTGGCGAGGTGGCGTGCGATGGGTCCGAGGGGGGTCGGGGACAGGGACGGTGACGACCGGGGTCGTGGCACGGGGTGCGGGTCCGGCCCGGGGGCCGAGCTCCGTCACGGGTTCGTAACACTATGGGTCGTCACGAGTTCGAAACAACTCCGTGAACGCGTGCACGAGCGCGTCGGGGCGGTGGCGCCGGCTGCCACGATGCCGGCATGGACCGCGCTGCGAACGACTGGATCCTCGACGGCGACGACGACGGGAGCGGCGATGCCGACCGGGCGACCCGTGGCTTCATCGCCGCCCACCCCACCGGGGTGGTCGAGCGGGACGGGCGCACGATCTGGGACACCGGTCGCCACGACTTCCTCCGCGACTCCCCCGACGCACCGGCCAGCGTCCATCCCAGCCTGTGGCGCCAGGCGCGGCTGAACTGCGTCCACGGCCTGTTCGAGGTCCGGCCCCCCGACGACGACGGCACCGGCGGCGTGTGGCAGGTGCGGGGCTACGACCTGTCCAACGTCACCTTCATCTCCGGCTCGTCCGGCTGGATCGTGATCGACCCGCTGACCAGCGCCGAGACGGCGGCAGCCGGCCTGGCGCTGGCCGACGAGCACCTCGGGGCCCGTCCGGTGGTGGCGGTCATCTACACCCACTCCCACATCGACCACTTCGGCGGCGTCGAAGGCGTGACGTCCGTGGCCGACGTCGCCGCCGGGCGCTGCCAGGTCCTGGCCCCGGCCGGCTTCCTCGAGGAGGCGGTGAGCGAGAACGTCATCGCCGGCCCTGCGATGGTCCGGCGGGCCATGTACATGTACGGGCCGCTGCTGCCGGTGGGGCCCGAGGGCCAGGTCGACGCCGGCCTGGGCAAGGCGACGCCCCTCGGATCGGTCGGGCTCATCCCGCCGACCGAGGAGATCCACCGGACGGGCACCGAGCGGGTCGTCGACGGGGTGCGCATCGTCTTCCAGCTCACGCCGGGCACCGAGGCGCCGGCGGAGATGAACTTCCACTTCCCCGACCTGCGCCTGCTGTGCATGGCGGAGAACTGCACCCACACGATGCACAACCTGTACACGCTGCGCGGCGCCCAGGTCCGGGACGCGCTGGCGTGGAGCCGGTACGTGAACGAGTCGATCGACCTGTTCGCCGACGTCACGGACACCTGCTTCGCGAGCCACCACTGGCCGCGGTTCGGCGCCGACGACGTGCGGGCGTTCCTGGTGCAGCAGCGGGACCTGTACCGCTGGCTGCACGACCAGACGATGCGCCTCGCCAACCACGGCCTCACCGCCGCCGAGATCGCCGAGCAGCTCGACGCCGAGTCCTTCGCCGACCTGCCCGAGCTCGACGGCCAGCACCACGTGCGCGGCTACTACGGCACGGTCAACCACAACGTGAAGGCGGTGTACCAGCGCTACCTGGGCTGGTTCGACGGCAACCCCGCCAACCTCCACCCGCTGCCGCCGGTCGACCGGGCCGGCCGGACCGTGGCGTGGATGGGCGGGGCCGACGCCGTGCTCGAGCGAGCTCGCGCCGTCCTGGCCGCAGACCCCTCGCACGAGGACCTGCGCTGGCTGGCCGAGGTGCTCAACGACGTCGTGTTCGCCGATCCCGGCCGGGCCGACGCCCGCGAGGTCCAGGCCGGCGTGCTGGAGCGCCTCGGCTTCGCCGCCGAGTCCGCGCCCTGGCGGAACTTCTACCTGACCGGCGCGCAGGAGCTGCGCAGCGGCACCTTCGACCTCGGCCACGCCTCGCTCGGCGGGTTCGCCGCGGGCATGACCACGGCGATGCTGTTCGACGCCCTCGGGGTGCGCCTCCGTCCCGAGGCGCTCGCCGGCACCGCCTGCACCATCGAGTGGACGCTGGGCGACCGCGACGAGGTCCACGTCATCGGCGTCTCCAACCGCACGCTGTTCCACTCCCCCGACCGCGCCGCGCCGCACGCCGACGCCCGGGTGACCACGACCACGCCTGTGCTGGTGTCGCTGATCGACGGCCAGCTCGACGTCGACGCCGCCCTCGCCGACGGCTCGCTGGCCGTGGCCGGCGACGCCGGACCGCTCCGCACCCTGGCCCGCGCCGTGGACACCTTCGCCCGCATCTTCCCCATCGTCACCCCCTGACCGGCCCCCACCCGTTCGCTGGTCCGAAACCGACCGCATCCGGTCCGATCGTGACCACCGAACCGGGAGGTCGGTCCCCGTAGGCTGGCCCCGAGCGACGAGGGGATCTCCGATGAGCGACCACACCACTGCCGGCGACGAGTACCGGGATGCCTGGCAGGCGGCCTACGACGCGGCCCGCCTGCGCGACACCGCGTTCTCCACCATGTCCGGCGTCGAGGTCGACCCGGTCCACGGCGACGGGCCCTTCCCCGGCCAGTACCCCTACACCCGGGGCATCCATGCCTCGATGTACCGGTCCCGGCTGTGGACCATGCGCATGTTCGCCGGGTTCGGCACCGCCGAGGACACCAACGTGCGGTTCAAGGAGATCCTGCGCAACGGCGGCACGGGCCTGTCCACCGCCTTCGACATGCCCACGCTCATGGGTCGCGACTCCGACAGCGAGTGGGCCCTCGGCGAGGTCGGACGGGCCGGCGTCGCCGTCGACACCCTCGCCGACGTGCAGGACCTGTTCGCCGACATCGACCTGTCCGGCGTGTCCACCTCGATGACCATCAACGGGCCGGCCCCCATCGTGATGGCCATGTACATCGCCGTGGCCGAGCAGACCGGGGTCGAGCGGGCCGCGCTCTCCGGCACGATCCAGAACGACATCTTCAAGGAGTACCAGGCCCAGAAGGAGTACATCTTCCCGCCCCGGCCCTCGGTGCGGCTCATCACCGATCTGATGTCCTTCACGGCCGCCGAGATGCCCCGCTGGCACCCCGTGTCGGTGTCCGGCTACCACATCCGCGAGGCCGGCTCGACGGCCGCGCAGGAGCTCGCGTTCACCCTCGCCAACGGCTTCGCCTACGTGGAGGCCGCCGTCGCGGCCGGCCTCGACGTCGACGACTTCGCCCCCCGCCTGTCGTTCTTCTTCAACGCCCACTCCGACTTCTTCGAGGAGATCGGCAAGTTCCGGGCCGCCCGTCGCATCTGGGCCCGGTGGATGAAGGAGCGCTACGGCGCGAAGGACCCGAAGAGCCACATGCTCCGGTTCCACACCCAGACCGCCGGGGTCTCGCTCACCGCCCAGCAGCCCCGGAACAACATCGCCCGCGTCGCCCTCCAGGCGCTCTCCGCCGCCCTCGGCGGCACGCAGTCCCTGCACACCGACTCCTACGACGAGGCCCTGGCCCTGCCCACCGAGGAGGCGGCCCGGATCGCACTGCGCACCCAGCAGATCGTCGCCCACGAGACCGGCGTGGCCAACGTGGCCGACCCGCTCGGCGGCGCCCCGTACGTGGAGTGGATGACCGACGAGATGGAGCGCCGGGCCGAGGAGGTGTTCGCCCACCTCGACCAGCTGGGCGACGGCTCGATCCTCGAGGGCGTCTACGCCGGCATCGAGGACGGCTACTTCGTGTCCGAGATCGCCGAGGCCTCCTATCGGTTCCAGCGCGAGGTCAACGCCGGCCAGCGCATCATCGTCGGCGTCAACGCGTTCACCGAGGGCAACGAGGACTCCGAGCAGAACCTGCTGCGCATCGATCCCGGCGTGGAGGACCTGCAGCGCAAGCGCCTCGCCGCGGTGAAGCAGGACCGCGACGACGCCGTCGTCGAGGCTGCGCTCGGCCGGGTCCGCACCGACGCCGCCGACCCCGGCACCAACCTGATGCCCGCCCTGCTCGACGCCGTGCGGGCCTACGCCACGCTCGAAGAGGTCGTCGGGGCACTGGAGGCCGAGTTCGGCCGCTACGTCGAGCGGCCGGTGATCTAGTGGCCGACCCCCAGATCCGCATCGTGCTCGCCAAGCTCGGCCTCGACGGGCACGACCGCGGCCTGCGCGTCGTGACCCGGATGCTCCGCGACGCCGGCATCGAGGTCATCTACCTCGGGCTGCGCCAGACGACCGACATGGTCGTGGCCGCCGCCATCCAGGAGGACGCCGACGCCGTCGGCCTGTCGCTGCACAACGCCAGCCACATGACCCTCGCCCCCCGCATGGTGGACGCACTGCGCGACGCGGGCGTCGACATCCCGGTCATCGTCGGCGGCATCATCCCCGACGCCGACCTGCAGCCGCTGCGCGACGCCGGCGTGGCCGCCATCCTGGGCCCCGGGGCCTCGGCCGCCGAGGTCGCCGAGGCGGTGCGCACGGCCGTGGCCGGCAGCGCCTCGGTCTGACGCCGCCTCAGTAGTCGAACCAGGCCCGCTGGTGGGCCTCCACGATGCGGGGGTCGAGCACGGTGGACGGCTCCTGGTCGCGCTCGACGAGCAGGTCCGGCGGCAGCACCATCGACGCGGCCGCCACCGAGCGGTCCCAGTACCGGGTGCCCGGGGGCTCGGTGGCGCCGACCAGCGGGGCGGGGCCGTCCGGTACGGCGAGGTGGAAGCCCCAGGTGCCGAACGAGGGCACGTCGGCCAGGTACGGCGTCGACGACCAGCCGGCCTCGGCCAGTGACGCGGCACAGGTCCAGTAGGCGGCCTGGGCGAACCACGGCGAGCCGCACTGCACGCTGATCGCCCCGTCGGGGGCGACGACCGCGCGAGCCGCCACGAACAGCTCCACGCTGTAGAGACGGCCGAGGGCTGCGGTGTCCGGGTCGGGGAAGTCCGCCACCACGACGTCGAAGGTGCGGTCGGTGCGGCGGACCCAGTCGAAGGCGTCGGCGGTGACCAGCTCGGCGCGTGGGTCTTCGCACCCGGCCGCGAGGTCCTCCAGGCCGTCGGTGCCGGTGACGGCGTCCGTGACCCGGGGGTCCAGCTCCACGAGCGTCACCGACGCCACCTGGTCGTGGCGCAGCGCCTCGGTGACCGCGGCGCAGTCGCCGCCGCCGAGGACGAGCACGTCGAGCGGGCGGTCCGGGGCGGCGGCGATCGCCGGGTGCACCAGCGCCTCGTGGTAGCGGTAGGAGTCGACGCTCGAGAGCTGCAGGTCGCCGTCGAGGAAGAGGCGGGTGTCGCGGCGGCCGTCCCGGTGCCGGCGCTCGGTGACGACGATGTCGGTGGGGCCCCGGTCGTCGGCGGCCACCACCGGGTCTCGGTAGAGGGCCTGGCGACCGTCGTCGACGACCGTCGGGGCGAGCAGCGCCATCGCCGCCAGGGCCCCGGCTCCCGGCACGACGAGGAGCGCCTGGCGCCACGGCGTGCCCATCACCAGCGGCACCGAGGCGGCCAGCAGGAGGTTGAGGGCGGCGATGGCCATCGTGGCGCCGACCAGGCCGAGCAGCGGGCGCACCGCGAACGCGAACGCGATGGCGCCGAGGAAGGCCCCGAGGTAGTCGGCGGCGGTGAGCTTGGCCACCACGGAGGCGGCCCGCTGTCGGGCCAGCTGGTCGTTGAGCGCGGCGAGCAGCGGCATCTCGGCGCCGATGCACGCACCGATGGCGAAGGCCACCAGGAGCAGGGGTCCCCAGAAGGTGTCGAGGGCGGCCCAGGACCAGTAGAGGGCGGGGGCGGATGCGGCGCCGAGCAGGGCGAGGGCCACCTCGATGCCGACGAAGGCCCGCACGGGCCGGGCCGCGAGGCGTCCCCCGAAGGTGGCGCCGGCGCCCATGCCGGCCATGGCGGCGCCGAGGACCACGGCGTTGGCGCGCTCGGTGGCGCCGACCGTCACCGTGCCCAGGAGGAGCAGGGAGAGCTCGTAGGCGACGCCGGCGGCGGCGAGCAGGCCGGCGACGACGAGGAGGGCGAATCGCCGGGCGCGCAGGTCCGACGGCTCGGGGAGCCGGGCGACGCTCACCCGCGGCTCCGGCGCGGCCTCAGGAGAGCGCCACCGCTGCGGTGAGGGCGACGGCGATCTCCGCCGCGCCGGCGACCAGGACCCGGGGCGAGAAGCCGGGCTCGTCCACCACCCCGCGGATGCCGCCCGGGACCAGGCGGTCGAGGGCGAGGAACGCGGCGACGGAGACGGCGAGGCTCCACAGCGCCTGGCTGGCGGCGTAGGCGATGCCGTCGCCCAGGTCGTCCGGTGCGGTCCACACCGAGACGAACACGATGGCGGCGACGGCGATCATCTTGGCCGAGACCAGGATCGAGGCGTTGATGTTGTCCCGGATCTGGGTGCGCAGCTGGCCGGGGGTGAGCACGTCGATGATGACGAAGCCGACGGCGAACAGCAGGAAGGACGCGAGCGTCCAGCCCAGCGCACCGCCGACATCGTCCAGCACCCCGTCGGTGGTCGCAGCCAGCAGCATCGTCATGTCAGTTCTCCTCGGTTGGACGGATCGGGTCGGAGGGGTCGGGTCACTTGCCCACGCCCCCGCCGCCACCGCGGAAGCCACCGATCCCGCCACGGGACCGGGCGCGGGTGTCGAAGTCGTTGAGCGCGCCGGACCACCCCGGGAAGATCAGGATCGCCGGGAAGCGGCGGGTGGCGGCGCGGTTGTCGTCGAACACCACGACCTCGGAGCCGCCGTCGACGTCCTGGATGGCGACGGTGGCCTCCTCGTAGAGCAGGAAGGTCGACGTGCCCGACGTGTCCCGCTGGCGAGGTGCCCGGACGGCCTGGATCTGGTCGGCCACGGCGGCCGGTTCGGCACCCGGTGCCGGGAACGTGGCGCTCTCCCCGGCGTCGGCGTCCGGCGGACGGCGGTCACGGGGTCCGGTGACCGGCAGGGCGTCGATGGCGGCGATGAGGTCGTCGGCAGGGAGGTCGCCGCTGCCGGCGACGGAGCCGAGGACCGACGACAGGATCATGAAGACGATCACGATGACGATCACGAAGCCGAAGGCGTTCGGGGCGCAGCCGGTGCAGCCGAGTGCGTTCGCCGCGACCGGGGGGCGCTGGCCCGGCGTCCACTGCCAGGACTTCCACGCGTCCCAGGCACCCTCCCCCGGCGCGTCGGCGCCACCGCTGCCGGCGGGTCCGGAGGTCGGCGACCAGTCGCGCCAGGCGTCCCACGGGTCGGGGGTCCCGTCGGGGCGGTCGGTCATGCGGTCACCACCGCGGTGCGGGTGCGCACGGCGTGGGGCTGCGCGCCCGGGTACAGGTGCCACGTCTCCCAGCCGCCGGGCAGGAGGCGCACGGAGGTGAGGGCGTCCGGGTGGCCGGGGAACGAGACCACCAGGGCGTCGTCGTCCGTGGCCAGGGCCCGCAGGGCCGATGCCAGGTCGGCGAGGGAGGCAGCGTCGAGGTCGGGCCGCTCGGAGGCGAAGTCGAGCCGGTGCGCACCCACGACGTGGTCCGCGGCGGCGGGGAGCCGCTCCCCCACTGCACCGCCCGAGACGCAGGCGACCTGCTCGGTGGCGAGGAGGCCGTCGTCGCCGTACACGTGCACCCGGTGGGAGGCGGCGAGCACCTCGACCACGACGGTGAGGGCCGTGGCGCCCAGCGGTGCGGCGAGGGTGGCCACCACATCCAGGCCGGGTGTGCCCTCGAAGCGCAGCGAGAGGCCGTCGGCGGACACGTCTGCGTTGCCTGGTCGGCTGTCGAGCTGCAGGTGCAAGACCGCTCCGCGTTCGGGGGCTGGGGTCGGATCGGGCGATGGGCCGGCCGCTGTCGGGCGGGTACGTACCATAGGCGCCGTGTTCGAACCCCGTGCCGACCTCGCCCCCGGCAGCCGCATCCGCATCGACGGCAAGCCCGGGTCCGTGCGGGGCCTGCTCGAGCTGGAGGAGGAGGGCGATCGCTGGATCGAGGCCCTGGTCCACCTCGACGAGGGCCTGGCGGTCTGGCTGTCGGTGGAGTGGATGCCCACGCCCGTCGCCACCATCTGGTTCCCGGTCCGCCCGAGCGAGGTCGACGGCGGCCCCGGTGAGCGCCAGGTCCTCCTCGGCGGCACGAGCTTCGACTTCTACGAGAACGGCACGGCCAGCTACCGGGCCGCCGGCGAGACCGGCACCGAGCCCG
The DNA here is from genome assembly GCA_036675575.1 of Acidimicrobiaceae bacterium. Lineage (GTDB taxonomy): Bacteria > Actinomycetota > Acidimicrobiia > Acidimicrobiales > Salinilacustritrichaceae > Salinilacustrithrix. The sequence goes on from JAKFET010000260.1 coordinate 22,551, forward strand.
CCGGCCGGGTCGACTACGTCGACTACGTGGCCGGCGACTCCCGGCGGGTGTCCTTCGAGCGCTACGGCGAGGCCGGTGCCGGCCGCCGATCCACCATGCTCACCGGCACCTGCCCGCAGTGCGGCGCGGCGTGGCAGCCGACCTCCACCGGCCACTGCACGTCGTGCGGCGTGAACCCCACCGTCGACGTCGGCGCCTGGGGGACCTGGGAGGTCTCGATCGGGATCCCCGCCGGCCACGTCACCGCCGGCTGAGCCGACGGGTCAGAGGCAACCCCGCAGGGCGTCGATGAGGCCCCGCGTGCGGGGGTCGTTCGAGAGGCCCGAGTTCATCTTCGACATCACGTAGCCGAAGCCGACCTCGTGGTCGGGGTCGCCGAAGCCGAGCGAGCCACCGGCACCCGGGTGGCCGAAGCTGCCCTCGCCGAGGAGCGGCGAGAAGCTCGACGTGAGCATGAAGCCGAGGCCGAAGCGGGTGGGCATGACCAGCACCCGGTCGCGGCCGCTGCTGCGCTCGGCCGTGACCTGCTTCAGCGTTGCGTCGTCGAGGAGGCGGACGCCGTCGACCTCGCCCACGCAGGCGGCGTACATCTTGGCCAGCGACCGGGCGTTGGTGACGCCGTTGGCGGCCGGGATCTGCGACGCCCGCACCTCGGGCTGGTTCCACGCGATGCGCCCGCCGCCCAGCAGGAACCGGCCGTCGAGCATGAGCGCCCGGTTGGTGGTGCTGTGCGGATCGAGGAAGGCGGTGGCCAGGTCCTGGAGCAGCGGGACGATCTCGGGGTCGAGGGCGGACATGTCGAAGTCGCCCGCCGTGGGCGCGGAGGCCACCAGCGGCACGACCCGGTCCTGCTCCGCCTCGGGCAGGCCGATCCAGAAGTCGAGGCCGAGCGGGCCCGCCACCTCCTCGGCGAAGAACTGCCCGATGTCGCGGCCGTCGACCCGGCGCACGACCTCGCCGACCAGCCAGCCGTAGGTGAGGGCGTGGTAGCCGTGGGCGGTGCCCGGCTCCCACAGGGGCGCCTGCGCGGCGAGGGCATCCACGATCGGGGTGACCTGGAGGACCTCCTCCAGCGTCGGCGGGTCGTCCACCACCGGCACGCCGGCCTGGTGGTCGAGGAGCATGGCGACGGTGGTGCCCTCCTTGCCGGCCTGGCCGTACTCGGGCCACACGTCGGTGACCAGCGCCTCGGGATCCAGCTCGCCCCGCTGCATGAGCACGGCGGCGCACACCGCGGCGGCGCCCTTGGTGGTGGAGAACACCAGCTGCAGGGCGTCGGGGCCGTAGGGCGTGTCCTGCGCGTCGCTCGTGGCGTCGGCGGTGCCGCCGACCAGGTCCACCACCAGCTCGCCGCCGACGTAGACGGCGACGCCCGCCCCGAGGTCTCCGTGGGACTCGAAGTTGGCGGCGAAGGCATCGCGGACGGGCTCGAAGCCCTCCGCCACATGTCCGGAGATCGTCATGCCGGGACGCTACACAGTGGCCCCATGGCACATGAGCAGGACCCGCCCGGCGTCGACCTCGGGGCGCTGACGGCGTGGATGGACGGCGAGGGCCTCGGATCCGGGCCGCTCCAGGACGTCGAGCAGCTCGCCGGGGGCACCCAGAACGTCCTGGTCCGCTTCTCCCGGTCCGGGCGCACGTACGTCCTGCGACGGCCTCCGCTGCACAAGCGGGCCAACTCCGACGAGACGATGCGACGCGAGGCGCGGGTGCTCGCCGCGCTGGCCGGCTCCGCCGTGCCCCACCCCGGGCTCATCGCCGCCTGCCCCGACGTCGACGTGCTGGGCGCCGCGTTCTACCTCATGGAGCCCATCGACGGGTTCAACCCGGCGAGCGGCCTGCCCGAGCCGCACCGCTCCGATCCGGCCATGCGCCGGGCCATGGGGTTCTCCATGGTCGACGCCATCGCCGCCCTCGCCCTGGTGGACCACGAGGCGGTCGGCCTCGCCGACTTCGGAAAGCCCGAGGGGTGGCTCGAGCGCCAGGTGGGCCGGTGGCAGGGCCAGCTCGACTCCTACGCCGAGCTGGACGGCTACCCCGGCCCCGACATACCCGGCGTGGAGGAGGTCTCGGCCTGGCTCGACGCGAACCGGCCGTCCGGCTGGCAGCCCGGGATCATCCACGGCGACTTCCACTTCGCCAACGTGCTCGTCCGCCACGATGCGCCCGACCTCGCCGCCATCGTCGACTGGGAGCTGTGCACCATCGGCGACCCCCTGCTCGACCTCGGCCACCTGCTGTCCACGTGGCCGCCCGGCGACGAGGAGGCCGGTGCCGGGGCGGTCGGGGGCGGCATCGACGGGCTCCCCACGAAGGCCGAGCTCGTCGACCGCTACGCCGAGCGCACCGGGCGTCCCGTGGACGACGTGGACTGGTTCCACGTGCTCGCCGCCTACCGGCTCGGGATCATCCTCGAGGGGACCCATGCCCGCGCCTTCGCCGGCAAGGCGCCGAAGGAGATCGGCGACCTGCTCCACGCCACGACGGTCGGCCTGTTCGAGCGTGCCCTCGCGGTCATCCGGACCCGCTGAGCCCGGCGGCCTCCGCCGTCGGCACGTGGGTGTCTGAACCGCGCACCGCTCGGATAGGGAGCGAGCGTCGGCGGGCTCCCGACACGAGTGGATGGCGCGACATGGACCAGACGACCGAAGCAGAGAGCCGCGTGGACGGCCGGACGGCCCGACGGGATCGGAACCGCCTGGCGGTGCTGGATGCGGTCCTCGAGCTGTTCGAGGAGGGGAACCTGAACCCCGGCGTCCACGAGGTCGCCGACCGGTCAGGCGTCTCGCTGCGGTCCGTGTACCGCTACTTCGAGGACCTCGACGACCTCATCACGGCGGCCATCGACCGCCACCTCGAGCGCACCCGCCCGCTGTTCGACATCGACCGCATCGGCGACGGCCCGCTCACCGAGCGCATCGAGCGGTTCACCGAGCGGCGCCTGCGCCTGTTCGACGCCATGCGCGTGATCTACCGGGCCTCCCGCGTGCGGGCCGCCAGCGACCCCGACGTCCAGTCCGGCCTGATGGACACCTACCGGTGGCTCGGCGAGCAGACGCACAAGATGTTCGCCCCCGAGCTGGAGCGGCTGGACGACGACGGCGAGCGCACCGACACCCGCCACACCATCGACCTGCTCACCCAGTTCGACTCGCTCGAGCACCTGCGCCACCGGTGCGGCCTCGACCGCGAGGAGACCATCGCGTTCCTGCGCCGCAGCCTCACCACCGTCCTGGCCTGAGGTTTCCGGCCGTTCTGCGACCGGCGGTACGGTCGGGCCATGCGCAGCCCGAAAGACTTCTTCGCACCCCTCGCCATCGGTGCCCCCGAGCCCCTGCGTGAGATCCCGTTCCGCCCGTCGCGGAACATCCACTTCTTCCCGCCGCAGAACGAGAAGCTCCGGGGCAAGCTGCCCGACATCGTCCCCACGTGCGACGTGGTGCTCGGCAACCTCGAGGACGCCATCCCCGCCACCGACAAGGAGGCGGCCCGGGCCGGCCTGATCGAGGTCGGCCAGACGGTGGACTTCGGCGCCACCCAGTTCTGGACCCGCGTCAACAGCCTCGACTCGCCGTGGTTCCTCGACGACGTCCAGGCGATCGTCCCCGCCATCGGCGACAAGCTCGACGTGATCATGATCCCGAAGGTGGAGGGTCCCGAGGACATCCACTACGTCGACCGGCTCCTCGCCCAGCTCGAGGCCAAGGCCGGTCTGACCGAGCCGCTGCTGATCCACGCCATCCTCGAGACCGCCCGGGGCGTCACCAACGTCGAGGAGATCTGCGCCGCCTCGCCCCGCATGCAGGGCCTGTCGCTCGGCCCGGCCGACCTGGCCGCCAACCGGCGCATGAAGACCACCCGCGTGGGCGGGGGCCACCCCGGCTACCTCGTGCGCACCGACCCCACCGGCGACGACCTCGAGGCCGGCCGCACCACCTACCAGCAGGACCTGTGGCACTACACGGTCGCCCGCATGGTCGACGCCTGCGCCGCCAACGGCATCTACGCCTACTACGGCCCCTTCGGCGACATCCGCGACACCGTCGGCTGCGAGGACCAGTTCCGCAACGCCTACCTCCTCGGCTGCGTCGGCGCCTGGTCGCTGCACCCCGTCCAGATCGACATCGCCAAGCGGGTGTTCTCACCGCCGGTCGAGGACGTCGAGCACGCCAAGCGCGTCGTCGACGCCATGGGCGACGGCACCGGTGCCGTGATGCTCGACGGGAAGATGGAGGACGACGCCTCCGTCAAGCAGTGCCTGGTCGTGCTGCGGCTGGCCGAGCAGCTCGCCGAGCGCGACCCGCATCTGCAGGAGGCCTACGGGCTGTGACTGCTCCCACCGCTGGCGACGCCACCCTCCGCCCCCGCCGCTCGGTGCTCTACATGCCGGGCGCCAACGAGCGGGCGCTCGAGAAGGCCAAGGGCCTCGCCGCCGACGCCCTGATCCTCGACCTCGAGGACGCCGTCGCGCCCGACGCCAAGGCCGACGCCCGCGGCCGCGTGTGCGCGGCTGCCGCGTCGGGCGAGTACGGGATGCGGGAGATCGCCATCCGGGCCAACGGCCTGGACACGCAGTGGCACGCCGACGACGTCGCCGCCATCGCCGAGGCCGGTCCCGACGCCATCGTGATCCCCAAGATCGACTCCGTCGAGGACGTGCGCGCCATCGAGTCCGCCCTCGAGGCCGGCGGCGCGCCGGACCGCACCAAGATCTGGGCCATGGTCGAGACGCCGATCGCCATGCTCCACGCCGAGGAGATCGCCGGCTGCTCCGAGCGCCTCACCGTGCTCGTCATGGGCACCAACGACCTGGCCAAGGAGCTCCGGGCCCAGCACGTGCCCGGGCGCCAGCCGCTGCTCACCGGGCTCGGCCTGTGCCTCCTCGCGGCTCGTGCCACCGGCAAGGTCATCCTGGACGGCGTCTACAACGACATCCAGGACGCCGAGGGCTTCCTGGCCGAGTGCCGCCAGGGCAAGCAGATGGGCTTCGACGGCAAGACCCTCATCCACCCGAGCCAGCTCGATCCGTGCAACGAGGTGTTCGCCCCGTCGGAGGACGAGGTCACCTCGGCACGCGAGGTCATCGCCGCGTTCGAGGAGGCCGAGCGCGACGGTCGCGGCGTGGTCACCGTCAACGGCCGGATGATCGAGAACCTGCACGTCGACCAGGCCCGCCAGACGCTGGCCCAGGCCGAGGCCATCGCCGCGCTCGGGACCTGAGGTCCGCCGAGCGCTCAGCTGTGCTCGGAGACCTCGTAGATCTCGTCGGCCACGAGGCCGTGGGCCTCGCGGTGCACGGTCGCCGCGGTCTCGGCGTCCGGGGCGTCGACCAGGCAGAAGATCTTGCCCGCCTTCTCGTCCACCCAGTAGCGCTTGTACTCGACGCCGTGCTTGCCCTGGGTCTCCAGGTCGGCCTGGTGCGCCTGGGCCACATCGCCGGCGGAGACCCCGCCGTCCATGTGGTGGACATCCATGAAGAGCGGCATGTCGCCTCCGTAGCTCGAATCGGTGCTGTCACGACGAGCGTCACATGGCAGGGCCGAGAGCGCCAGGGTCAATCTGGCGCCGCCGTGGCGCCCCGGTCGTAACCTCGGGCCATGTCCACACCGCCGGTGCCGACCTCTGTCGACTTCCACTTCGACGTCATGTGCCCGTTCGCGTACCAGACCTCCAGGTGGATCCGGGCGGTCCGGGACCAGACCGACCTCGACATCTCGTGGCGGTTCTTCTCCCTCGAGGAGGTCAACCGCCAGGACGGCAAGAAGCACCCGTGGGAGCGGGAGTGGTCCTACGGCTGGTCGATGATGCGCATCGGCGCCCTGCTGCGCCGCCGGGACATGGCCCACCTCGACGCCTGGTACGAGCGGGCCGGCCGGGCGCTGCACGAGGAGGGCCACAAGCCCCACGAGCCCGCCGTCGCCCGCCACCTCCTCGAGGAGATCGGCCTCGACCCCGGCCTCGTCGACGAGGCCATCGCCGACCCGACGACGCACGACGAGGTGCGCGCCGAGCACGACACGGTGATCGCGGCCGGCGGCTACGGCGTGCCCACGCTGATCTTCCCCGACGGGCAGTGCCTGTTCGGACCGGTGGTCATCGACCCACCCACGGAGGGCGACGCCGTGCTGCGCCTGTGGCACGCCGTCACCGCCTGGCTCGAGTTCCCGCACCTCTACGAGCTGCAGCGCCCCAAGACCGAGGCCGACGGACGCGTCATCGCCCGATCCTTCGCCCCCTACCTCGAGGCCCGCGACTGGGTCAGCATCGACCGCGGCGCGCTCGTCGACCTCGACCGCCTCGCCGCCGACTGACCCGACCCGGGAACGGCGGGACCGATCGGTTCGTTCGTTCCACCGGGCGGAACGTCGGGACCGATCGGTTCGTTCGTCTTAGCGGCGCCAAAGGGGGTGCTGGCACCGTGGGCACCAGCGGGCCCGGCGGCCGCCCACGACGGCCGACGACGTCGGCGTGCCGCAGGTGGCGCACGTCGCGCGGGCGTGCACCCGCAGCTCGGAGGCATACGTGCCGGGGCGGCCGTAGAGGTCGACCCAGCCCTCGTCCTCGAGCGTGACGCCGCCGGCGGCGATCGAGTCGACGGCGATCGCCCGGGCGGCCACGATTATCCGGTCCCAGGCCGAGCCGGCCAGCTCGCCCGCCGACACGGTCGGATCGATCCGGGCCCGGTGCAGGGCCTCGTCGGCCAGGTAGGAGCCGATGCCGGCCACGGTTCGCTGCTGGTCGAGCAGGACGGCCTTCACCGCCGCCCGACGCCCGGCCGCGACCTCGTGCAGCCGGTCGCCCGTGACCGAAGGGTCGAACAGGTCGTCGGCGCCCGGCGGCCGTCCGCCGGGCAGCACCCGCAGCTCCCCGAAGGTCCGCGGGTCCCGGAACCACACCTCGACCGCCGTACCAGCCCGGAATTGCGTGGTTTCGTCAGGAGTGTCCTGACCAACCCACGAAATTCTCGGGGAGAGGTGGAGGGTGGCGTGGACGTGGCGGTCCGGGTGCGGAGCGCCGGGCGGGGCGACCAGGAGCTGGCCGCTCATCCGCAGGTGGATGCCGAGCGCGTCCGTCGCGCCGTCGAGGTCGACGACGATCCACTTGCCGTGGCTGCGCACGGCGACCACCCGCCGTCCGGCGACGCCCGCGACTGCGGCCGGATCGGTGTGGCGGACCGTGCGGGGGTTGGTGACCGGGATCGCCAGCAGCGTGCGGCCGCGGACGACCGCGTCGAGCTGGGTCGCAGCGACGGCGACCTCGGCCGCCTCCGGCATTACGACAGGCGCGGAGAGAGCACGTCGCTCCGCAATCCGGTCGTGCGGCTTCGCCGCGCCAAGGGCAACCGTGACATGGGTCGCTCCGCCTTCGGCTCCGCTCCTATTGCTCGAGCAGCTCTTCGGGCTCGATGAGCTCGCCGGCGGCGGCGAGGGCGCTGGCCAGCCCCACGGCCCGGGCGTACACGGCGGCGAAGTAGGCCTCGGCGGCCTGCTCCTGGCCGGGGAGCGGCGGGCGGCCGAGCGAGCGGACCACGGCCGACGGGTCCTTCGTGATGCGGATGTCGTCCCGGGGGGGCGGGAGGTCCTCGGGATCGCCCCAGAACTCCGCGGTCGCCTTGGCCGTGGAGCGGTTGCGGCGCTTGCGGTTGCGGCGCTTGCGGCCGGCGGCGTCGCCGTTGGCGCCGTTCTGGCCGGCGGGTGCGTCGGGGCTCATGCGGCCTCCCCTTGCTCGTCGTCGTCGGTGAGCAGCAGGTCGGGGTCGATGCCGAGCGCGGCCTGGAGCTGCTGGGCGTCGAGGTCGCCGATGCTGGAGGACTTCGGCAGGACGAGGTCGGCGATGCGGCGCTTGCCGGCCACGACCTCCTCGACCCGCTCGTCCACGGTGCCGGGGCAGACCAGCCGGTGGGCGATGACCGTGCTCTTCTGGCCGATGCGCCAGACCCGGTCGCGGGCCTGGTCCTCGACGGCGGGGTTCCACCAGCGGTCGTAGAGCACGACGTGGTTGGCGGCCGTCAGGTTGAGCCCGGTGCCGCCGGCCTTGAGCGACAGCACCATGGCCCCGGGGCCGGTGCCGGCCTGGAACGTGCGGACCAGCTCGTCGCGTGCCGTGCGGCCGAGGCCGCCGTGGTAGCAGGCGATGGGCAGGTCGTAGCGGTCGGTCAGGTACCTCGCCAGCTTCTCGCCCCACGTGGCGAAGTGCGTGAAGATCAGCACCCGCTCGCCCGACTCGAACACCGACTCCACGATCTCGTTGAGGCGGGTGAGCTTGCCGGAGCGGCCGTCGAGCGGCTCGCCGGTGGGCCGGTAGGCCTCGGGGTGGTTGCAGATCTGCTTGAGGGCGGTGATGGCGGCGAGGACCGCACCCTTCTTCTGCGGCGAGTCCTCGCTGCTGGTGTCGATGACCAGGCGATCGAGGACGGCCTGGTAGAGGCCGATCTGCTCCTTGGTCATGGCGCAGTGGTCGAGCTCGTCGATGCGGTCCGGGAGCTCGGCGGCGATGGCCGGCTCGGCCTTCGTGCGACGGAAGACGAGGATGCCGTTGAGGGCCTTGAGGGCCGACTCCGCCCCGTCCTTGCCGGTGCCGCTCGGCGACAGCTGGGCGATGAACTGCGCTCGCCCACCCACCAGGCCGGGGTTGCAGTAGTCGATGATCGCCCACAGGTCGCCGAGGCCGTTCTCGATGGGCGTGCCGGTGAGGGCCACCCGGCTGCGGGCCTCGATGCGTCGGAGCTGCTGGGCCGTGTCGGACGTCGGGTTCTTGATCGCCTGGGCCTCGTCGAGCACGACCTTGCCCCACTGGACCTTCTCCAGGGCGGCGACGTCGCGCACGGCGGTGCCGTAGGTGGTGATGACCAGGTCGGCGCCCTCCAGCATCTTCGGGATGCCGCGAGCACTGGTGCGGTTGGGCCCGTGGTGGACCACCACGCGCAGGCTCCCGGTGAACCGGCGGGCCTCGTTGGCCCAGTTGCCCACCACGGCGGGCGGGGCGACGACGAGCGTCGGGCCCTTCTTCGCGCTGGCGGCGATGTGGGCGAGCATGGTCGGCGTCTTGCCGAGGCCCATGTCGAGGGCCAGGCAGCCACCGAGGCCGGCGTCGTCGAGGAAGCGCAGCCAGGCGACGGCCTCGGCCTGGTAGTGGCGCAGCTCGCCGTCGAAGCCCTCGGGACTGGCGGAGACCGTGTCCTCGGAGATCTGCGACGCGCTGCGCAGCAGGTCGGCAGCCCAGCCGGCGCCGGTGATCTGGATGCCGCCGGCGAGCGGGGAACCCTCGAGCCCGAGGGCCTGGCGGAGCATGTCGGCGCCGGTGAGGCGGGTCTTGTCGGCGCGCTCGGCGAGCGCGGCGGCGGCCTCTCGCAGGTCGGCCTTGTCGACCTCGATCCAGGTGTCCCCGGACTTGATGAGGGGACGGGCCTGGGTGGCCAGGCGCCGGATGTCCTCGGCGCTGAGCTCGACGCCGTCGAAGACGACCGACCAGCGCACGTTGGCCAGCTGCTGGGCACCGACCACGGACTCCTGGGCCTCGTCGGCGGTGAGGCGCAGGCCGGGGGCCGGCTTCTTGCGCGACAGGAACGGGACCTGCACGTCGAACCCGGCGGCGCGCAGCACCTCGCCGGTGTGGGACATGAGCTGCCAGGCCTCCTCCTGGGAGAGGATCACCTCGCCGCGGCGTCGACCGCCGGGCCGGCTGAGCTCGGGGAAGAGCTTCTCCACGCGGGCCAGCTGCGCCTTCATCTCGCGCGACTTCGTGTTGGAGGCGTTCACCATGGCCACCTCGACCGGCTCCAGCACGTCGTCGGTGCCGGGGGCCAGGACGGCGCAGTGCCAGGCGTTGCCCTCGTCCGGCGGGTCGAGCCGGATCGTGAGGGCCAGCTTGGCCGTGCCGGTGACCGGCGCCGACCACTGGTCGAGGCGGCGCACCAGCTCGGCCCCCGCCCGGGTGGGGGCGTCGAAGGGCTTGCCGTCGAGTCGGGCGAGGACGGTCTCGGCGACGTCGCTGCGCGAGCGCGGATCGGGCGGCGGGGCCGGCACCTCGAGGCGCTCGGCCGCCATCTCGCAGATCGTGCTCAGCAGGTCTGCCAGCACGGACTGGGTGAAGGCCCGGCCGTCCTGGCGGTTGCCAGTGGCGGCGGCGGAGGTGGGGCGGGCGGCGGCCAGCTCGGTGATGGCGTCGGGGTCGATGAGCACCGGCTCCCAGTCCACCTGGAACGTGGAGACGTCCTTGCTGCCGGCGTCGTCGCGGCGACGGACCTTCCGCAGCCGGGGCACCATCCGACCCTGGGCTGCGAGGCGCACGGCCATGGCGGCGGTGAGGGCGAGCCAGGGCACGGAGACGCCGACCTCGGCGTCCTCCTCGGGCGTGCGGCGCATCGACACCAGCCAGCCGAGCGCAGCGGCGAGCGGCGCGCGCAGGGTCTCGGCCTTCCCGCCGTCGGGCAGCTTGATCGGGCGGTGCTCCTCCCACGGGACGGACCCGCCCCCGACCGCCTCGAGCCGGGCGCGCACGCCGGCGGCGGTGTCGGAGGGTGCGTCCTTGCCGGAGGCCCAGGCGATGATCGAACCGGGCTCCCAGGTCAGCTGCAGCTCGGTGGTGCCGGGCTCCACCGGCGCCGCGACCACGGCGGCGGGGCGGGCCTTGCCCTTGCGCTGCCCCCCGTCGGGCTGGAGCTCGTCCTCGGTGGGCGGGCCGAGGAGCTCGGTGAGCACCTCGTCGATGCGGTACGCCTCGCGGTCGAAGTCCTCGATGATCGCCATGCGCTCGGGACCGCGCACGGTGCGGCGCGTCTCCTCGATGACCCGGTCAGCCCGGTCGAGGAACCGGTACAGGACGCGCACCCAGTCGTCGCGGAAGCGCTCGAGCACCGCTCGGTCGCGGTCGTCCTCGCGTCCGTCCAGGTGAGCCTGGACGATGTCCTCGAATTCCCGTGGCAGGACGGCAGGGACTGCCTCCGGCGACAAGGTGGTGCTGGTGATCGTGCTCTCCGTTCGATGCGGGCACCGGCGACCCGCGCCGCCCCGTGCACCCCGCTCCATCCGCCTGGCCGACCCGATGGGTCACGAGCTGTCGCGCTGACGGGCGACCTGCTCCGGGCGTGGCGTGCCCCCGGATCGAGCCGTGCACCGAATCGGTGGACGACCAGCTCGCCCACCACCATACCTGCGGTGCCGCCCGGCGGAGGCACCGGGCGGCCTGGCAGTCGCTACAGGAACTGCGGGAGCAGCTCCCGGATCTCCTCGGGGGTCACCATCGGTGACCAGCGGGCGACGACGGTGCCGTCCCGAGCGACCAGGAACTTCTCGAAGTTCCAGGTGATGTCCCCGGCGCCGCTCTCGCCGGGCTGGGCGGACTTCAGGAGCTGGTAGAGCTCACAGGCGTCGTCGCCGTTGACCTGGATCTTGGAGAACATCGGGAAGTTCACGTCGTACGTGGCGGTCGCGAACTCGAGGATCTCGGCGTCGGTGCCGGGCTCCTGGTTGCCGAACTGGTTGCAGGGGAAGCCGAGGACGGTGAATCCCTGGTCGGCGAAGTCTTCCTGGAGCGCACGCAGACCTGCGTACTGGGGCGTCAGCCCTCACTCACTGGCCACGTTGACGACGAGGCAGACCTTGTCGCGGAACGTGGAGAAGTCGATCTGCTCACCGGTGATCGACCGCATCTCGAGGTCGTGGAACGAAGCCATCCGGCCACCCTAGAGCCCACCCCGGGGCGAGCCCACGACGGTCAGCGCCGGCGGCCGAGCTCCCGGTCGAGCTGGCGGCGGTCCCGCTTGGTCGGACGACCGGCGCCCGGGTCGCGCACGCCGAACAGGGCTTGGAGGGGCCGCTCCGGGGGCGGGGGGCTGTGGTCGACGTAGCACTCGACCGCGAGGGCGGCACCGACCCGCTTGTCGATGATCCCCGAGACCTCGAGGATCCGCTCCCGCTGGCCGACCCGGGCGTGGACCCGGTCGCCCACCTTCACCTTGAGGGCGGGCTTCGCCGGTCGACCGTCGACCTCGACGTGGCCGCCGCTGCAGGCCTTGGTGGCGTCGGAGCGGGTCTTGTAGATGCGCACGGCCCACAGCCAGCGGTCGATGCGGGTGCTCTCCACGGCCCCATCGTCGCGCAGCGGGGCGCGGCCACCCGCTCGGCGCGCGTGGCTACGGTCCCTCCGTGCCCGGCGCCCCGAACCCGCCCCACCACGACGTCGCCATCGTGGGCGCCGGGCTCGCCGGCCTCGTGGCCGCCCGCACCCTCGTCGCGGCCGGCCGGTCCGTGACCGTGCTGGAGGGCGCCGACGCCCCGGGCGGCCGGGTCCGCACCGATCTCGTCGACGGACACCGGCTGGACCGTGGCTTCCAGGTGCTGCTCACCGACTACCCCGAGCTCGGCCGCCACCTCGACCTCCACGCCCTCGACCTGCGGGCCTTCGACCCCGGCGCCCTCATCCGCGTCGGCGGCGGGTTCCACCGCCTGGTCGACCCGTTCCGCTCCCCCGTCGCCGGCCTGCGGAGCGCCTTCGCGCCGGTCGGCTCGCTCGCCGACAAGCTGCGCGTCGCCCGCCTCCGCCGGCGCCTGCTGGCCACCTCGGCGCCCGACCTGCTGCGGGGCGAGGACACCACCACCCTGCAGGCGCTGCACGACGAGGGCTTCTCCCCCGCCATGGTCGAGCGCTTCTTCGGTCCCCTTGTCGGCGGCATCCAGCTCGACCCCACGCTCGGCACGAGCCGGCGGATGTTCGACGTGGTCTTCCGCAGCCTGGCCCGCGGCGATTCGGCGGTCCCCGCCCTCGGCATGGAGGAGATCCCCCGCCAGCTCGCCGCCGGCCTGCCCGACGGCACCGTCCGCTGCGACGCGCCCGTGGCCGCCGTCGAGCCGGGGCACGTCCGCCTGGCCGATGGCGAGGAGGTCCGGGCGGCCCACGTCCTCGTCGCCACCGAGGGCCCGGCCGCGGCTCGCCTGCTGGGGATCGACCCGGTCGGGTCCCGCTCGGCGTCCTGCGTCTGGTTCTCCGCCCCGTCGGCGCCGGTCGCCGACCGGCTGGTCATCCTCGATGGCGCCGGCCCGGCCCGGAACGTCGCCGTGATGAGCAACGTGTCGCCGGCCTACGCGCCCGACGGACGGGCCCTCGTGGCCGCCGCCGTCCCCGGTCGCGCCGACCCCTCGGTCGAGCCCGCCGTCCGGTCCCAGCTGCGCGGCTGGTGGGGTCCGCAGGTCGACGGGTGGGTCCACCTCCGCACCGATGCGATCGAGCACGGCCAGCCCGACCAGTCGCCGCCCTTCGCCCCGAAGCAGACCGTGGTGGTGCGACCTGGGCTGTGGGTGTGCGGCGACCACCGCGACACCGGCTCGATCCAGGGCGCGATGTTCTCCGGCCGCCGCTGCGCCGAGGCCGTGCTGGCTGCCTCCGCCTGACGCCCGCCGGAGCGGACGTCAGGCGGCGGCGCGGCTTCAGGCTGCGCTGGCCTCGAGGATGTGCACGCCGCAGGCGGAGCCGAGCCCGATGACGTGGGCGAGCCCCACCTTGGCGCCCTCGATCTGGCGGGGGCCGGCCTCACCGCGGAGGTGGTGGCACACCTCCCAGATGTTGGCGATGCCGGTGGCCGAGATGGGGTGGCCCTTGGACTGCAGGCCGCCCGACACGTTCACCGGGGTGGAGCCGTCGCGCCAGGTGGCACCGGACTCGAAGAAGTCCACGGCGCCGCCGGGCTCGCACAGCATCAGGTTGTCGTAGTGGACCAGCTCGGCGGTGGCGAAGCAGTCGTGGAGCTCGACCAGGTCGAGGTCCTCCGGCGCCACGCCGGCCTGCTCGTAGGCCTGCTTGGCCGCCACCCGGGTGAGGGTGTTCACGTCGGGCAGCACCTGGCAGGCCTCCTGCCACGGGTCGGAGGTCAGCACGGAGGCCGACACCTTCACGGCCCGGCGCTGCTGCTCCTTGGAGAGCGTCTTCAGCTTGGCGCCGGAGACCACCACGGCAGCGGCACCGCCGTCGCAGTTGGCCGAGCACATCGGGCGGGTGTTGGGGTAGGCGATCATCATGTCGCCCATCACCTGCTCGAGGGTCATCTCCTTGGTGTAGGCGGCCAGCGGGTTGAGCGTGGAGTGCTTGTGGTTCTTCACGCTGATCTTGGCGAACAGCTCGAAGGCCTCGCCGCCGTACTGGTTCTGGTGGAGGTACTCCATGCCGACCTGGGCGAAGGTGCCCGGCATCCCGGCCGTGCCGATGCGCCCGTCGGTGCCGGTCACGGCGCCGACCCGGCCACCCGGCTCCCACCGGTGCTCGTCGGACTTCTTGCCGCCGCCCCCTGCGCCGAGGAGGCCGGCGCCGGCCAGCTTCTCGACGCCCACGGCGAGGCCCATGTCGCACTCGCCGGCCTTGATGGCCATGATCGCCGTGCGCAGCGCGGTGGCGCCGGTGGCGCATGCGTTGGTCACGTTGAACACGGGGATGCCGGTCTGGCCGATCTGCTTCTGGAGCTGCTGGCCGAAGCCACCGCCGCCCATCAGGTTGCCGGCCGCCAGGATGCCGACGTCGGCCATGGTGACGCCGCCGTCGGCGAGCGCGGCCATGGCGGCCTCGGCACCGAGGTCGACCACGTCCTTGTCCGGGTGCTTCCCGAACTGCGTCATGTTGATGCCGAGGATGTAGATGTCGTCGCTGCTCATGTCGTTGCCCCCTCAGGCCTTCGGTTCGTAGCCGAAGCCGATGGCCTCGGTGCCGTCGTCGTCGGTGCCGAGCGAGTACGTCGCCAGGCGCACCTGCATGCCGAGCTTCACGTGCTCGTCGTCGGGCTCGACGTTGATGATGTTGGTCCGCACGCTGGTGCCGCCGGCGTCGACGATGCCGGCCACGAACGGCACGGGCACGCCGGGTGCGGCGAAGGTCACGATCGTGAACGAGCGCAACGTGCCCTCGGTGGGCACGTCGACCTTGGTGAACTCGGTGCCGAAGCACGACGCGCACGCGTTGCGCCGGTCGAAGTAGCGCGCCCCGCAGGACGTGCACTCGCTCGCCACGAGGTGCGGGTCGTCGCCCAGCACCAGGTAGTCCACGATCGGGATCTGGGTCATCGTTGCCACGGAGCTCCTGTCAGGTGTGGTCGTGCGTCCCCGGCACGACCGTTGATGGGAATCTAGGCCCGACCCACGGGTGCGGTGGGCGTGAAGCGCACGGGGTAGCGCTTGATGCCGCCCACCAGCGGGATGCCGGCGGCCTCGAGGTACTCGGGCGGGCCGGCCGCCTCGAGGTCGGGCAGGCGGGTGAGCAGCTGGCGCCACGCCACCGCGAGCTCGCGGCGGGCGAGGTGGGCGCCGAGGCAGAAGTGCGGGCCCGGACCGCCGAAGCCCACGTGGGGGTTCGGGTCGCGCCGCACGTCGAAGACCTCGGGGGCGTCGAAGTGGGCGGGGTCGCGGTTGGCCGCGCCGTAGAACATGACGAAGCGCTCCCCGGCGGAGAAGTCCCGCCCGGCGAGGGTGACGTCCTCGGTGGCCGTCCGGCGCATGAACACCACGGGCGAGGCGTAGCGGACGATCTCCTCGACGGCGCTGGCGGTGACGCCCTCGAGGTCGTCCTGCCAGATGCGGCGCTGCTCGGGGTTCTCGGTGAGGAACTGCATGCCGTAGCTGATGGCCGTGCGGGTGGTGTCGTTGCCGGCGACCGCCAGGAGGATGAAGAACGCGCCGAGCTCCTCGGGCGTCATCGTCTCCTCGTCCACCTCGGCGGAGATCAGCGCCGTGGTCAGGTCGTCCTTGGGGTTCTTGCGCCGGTCCTCGGCCACCTCGTTGAGGAGCCCTGTGAGAGTGATGCCCGCTCCGAAGAGGGCGCCCATGATGTCCTCGCCCACGAACTCGGGATCGCCGCCGCCGAGGATCACGTTGGTGGCGTCCAGCACCGTCTTGAACTCGGAGCGGGGGATGCCCATCATGTCGCAGATCACGAGCAGCGGGAACGGCGACGACATGACCTCGACGAGGTCGACCTCGCCCCGCTCGCAGAAGTCGTCGATCACCTCGGTGCAGATGGTGGCCACGGAGTCGAGGACCGACTCGAGCCGCCGAGGGGTGAACGCACGCGACACGATGCCGCGCTGGCGGGCGTGTCGCGGGTCGTCCATGTTGATGAACGAGCCGAAGAACTCCAGCGCCTCGATCGGCATGTCGGGGATGGCCACGGCGCCCTGCCCGGAGCAGAAGACCTTCGGCTTGCGGCTGATCTCCACCACCTCGTCGTAGGTGGTGACGGCGTGGAACTCGAGGTCCCCGCCCATGAGGCCCATCGTGTCCTCGATGCGCCAGGACAATTCATCTTCCATCTACCTGGTCGATGAAAAAGGAAGAGTCATCGCACATCAGGATTACAGCAAGCTCTGGCATAAACAGCCTTCTGCCGATCCAAAGGATGAAATCGGCGTCACCGCTAAAATAGATGATTTAAACTGGGAGCTGGTCATGGAGCAGCCAAAGACGACGGCTTTCGCTCCGATCAATCGAATGCTGCAAAATGGGATTGGAGCAGTGGCGCTGATGACATTGACCGTCAGCTTAATCAGCGTTTGGGCCGGGCTTTATTTTACAAGACCGATTGTTTTAATTGATCGGGAAATGAACCTTCTGAAGCAAGGCCGCCAAACAAAAACGATTAGAATGAAACGAACCGACGAATTAGGGAAGCTTGCCGACTCCTTCAACGATATGAGCAAAGAGCTGCTCGAGAAATCCAGGCTGCTTGAGCAGGAAAAGGAACGGCTTGATGTCGTCGTGAACGGGATTGGTGCCGGACTAGCGCTAGTCACGAAGGAATACCGCATTACCTGGATGAATCCAATTTTAAAAGGCTGGCTGAAGGATGAGCGTCTGACGCTGCCGTGCTATGCGGTCATTGGCGGGGAAAGTGAGCCGTGCTTAAATTGTCCAATTACTTGTCCTGACCTTGGCAGGATTGCAGATGAAGTAATGAAATTCAAAGATGGTGCCAATGGCGAGCGAATCTTCAGGCACAGAGTTTTCCCGCTCAACCACGCGATTGAAGAGGAAGGTGAATTTCTTGTCGTACTTGAAGATATCACTGAGCAAAAACAAATGGAAGAAACGATGATCCAGACGGATAAGCTGAGCGCGCTTGGCATCATGGCTTCAAGCTTTGCGCATGAAGTGAACAATCCGCTCGCGACGATCAATGTGTACGCCGAGGATCTGATCGACAGGATTCAGGCTGGAGACGAAGATCTTGATGAGGACGAGATGGAGCACTATCTCAGAAAAATTAAAGAGAATACCGAGCGCTGCAAACGGATCACCGGAAACCTGCTTAATTTTTCACGCAAAAATGATTGGACCGAGGATCATATCAGGGTCAAAGAAATCATTGAAAACAGTATCAGCCTTGTTGAACACCAGCTGAAAAAGCAGAGAATCCAGCTTGAGCTGGAAATTGATGAAACATTGCCTACCGTTAAAGGTGATGGTTAGAAGCTGATGCAGGTATTGGTCAATCTGATCAACAATGCTGTTGACGCGATGGAAAGCGAAGGCAGGCTGATCGTTTCTGCAGCGAAACAGGATATGACCGTTTTGATCAAGGTCACCGACAGCGGTCACGGTATTCCGCCAGAAGCAATGG
>JAKFET010000120.1:0-7627 GCA_036675575.1 Acidimicrobiaceae bacterium
TGGAAGGCGCTGAACCCGGTGGCGGCGAGGATCGAGAAGGCGAACGACCCCAGCGCGAACGGCATGGCGGCCATGAGTACGAGCCCGGCCGCGCCGGCGGTGAAGGCGAGGCCGGTGATGGTGGCCAGGCGGGGGACCCGACCGGTGGCGATGGCGTCGCTCGCCATGCGCTGCCCGAACCGCAGGCCGGCCAGCGTGCCGGCGCCGGCGCAGAACGCCTGCACGCCACGCATGAACGGGGTGAAGCCGTAGACCTCCTCGAAGAACAGCGACGAGATCGTGCCGATCGTGAGGAAGCCGGACCCGAGCAGGACGCTGCCGAGGTAGAGGCGGCGCATCGAGGCGATCGCGAACAGCGTCCGGCGCGCCTCGCCGAAGGAGACCGGCTCCTCGCCGGCGGCCGCCGCAGCCTCGTCCTCCTCGTGGGCGACGACGAGGTCGACGAGTCCGTCGGCACCGTCGCCCCCCTCGACCAGGTCGATCACGCCGGCCGTCGTGCCGCCGCGCCTCGGGTTCGGCAACCGGGTCGCCGCACCGACGAGGAACACGGTGGGCACGGCGAGCACCAGGAACATCGCCTGCCACCCGAGGATGCCGGCGCCGAGCCCGATCAGCACCGCGGTGACGCGCGAGATCGGGTTGGCGGCCCGGTGCAGGGCGAACACCTTCGGCTGGACGTCGGGTTCGTAGTAGTCGGTGAGCAGCGAGGCGTGCACCGGGTCGTTCACCGTCCGGCCGAGACCGGAGCCCATGCGGGCGATGACGAGCAGCAGCACGACGCCGGCCCAGCCGGCGACGCCGGTGAGCACCGACATCGACATCCAGCCGAGGGCGGCGAAGAAGACGAGCCGCACTCGGTTGAACCGGTCGGCGAGGAACGTCACCGGCAGCACGGCGAACAGGACGAAGACGGCGACGGTGGCGGCGATGAGGATGATGCCGGTGTCGCTCAGGCCGAGGTCGTCGCGGATCTCCGGCGTGGCGATGCCGAAGAGGATCTGGTCGAGCTCGTCGACGAAGTTCAGGCCGAACAGGACCACCAACGGCGTGGTGGAGGCCCCGCCGGTGATCTCGGACAGGCGCTCGCGGAGCTTCATCGGGTCCCTCCGACCTCGACGGGGCGGTGGTGCCCGTTGGCGGACGGCTGGGCGACGACCGGCTGGGTGACGACCTCGACCTCGGTGGGGGCAGGGTCGGCGACGATGAGCTCGCCGGTCCCGTCCGGGACGTGCACGTCCTCGGGCTGCAGCGAGTCGGCGACCAGGCTCGGCACGTGGATGCCGTGCTTGTCGGCGACACGCCGGAGCAAGGTGTCACGCACGCGGTAGACGCCTTCGGCGAGGCCGCCGGGCAGCACCATGAGGAGCACCAGCAGGCCGAGGCCGGTGGTGAGGAACTCCACGAACTCGATGTTGCGCAACCCCGGCAGCAGCGGCAGGCCGACGACGTAGATGGCCCCGAGCACGGCGCCGGCCACGGAGCCGACGCCGCCGATGACGCTCATCACGAACAGCTCGACGCTCTTGTCGGCCGTGAAGCCCCCGGGGGAGAACACCGTGTTCTGGTAGGCGAGCAGCGCACCCGACATGCCGGCGATGAAGCCGGAGATGGCGAAGGCCGCCATGCGGGTGGCCGCCAGGTTCACGCCGAAGGCCTGGACCAGCCGGCCGTTGTCGCGCGCCCCGATCAGGATGCGGCCGGTGCGGTTGCGCCGCAGCGAACGAGCCATGCCGATGGCGAGGAGCAGGAACGCCAGGGACACGTAGTAGAACTTCGCGTCCGGCAGGAGCGTCAGCGGGCCGATCTGCGACTCGGACTCGAGGTCGATGCGACCCCACAGCTCCGGGCGCTCGATGAAGGCGCCATCCTCCGGCAGGAGCCAGCCGAAGAACTCGCGCTTGAGCACGAAGCCCTCGACGGCGAAGGCGAAGGCGAGCGTGGTCACGGCGAGGAACAGGCCCTGGATGCGCAGCGCCGGCAGCCCCACGAGCACGGCCACGAGCGCACCCACCATCGCGCCGGTGAAGACGGCGCCGAAGAAGTCCCACTGGTGGTTGGCGGCGAGCCCACCGGCCACGGCCGACCCGATGCCGGCGATGGCGTACTGCCCGAGCGAGATCTGCCCGGTCCACCCGGTGAGGATCACCAGCGACACGCCGATGATCGCGTAGAGGACCATGAGCGTGGCCTCCGGCGTGCGCACGTCGCCGAAGATGAACGGCGCAGCGAGCGCCAGCAGGGCCACCACCGCGATCACCGCCACCCGGGCGCGACGGACCTCCGGCACGTCTCGCAGCTCGGCCGGGATGGGTCGGAACTCGCGCACCGCCTGCCAGGACGACGCCCCCATCTCCATGGCGCGCGACAGCTTCGAGCGCTGGATGAGCAGGGCGGCCGTGATCACGGCGAACATCGCCGCCGTGGCCAGCGACGAGCGGTTGGTGGCGAAGATGGCGGCCCGGTCGACGACGCCGATGAACAGCCCGGCGCCGAAGGCGAGGGGCAGGCTCTCCATGCGGGCCATGACCGCCACGGCCAAGCCGAACAGCAGCGTGGTGAGGCCGACGAATCCGGTGAGGGGGATGCCGATGAGCGGCCCGCGCAGGAACACGCCGACGGCGGACAGCACGGCGGCCAGCATCCACACGATGGTGGACACGCGCTTGGTCGGGATGCCGAGGAGCGAGGCCCGCTCGGCGTTCTCCGCAGAGGCCCGCACGGCGATGCCGATGTCGGTGAAGCGGAAGAAGGCGCCCAGGGCCAGGACGATGACGCCGACGACGGCGATGGTCATGAGGTGGTCGCCGGTGAGGGTGGCCACGCCGACCCGCCACTCGAACCCCGACAGCGGCGAGTTGTACTCGAAGGCGAGGCTGTCGATGAGCTCACCGCCGACCCACTGCTTGGCGTAGAACTCGAGGATCAGCAGCACGAGGCTGACGCCGATGGTGACCACCGTCAGGATCAGGCGGGGGGCGTTGGCGAAGCGGCGCACCAGCGTCACCTCGGTCAGCCCGCCCAGCAGGGCGCCACCGATGATCACGACCGGGATCACCGCCATGTAGGGCAGCCCACGCTTGGCGATGAGCAGCAGGGCGATCACCGCCGGCACCGCGCCGAGCTGGGCCTGGGCGAAGTTGATGATCCGGTTGGCCCGGTACACCAGGATCAGGCCCATGCCGACGAGGGCGTACAGCGCCCCGACCACGCCGCCGTCGATCAGCACCTCCCGAGGCAGCGGCTTCGGGTAGCGGCCGAGCTCGAGGAACCCGACGTCCACGAACGGGATGTCGACCCGGCCGAACACCAGCTGGACCAGGACCTCGACCAGCAGGACGTAGAGGAGGGCGGACTTGGCCACCCAGCCGAGGCGGGGGTGGTCCCACAGCCCTCGCGCCGCAGCCGCGACGCGACCCGGGACGGCGCCGGTGGCGACGGCGGTCACGATGCGGGCACCGGGATCTGCTCCAGTCCGGCGGCCCACTGGCCGAGCCGGTAGCGGTTGCCGTTGGCCACCGGCACGTAGGCACCGGTCTGGCCGTCGATGGACGACCGGGCGGTGTTCGACCAGTACACCTCCTTGGCGTCGCTGACGGCGGTGTAGTCGCCCCCGGCGAAGGAGACCAGCGGGACCTCGGGGGTGCCGCCGTAGTCCGGGAGCCGCTCGAGCAGCGCCTGCTCGAACGTCAGCGGGTTGAGGTTCGGGCCGGCCAGGTGGATGCCCGACCCGACCAGGTTCACGTACGCCCACGGCACGCCGCAGCCGTTCTGGCTGCACGGGTTCCCCTCCCGACCGACGTCGCGCCAGGCCCGTGTCTGGTCCGCATCGTCGAGCGGCACGTTGAGGCCGAGGTGGCTGGGACCGAAGGCGTGGCTCATGATCTCCGTGTCGTACAGCCGGCCGAGCTTGTCGTAGTCGATGAGGCCGAGGCCCGGCATGAGGAACTCGGGGATGTACCGGTTGGCCGAGAGGCCCTTGGTGAGGAACGCCGGGGCGATCGGGTCGCACATGCACGCGACCGTGGTGACCTTCTCGGCGATGAGCTTTGACACGGTGGCCTGGGTCTGCTCGGTGGCGCGCTCGATGTCGGACTCGTAGGTGAGCACCGGGACCTGGCCGCCGCCGCAGGCAGCCACCTGCTGGGCGACCCGCTGGGCGGTGAGGACGTTGGCCTCGATCTCCGGCACGATCACGCCCAGCTTGCGAGCGGTGCTGCGCCCGCCGATCTGGGGGTGGATCACCTGGCCAGCGTGGGTGGCCTTGCCGCCCGCCATCTTCTTGCAGAAGTACTCGGCGATGTGGTCGGCGCTCTGGGTGCCGTCCATCATCACGTCGTACCGGTACGGCCGGCGCTGGCTGAAGAAGCGCTCGTCGAAGTGCGTGCCCCCGACGCTGACGATGCCGTTCTTCGCCCAGACGTCGAAGACCGAGGCGTACAGCGACGTGCCCCAGATGACGACGAACGGGTCGAGCTTGACGACCTCCTGTGCAGCGGCGATGCAAGCGTCGACGTCGGGCGGCGACGTCGGGCAGTCGCCGACGATGCGGATCAGCTTGACGTTGCGGCCGTAGGTCTCGAACCGCTTGTTGAGGAACTCGAAGTACGCCTCGAGGGCAGCCATCGTCTCCTCCTCGGACACGGCAAGGCCCTGGGGTGCGAGCACCGCGTTGACCTGCTCGTTGGGCTCGGACGAGAAGTAGACGACCCGGACCTCGTCCTTCGTCACGCCGCGGTAGGTGGCGCCGCCGTTGTCGGCCCCCTCCGGCCACTTGCCGACGCAGGGCTGACCGCCGGCGCGCGTGATGGCGAACTGCTTGCCGTCCTCGGTGCAGTGGCTGGTGTCGCCGGACGGCGCCTGGGCCCCGCCACCCCCACCTCCCGCACCCGCCGCCGTACCGGCACCGCCGGTGGTCGCGCCACCGGCACCGCCGGCGGCTCCCGTGCCCGTTCCGCCGAGCGTCCCTGTGCCGGTGCCGGCCACGCCCGTCGAGGTGCCCCCGGCGCCGGTGCCGTCGAGCGATCCGGTCCCGAACGAGCCGGCCGGGCCGTCGACGGCGCCGAGCTGCGCCCCGCCGGGCCCGAGCGTGGACAGGTCCTGCGCGCCGTCACCCCGGCTCGGCGCCACGGCGATGAACAGGCCCTGCACCAGAGCCAGCACCAGGAACGGTGCGTACAGACGAACCCACGATGCCCTCACGGGACCCCCAACTCTCCTCTTGACCCCCGGGTCAGTCCCCCCGACCCTGGCGCCCTGCTTCGACACTCCCCGGCACTTCACCTTCCTGCTCGATGAACCTGACCGGTCGGTCAAGCTGGGTTACGGTCCAGAGCATGAAGTTCGGGATCATCTTCGCCAACACCGGGCCCTTCGCCGACGGTGCCGCCGCAGCCGAGATGGCGGTCGCCGCCGAGGAGGCCGGCTTCGAGTCGCTCTGGACCGTCGAGCACGTCGTGGTCCCGTCGAACTACGACTCGCCGTACCCGTACGACCCGTCCGGGAAGATGCCCGGCGGCGAGGACTTCGACATCCCGGATCCCTTGATCTGGCTGAGCTGGGTGGCCTCCGCCACCTCCACCATCCGGCTGGCCACGGGCATCCTCATCGTCCCGCAGCGCAACCCGGTGGTGCTGGCCAAGGAGCTCGCCACCCTCGACCACCTCTCCGGCGGCCGCCTCGAGCTCGGCATCGGGGTCGGTTGGCTCGAGGAGGAGTTCGACGCCATCGGCGTGCCCTTCGCCGAGCGGGGCCGGCGCACCGACGACAACATCGCGGCCATGCGCGCCCTGTGGAGCGAGGACAAGGCCACGTACCACGGCGAGTTCACCAGCTTCGACGAGTGCATCTCGCGCCCGCAGCCGGTCAACAAGGCCATCCCGGTGCACGTCGGTGGCCACACCGACATCGCCGCCCGCCGGGCCGGGCGCATCGGCGACGGCTTCTTCCCGGGCAAGGGCACGCCCCAGGACCTGGCTCGCAGCATGGAGCTGGTCCGGGCCACCGCCAAGGAGCACGGCCGCGACCCCGACGCCATCGAGCTCACCGCCGGCGGGCGCACGATGGGCGACCAGGCCCTCGAGGGCGTGAAGGAGCTGGCCGACGTCGGCGTCGACCGCGTGATGCTCCCCGCCTTCGCGTTCTGGGGTGACACCGCAGACGCCCTCAAGCGCTACGGCGACGAGGTCATCGCCAAGGCCTAGTGCGACGCGGGAGCTGCCAGCTCCACCAACCGGTTCTGGCAGCTCCCTCGTCGCAGTCGCTCAGACCTGGGGCGGCACCGCCCCGGCGCCGGCCACGCAGCTGTCCACGCGCACCCGCCCGTCCACGATGCTGATCTCGGCGGCGGCGCTCTCCTCGGCCCACGCCCGCAGCGCGGACTCGAGCTCGTCCGTGTCGTCCTCGGTGTCGCCCACGACGTCGATGCGCACGCACGACGCGTCGTCGGCCTGCCACGTCACGGCCCAGTCCCCGCCCCAGCCCTGGATGGCGGCGAAGGCCTCCTGGGGGCGGATGGCGGTGTCGCCCGTGGTGAACAGCCCGAACCAGAACAGGGTGCCGACGACGCCCTCGTCGACGAGCTCGCCGTCGGCCGGCGGCGGCGGGACCTCGATCCGGGGCTGACGAGCCTGGTACAGCGGCGGGAACAGGACCTGCTCCGACGTGGTCGGCGGGTCCTGGAGTGCGGCGTCGACCGCGCGCTGGCCGCCCTCGCCGACCAGGGCGTCGACGAAGATCCGCCCGAGCTCGTAGGGCGCACCGATCTGGAACAGCAGGATCTCCGGGAAGGCATCGACGTCGATCCCGTCGGCGAACGCCCGCTCCTCGGCCTCGGCCTGGTCCCGGACGTCCTCCGGCTGCTCATCGAGCCATCCCTGCTCGATGCTGCGGGCGTTGCCCTCCACGACGGACGCGAACCCGGAGGCGATCTCGTCCGGTCGCTCCTCGTACGCATCGTCGCGGTCGAGCTCGAAGTGCTGGTCGTCGAGCGCGTGCACCAGCTCGTGCACGATGGTCTGGCGGACGTACGGCGTGAGCGCGGTGCCCCGCACGACGAGCTCGTCGGTCTCGGGGTCGTAGAAGCCGAGCACGCCCGCCGAGTAGATCTCCCGCAGCTCGGTGAGGAGGTCGGCCTCGGGCTCGAGCAGCCCCAGCGCCTTGTAGAAGACCTCGACCTTCGCGACCTCGTCGGCATCCTCCTCGAAGTCCTCCAGCAGCCGGGCCTGGAACGCGGCGTCGGCCGCCAGCTCGACCTCGACGTCGCGCAGGTACTCCAGACCGCGGGCCTGCGCCACGTAGGCCTGCAGGTCGTCGACGAGGACCTCGAGCTCCTGCTCGGACAGCGGCGGCGCCTCGGGCGCAGCCGTGCTCGGAGGCGTGGCGCCCTCGGCGTCGTCGGGCCCCTCGGTGCCCTGCGGTGCCGCAACGCGGTCCTCGGTGCCGTCGTCGTCGCGTGCGACCACGACGATGGTGGCCGCCAGGAGCGCCAGCACGGCGGCGATGGCGAGCACGACGCTCGTGCGGCGGCCCCTGCGCCGGAGCGGCTCGTCGGGTCCGTCGGGACCGCCCGGTGCGGAGCCGGGGGCGGTCCCGCCCGGCGGCACGATCGGCGGGCCGGAGGGGTAGCCGG
>JAKFET010000258.1:0-7528 GCA_036675575.1 Acidimicrobiaceae bacterium
GGGTCCTTGCAGAGCACCGTGCGCTGGGCCTGGTCGTTGAGCTTCAGGTGCACCCAGTCGACCGTGTAGTCGCGCTTGCGCTCCTTGGCCCGGCGGATGAAGTCGCCTCGGAGCTTGGCCCGGGTGGTCTGGGGCGGCGTCTCGATGGCCTCGTCGATGGTGTCGTCGTCGCAGATCCGCTCGACCAGGCCGTGGTCCTGGATCTTGTAGAACAGGCCCCGCTCGCGGTTGACGTCGTGGTACTGCAGGTCGATGAGGGCGACCTTGGGCGAGTTCAGCTGCAGGTCGTGCTTCAGGCGGTACCGCTCGATGAGGTGGTACTTGGTGACCCAGTCGCACTCCCGGCCGAGCGACAGCGGATCGGTGCTGAGCCCGCGCATCACGTGCTCCCACATGTCGAGGGCGCGCTGCTCCTGCGCCGGCAGGCCGCGGCGGGCGGCGTAGGTCAGCGCCTTGTCGAGGTACTCCTGCTGGATCTCCAGCGCCGACAGCTCCCGCCCGTTGGCGAGGCGCACCTTGCGGGTGCAGGTGATGTCGTGGCTGATCTCGCGGATGGCCCGGATCGGGTTCTCGAGCGTCATGTCCCGCATGACCACGTTGGGGTCCTCGAGCATGCGCAGCAGGATCGCCGTGGTGCCGACCTTGAGGAAGGTCGTGTACTCGTTCATGTTCGAGTCGCCCACGATCACGTGGAGGCGGCGGTAGCGCTCGGCGTCGGCGTGGGGCTCGTCGCGGGTGTTGATGATCGGGCGGCTGCGGGTGGTGGCCGAGCTGACGCCCTCCCAGATGTGCTCGGCCCGCTGGGCCAGGCAGAACACCGCGCCACGGGCGGTCTGCAGGACCTTGCCGGCGCCGGCGTAGATCTGGCGGCTGACCAGGAACGGGATGAGGTGCTCGGAGTAGGACCCGAAGTCGTCGTGGCGGCTCGTCAGGTAGTTCTCGTGGCAGCCGTAGGAGTTGCCGGCGGAGTCGGTGTTGTTCTTGAACAGGTAGATGACCCCCCGGATGCCCTCCTCGCGCAGGCGCTGCTCGGCGCTGGCCAGGAGCTGCTCGAGGATGCGCTCGCCGGCCTTGTCGTGGGTGACGAGGTCGACCAGGTCGTCGCACTCGGGGGTGGCGTACTCCGGGTGGGAGCCCACGTCGAGGTAGAGCCGGGCACCGTTGGCGAGGAACACGTTGGACGACCGGCCCCAGGACACGACCCGGCGGAACAGGTAGCGGGCGACCTCGTCCGGGCTGAGCCGTCGCTGGCCCCGCAGGGTGCAGGTGACGCCGTATTCGTTCTCGAGTCCGAAGATGCGGCGCTCCACGGACGCAACCTATCTGCGGGCTGGGTCCTCCGGTTGCCAGCCCGTGCCGTAGCCGTTGGCCAGGAACGCACGGGCCTGCAGGGCGTCGGCGACGCTGGTGAACACGGCGTGGCGGTCGGTGACGCCCCAGCGCTCGAGCACCATGCGGCCCGAGAGCCGGGAGGCGACGATGCAGCACTCGAGCCCGGCGGTGGCCCGCCCGAACGCCTCGGCCAGGATCGCGAAGCCGGCCTGGTCGATCAGGGTCACCTGGTCGACGTCGAGGATGACGGCCTCGGCCCCGGCGAGGATGCCGCCGATGGACGGCGAGAGCTCGCGGGCGAAGGCCTCGTCGAGCCCGCCGTCGAGGGTCATGATCGTGACCTCGCGCTGCACGTGGACCTGCAGGTGCCCGTCGTGGAGCGCCACGGCGGGCATCGGGCCGGTGACGGGATCGTGGGCCCCCGCCCCCGGGCGCGTGCCGAAGTCCCGGGGATCGGGCTCGGTCACGGGGTCGGCAGGCTCGGCGAGGGTCACGGATGGCTCCTGATCTGTGTTGCGATCAGGTTACATCCTGTCATGTGACCGTCAAGTGGGTTGCCGGGTCACCCCAGGAGCGCCGTGAGGGCGTCCCCTTCGACGCGGGCGAACTTCCGGCGCCCGTTCGAGCGGGCCAGCACCGCGACCTCGAGGTCGTCGGCCACGAGGGTGCGCTCCTCCCCCGCCAGCGCGCCGACGGCGGCGCGCAGCGCGGCGCCCAGGTCGAGCTGGTCGGCCCAGGCCTCGTCGAGGCGGGCCGTGATGGCCTCGGCCTCGCCGCCCAGCACGGAGAACCGGTTCTCGTCGACGACCGAGCCGTCGTAGAGGATGTGGAACAGCTCGTCCTGGTGGCGGTGCTCGCCGATCTCGGCGACGAGGATCTCCACCTCCATCGGCTTCATCTCGTGGGTGAAGGTGTGGTTCAGCATCTGGGCGTAGGCGTTGGCCAGGCTCTGGGCGTCGACGTCCTCGCGGGAGTAGGCGTAGCCCTTCATGTCGGCGTGGCGGACCCCGGCGACGCGGAGCTGGTCGAACTCGCTGTAGCGCCCGACGCCGGCGAAGGCGATGCGGTCGTAGATCTCGGAGATCTTGCGCAGCGTGTTCGAGGTGTTCTCGGCGCAGAAGAGGATGCCGTCGTCGTAGGAGACGGCGCAGAGGCTGCGGCCCTTGGCGATGCCCTTGCGGGCGTAGTCGGCCCGGTCCTTCATCATCTGCTCGGGGGCGACGTAGAAGGGCATGCTCATCGGTCGACCTCCTGGTCCGGGCGGGCGCCACCCTCGGCCGCGCCGCGGGTGTTCGAGGGCGACAGGTCGCCGAGCAGCGCCTCGAACCGGCGGCGGATCTCGTCGTCCTCGAGGCGGCGGAAGCCCTCGGCGTCGATGACGGCGATGATCGGGAAGATGCCCCGGATCAGGTCGGGGCCACCGGTGGCCGAGTCGTCGTCGGCGGCCTCGAACAGCGCCCGGATGGCGAGGTCGACGGCGTCGGAGGGGTCCATCTCGGCCCGGTAGCCGATCTTGACGACCGTGCCGGCGTGGAGCGACCCGCTGCCGGTGGCGGCGTGGTGCAGCTCCTCGTAGCGGCCGCCCGTGACGTCGAACTCGAAGAGGCGCCCGACGCCGCGCTGGACGTCGTAGCCGGCGAAGAGGGGCACCACCACCATGCCCTGCATGGCGGCGGGCAGGTGGGCCCGCACCATCTGGCTGAGCTGGTTGGCCTTGCCCTCGAGGCTGAGGGGGTGGCCCTCGACCTTCTCGTAGTGCTCGAGCTGGAGCTGGAAGAGCCGCACCATCTCCATGGCCGGCCCGGCGGCGCCGGCGATGGCCACGCCCGACCAGCGGTCGGCGGGGAACACCTTCTCCATGGCGCGGTGCGAGATGAGGTTGCCGGAGGTGGCCCGGCGGTCGCCCGCCATGACGACACCACCTGCGGTGCGGATGGCGACGACCGTGGTGCCGTGCATGATCGTGAGGGGGTGGGTGGCCGCCTCGGCGATGCGGGCCTCGGGGTCTCGCCCCTGCCGGCGCAGCAGGCCGGCGAAGTCGGGGCCCGGATCGACGTCGGTGGTGAAGAACGGGAGCGTCACGCAGCGGACACTACCGCCGGGTCACTCCCCTCCCTTCTGGATGTAGGACTTCACGAAGTCCTCGGCGTTCTGCTCCAGCACGTCGTCGATCTCGTCCAGCAGGTCGTCCAGCTCGGCCTTGATCTTCTCGCCGCTCGCGGACTCCGCAGGGACCTCTTCGACGGCCTGCTCCTCGCGCTGGGGGGCGGACTTCCGCTTCTGCTCTCGTTCAGCCATCACGAGCTCCAGGGTCTTGCCGGTCGTGACGCCGTGTCACGAACCCAACCGGGACAGCAGCTCGGCCGCCGTCTCGCACTCGTCGATCAATGTACCCACGTGCTCTGCGGTTCCACGCGACGGTTCCATCATCGGGACCCGGCGCAGCGGGTCGCCGCCGACGTCGAACACGAGGGAGTCCCAGTTGGCCGCGACGATGGCCTCGGGCCACTTCTGCAGGCACCGGCCGCGGAAGTAGGCGCGGGTCGACTCGGGCGGGTTCGACACCGCGTGGAGGACCTCGGCGGGGTCCACGATCCGCTGCAGGCCGGCCCGCTCGGCCAGGCACCGCTCGGGACGCAGGTCGTGGTACTGCAGGGCGATGGCGGCCAGCCGCGGGTCGCCCCACTCGAGGCCGTGGCGCTCGCGGTAGCCCTCGAGCAGGCGCCGCTTGGCGACCCAGTCGACGGTGTCGGCCGCGGTCGCGGGGTCGGCCTCGAGCCGGGTGAGCACGTCCTCCCAGCGGGCCATGACGTCCTCGCCGACCTCCTGGCCGACGGACTCGAGGCCGCGGGTCTCGGCGTACTTGCGAGCCCGCTCGTGGTACTCCCACTGGGTCTCGAGGGCGGTGATCGTGCCGCCCGCGGCGAGCTCGTACGGGGTCGACAGGCCGAGGTCGTAGGAGACCCGCCGCAGCGCGGCGACGGGGGCGGCCGGTGCGAGGTCGAGGCCGAGCTCGTCGTCCTCGATCATCGACAGCACGATGGCCGTCGTGCCCACCTTCAGGTAGGTGGCGACCTCGCTCATGTTGGCGTCGCCGAGGATCACGTGGAGGCGGCGGTACTTCTGGGCATCGGCGTGGGGCTCGTCGCGGGTGTTGACGATGGGTCGCTTCAGCGTGGTCTCGAGGCCGACCTCCTCCTCGAAGAAGTCGGCCCGCTGCGACAGCTGGTAGGGGACGTCGGCGCTGGTCAGGCCGGGCGCCTCGACGCCCACCTTGCCCGCGCCGGCGAACACCTGGCGCGACACGAAGAACGGGGTGATCTGGCGCACGATGCGCCCGAAGGGCGTGTCGCGCGCCAGGAGGTAGTTCTCGTGGCAGCCGTAGGAGTTGCCCTTGCCGTCGCTGTTGTTCTTGTGGACGAGGATCTCCTCGCCCGGGCCGAGCAGGGCACCGGCCGCGGCCATGGAGCGGCGCAGGATCTCCTCGGCGGCCCGGTCCCACACCACGACCTCGCGGGCGTCGGCGCACTCGGGCGTGGAGCACTCGGGGTGGGCGTGGTCGACGTAGTAGCGGGCGCCGTTGGTGAGCACGGCGTTGACGAGGTGGGTCTCGACCTCGGGCGGCCGGGCGTCGGCCGGCGTCGTGCCCCGGGCGTCGACGTGGGGCATCTCGTCCTCGAAGTCCCACCCGACCCGCGGCGCCGTGCGGGCGCTCTGGCCGTTGCGGACCAGCTCCTGGACGTAGGCGTTGATCAGCACCGACGAGGCGGTGATGGGGTTCGACTCGCCGCCGCCCCGGGCGATGATGCCGAACTCGGTCTCGATGCCGACGATCTTGGGGACTGCCACGGCGCCCCTAGAGGTACTGGCCGGTGGCGACCCGCTCGATGGAGCGGCCGCCCTGGAGGTCCTCGGTCTCGGGGTCCTTCTGGATGAGCGTGCGCACGTACACGATGCGCTCCCCCTTCTTGCCCGAGATCTTGGCCCAGTCGTCCGGGTTGGTGGTGTTGGGGAGGTCCTCGTGCTCCTTGAACTCCTGCTTGATGGAGGCGAGGAGGTCGTCGGTGCGGATGCCGCGCTCGCCGCCGGCGAGGAGGCGCTTGATGGCCAGCTTCTTGGCCCGGCGCACGATGTTCTCGATCATGGCGCCGGAGCTGAAGTCCTTGAAGAACATCACCTCCTTGTCGCCGTTCTGGTAGGTGACCTCGAGGAAGCGGTTGCGGTCGTCGGTGGAGTACATCTCCTCCACGGTCGACTCGACCATGGCGGCGATGGCCTTGTTGACGTCGCCGCCGCCGAGGTCCTCGATCTCGCCGGCGTCGATGGGCAGGGAGTCGGTCAGGTAGCGGGAGAAGATCTGGGCGGCCGAGACCTCGTTGGGCCGGTCGATCTTGATCTTCACGTCGAGGCGGCCGGGGCGCAGGATGGCCGGGTCGATCAGGTCCTCGCGGTTGGAGGCGCCGATGACGATGACGTTCTTCAGCGACTCCACGCCGTCGATCTCGGCGAGCAGCTGGGGGACGATGGTGGACTCCATGTCCGAGCTGATGCCCGAGCCGCGGGTGCGGAACATCGAGTCCATCTCGTCGAAGAACACGATGACCGGCCAGCCCTCCTCGCTCTTCTCCCGGGCCCGCTGGAACACGAGGCGGATCTGGCGCTCGGTCTCGCCGACGTACTTGTTGAGCAGCTCGGGGCCCTTGATGTTCAGGAAGAAGCTGCGGGCCTCGTTGCCGGTGCTCTCGGCGACCTTCTTGGCCAGGCTGTTGGCCACCGCCTTGGCGATGAGGGTCTTGCCGCAGCCGGGAGGGCCGTAGAGGAGGATGCCCTTGGGTGCGGGCAGCTCGAACTCGGCGAAGAGCTCCTGGTGCAGGAACGGCAGCTCGACCGCGTCGGCGATCTGCTCGATCTGGTCGTCGAGGCCGCCGATGTCGTCGTAGCCGACGTCGGGCACCTCCTCCAGCACGAGCTCCTCGACCTCGGGCCGGGGCAGCTTCTCGAGCAGCAGGCCCGAGCGGGGATCGAGCAGCATCGTGTCGCCGGAGCGGAGCCGGGCGCCCACCAGCTCCTCGACCAGCTCGACGACGCGCTCCTCGTCGGCCCGGCCGACCACGAGCGCGCGGCGCTTGTCGTCGAGGACCTCCTTGAGGGTCACGACCTCGCCCTGGCCCTCGGGGCCCCGGGACAGGATGATGCTGAAGGACTCGTTGAGGACGACCTCGGCGCCCTGGGGCAGGGCGTCCACGTCGTCGGCGAGCTCGGGGTGCACGGCGACGCGCATCTTGCGACCGCCGGCGTGGACGTCGGCCGTGCCGTCGTCGTTCATGCGCAGGAACGTGCCGTAGGCCGACGGCGGCTGCGTGAGCTTGTCGACCTCCTCCCGCAGCGCGGCGATGTGCTCGCGCGCCTCGCGGAGGGTGTAGCTGAGCTTCTCGTTCTGGGAGACGGCCTGGGACAGCTGGCCCTTGGTCTCGAGCAGCCGCTCCTCGAGCGTGCGGACCCGCTTGGGCGCGTCCTGCAGGCGCTGGCGCAGCGCCGCGACCTCGGCCTCGAGGGCGTCGAGCTGCTCGCGGAGGACGGTGGCCTCGCCCTCGCTGTCGCTACCTGTCGTCATGGCCGGACTCCCTGCTCGGGTCTGCTCGCGGACCATACACCGGTCCTGCGGGGCTGCCGTGCGCAGCATCGTCCGAATTGTTTGCGCGGGAGTTGCCGGGACAATTCTCCGCTTCGGTAGGGTGCGAGGCACCGGTGACCTCCCGTGGTCGCCGAGCCATCGAAGCCACCCGCAGGAAGGGCGACACCGACATGAAGGTCTGGATCGATCAGGATCTCTGCACGGGCGACGGACTGTGCGAGGAGATCGCCCCCGATGTCTTCGCCCTCCTCGACGACGGGCTCGCCTACGTCAAGGACGGCGACAAGATCCTCAGCGACCCGGGCGGCGCCGAAGCCGTCGCCCCCATCCCCGCCGGGCAGGAGGAGGCCGTCATCGAGTCGGCCGAGGAGTGCCCCGGCGAGTGCATCTTCATCGAGGTGTGAGCCCACGCCTCCGGGCGTGACCTGCAGTTCGACGTGATCGGGCGGCCCTCCTGGGCCGCCCGTTGCGCGCTTCCCCGGCGCCCGATCAGGGCGTGGCGGTGACGGCGCCGGCGATGGCGCGGCACTCGCCCGCCTCGCGGTCGAACACGCCCACGGC
>JAKFET010000154.1:0-39313 GCA_036675575.1 Acidimicrobiaceae bacterium
CGTCTTCGACGCAGGGTGCGGGCTCGACGGGGCACTCGGTCTCGGTGGTGGCCTCGTTCTCGACGCAGGGTGCGGGCTCGACGGGGCACTCGGTCTCGGTGGTGGCCTCGTTCTCGACGCAGGGTGCGGGCTCGACGGGGCACTCGGTCTCGGTGGTGGCCTCGTTCTCGACGCACGAGCCGTCGTCCGGTGCGTCTGCGACGCCGTCACCGTCCAGGTCGGCAGCGCAGAGCCCGTCGGTGCCGACGACCTCGCCCACGTCGCAGACGCCGTCGTCCCCGGGCGGTTGCCCGATCTCGGCGAGGGCGAACGTGGCGCCGCCGATCACGGTCACACCGGTGATGGCGACGATGGCGGTCTTCTTGGCGAGGGTTGCTGCGGCGTGTCGGAACATGGGGTTCGATTCGGCCGGATGTCAGCCCTCCTTGAGGACCAGTTGACAGATGATCCGATCGGCCCAGGTCATTCCGGAAGTGCCCGCAGGTCCGGCGGGTCAGGCGATGTCGTAGCCGGCGTCGTCGATGGCGGCCCGCACGGCGGCGTCGTCGAAGGCGCCGGCGACGGTCACGGTCTTGTCGTCGATCGACACGTCGACGGACTCGACGCCGTCGAGGGGGGACACGGCGCCGGTGATGGCCTCGACGCAGTGGCCACAGGAGATGTCAGGCACGTTGTAGGTCTCGGTCGACATGGGTCGACTCCTCTCGCTCGGGGGACGGGGTGGATCGGGTGCCGCGGAAGCGTCGCAACCGCAGGGAGTTGGTGACCACGAAGACGCTCGAGAAGCCCATGGCGCCGGCGGCGACCATCGGGGTCAGCAGGCCGAGGGCGGCGAGCGGGATGGCGGCGGTGTTGTAGGCGAAGGCCCAGAACAGGTTGCCCTTGATCGTGGACAGCGTGCGTCGGCTGAGGGCGATGGCGTCGGCCACGCCGCGGGGGTCGCCGCTGACGAGGGTCAGGTCGGAGGCCTCGATGGCCACGTCGGCGCCGGTGCCGATGGCGATGCCGAGATCGGCTGCGGCGAGGGCGGGGGCGTCGTTCACGCCGTCGCCCACCATGGCGACGACCCGGCCGGCGTCCTGCAGGCGGCGGACCTCGGCGAGCTTGTCGTCGGGCAGCACCTCGGCCAGCACGGTGTCGATGCCGACCTGGGCGGCGACGGCCCCGGCGGTCCGGCGGTTGTCGCCGGTGAGCAGCACGGTCTGCAGGCCCATCGCCTGGAGCCCGGCGACTGCCTCCGCGGCCGCGGGCTTCACGGTGTCGGCCACGGCCAGCACGCCGAGCGCCCGTCCGTCCCAGCCGGCCAGCACTGCGGTGCGGCCCAGCGCCTCCTCGGCGGCGGCGGCCGCCTCGACCTCGTCGGGCACCTCCTCGAAGAGCAGGCGACGGCCGACCAGGACCTCGACCCCGTCGACCGTGCCGCGGACGCCCTTGCCGGCGAGGTTCCGGAACCCCTCGACGGGTCGCAGGTCGGGGGTCGCGGCGGCGATGGCGGCGGCGATCGGGTGCTCGCTCATCGCCTCGAGCGATGCGGCGCGGCGCAGCAGGACGGTGTCGTCCACGCCGGGCACGACGGCGACGGCGGACACCAGCTCCATGCGGGCCTCGGTGAGCGTGCCGGTCTTGTCGAAGACGACGGTGTCGACGGCCCGGGTGCGCTCGAGGACCTCGCCGCCCTTGATGAGCACACCCATCTGCGCGCCCCTGCCGGTGCCGACCATGATCGCCGTCGGGGTCGCCAGGCCGAGGGCGCACGGGCAGGCGATGATCAGCACGGCCACGGCGGCGGTGGAGGCCTCGTCGGCCGCTGCACCGGTCAGGAACCACCCGGCGAGGGTGGCCAGCGCGATCACCAGCACGACCGGCACGAACACGGCGGCCACCCGGTCGGCGAGGCGCTGCACCGGGGCGGCGCTGCCCTGGGCCTCCTCGACCAACCGCACGATCTGGGCCAGCGCGGTGTCGCCGCCGACCCGGGTGGCCTCGACCACGAGCCGGCCGTCGGTGTTGACGGTGGCGCCGATGACCTCGTCGCCCACGGCCTTGTCGACGGGGACGGGCTCGCCCGTGAGCATGGACTCGTCCAGGGCGGAGGCGCCGTCCACG
This sequence comes from Acidimicrobiaceae bacterium, assembly GCA_036675575.1. Lineage (GTDB taxonomy): Bacteria > Actinomycetota > Acidimicrobiia > Acidimicrobiales > Salinilacustritrichaceae > Salinilacustrithrix. Next base: position 2,107 of record JAKFET010000154.1, read on the forward strand.
ATGCGCCCGTCGGTGGGCACCTTCTCGCCCGGCTTGACGACGAACCGCATGCCGACCGCCAGGTCGTCGACGGCGATCTCGGTGCCGTCCTCCAACGTGGCGGTGCGCGCGCCGAGCTCGGCCAGGGCGCGGATGGCCTCGCCGCTGCGGCGCTTGGCCCGGGCCTCGAACCACTTGCCCAGCAGGATCAGCGTGACGATGACGGCGGCGGTCTCGAAGTAGACGTGGGCGTCGCTGCCGGTGTCGGCCATCCCGGCCATGTCCATGGGCGCATCGCCGGCATCGAGGAAGACGAGGGCGACGGCGGACCACACGTAGGCGGCCAGCGTCCCGATCGACACCAGCGTGTCCATGGTGGCCGTGCCGTGGCGGGCGTTGAGCAGGGCGGCGCGGTGGAAGCCGAGTCCGCTCCAGAGGACCACTGGCGTCGCCATGGCGAAGACGACCCAGGCCCAGCCGTCGAACTGGAGCGCGGGGATCATCGAGATGGCCACGACGGGCACGGTGAGCACGACGGCGACCAGGAGCCGACGGGTGACGGTCTGGATCCAGCGGGCCTCGGCGGCCTCGTGGTCGTCGACCTCCGGGACCTCGTAGCCGAGCTTGGTGATGACGGCCTCGAACTCCGTGCCGTCGAGCCGATCGTCGTCGTAGATGATCGTGGCGCGGGCGGAGGCGAGCGACACGTTGGCGTTCTCGACCCCGTCGAGCTTGTTGAGGCCGCGGGCGATCCGGGCGGAGCACGCCGCGCAGGTCATGCCTTCGACGGGGAGGTCCATCCGTGTGCGCATGCCGACACCGTACCACCGGATGCGCATACCCCCAACCCCTATCTGGTACACTGCCAGCATGCCCGGCTACACCATGGACAAGGACCAGTACCAGGCCCGCCTGCGCCGCATCGAGGGACAGGTGCGGGGCCTGCAGCGGATGGTCGACGAGGACACGTACTGCATCGACGTGCTGACCCAGATCGCCTCGGTCACCAAGGCGCTCCAGGGGGTCGGCATGGGGTTGCTCGACGAGCACATCCGCCACTGCGTGAAGGAGGCGGCCGCCGTCGAGGGCGAGGCCGGGGCCGAGGGCTTCGACAAGAAGGTCGAGGAGGTCATGTCCGCGGTGTCCCGCATGCTGCGCACCTGACCGGCGCCGTCGCTCTCGTCGCGGGCATACGGTGCCGCCATGCACCTCGGCGTGATGATGTTCCCGACCGACACGGCCATCGATCCGATCACCCTCGCCCGTGAGGTCGAGGCCCGTGGCTTCGAGTCGCTGTGGTTCCCGGAGCACTCGCACATCCCGACCTCCAGGGACACGCCGTGGGGTGGTCGGGAAGGGGCCCCGCCGCTGCCCGAGGAGTACTGGCGCACCCACGACAGCCTGGTCAGCCTCGGTGCGTGCGCGGCGGTGACGTCGACGCTCAAGCTCGGCACGGGCATCTGCCTCGTCGCCCAGCGCGACCCGATCTGGCTGGCGAAGGAGGTGGCGACGGTCGACCGCATCTCCGACGGGCGGTTCCTGTTCGGCGTCGGCTACGGGTGGAACAAGGAGGAGCTGGCCCACCACGGCGTGCGCTACGGCGACCGCCGCGACGTGCTGCGCGAGCGGATCCTGGCCTGCAAGGCGCTGTGGACCGAGGACGAAGCCAGCTTCGCCGGCGAGCACGTCCGCTTCGCACCGTCGTGGTCCTGGCCCAAGCCGGTGCAGCAGCCCCACCCCCCGGTCATCCTCGGCGGCGCCGCCGGGCCGAGGACCTTCGCCCACATCGCCGAGTTCTGCGACGGCTGGATGCCGATCGCCGGTCGCCACGCCCTCGTCGACCAGCTCGACGAGCTCCGGGCGGCGTGCGAGGCGGTGGGCCGGGACCCCGGCACCGTCGAGCTCGGCCAGTTCGCCACCCCGGCCCGCCCGGAGGCGCTCGAGGAGCTCGCCGCCGCCGGCGTCACCCGCGCCGTCTTCGGGTTGCCGCCGGCCGACGCCGACACCGTGCTGCCGCTGCTCGACCGCTACGCGGAGCTGCTCGACGCCACCCCCTGAGCGCAGGCCTTCGTTCGCGCTCCAGGTGGCGGGTGCGGGCGCCGGTGCCCGAGAATGGCGACATGTCCGACGTGCAGCGAACCGAGCGTGATCGCCCCTGGATGATGCGGACCTACTCGGGTCACTCGACCGCGAAGGCCAGCAACGAGCTGTACCGGATGAACCTGGCGAAGGGGCAGACCGGACTGTCGATCGCCTTCGACCTCCCGACCCAGACCGGCTACGACCCCGATCACGTGCTGGCTCGCGGCGAGGTCGGCAAGGTCGGGGTGCCGGTCGCCCACCTCGGCCACATGGGCGAGCTGCTCGACGGCATCCCCCAGGGCGAGATGAACACGTCGATGACCATCAACGCCCCGGCGGCCTGGATGCTCGGGCTGTACGTGGCCAATGCCGAGAAGCAGGGGACCGAGTCCAAGGCGCTCCGCGGCACGACGCAGAACGACATCGTCAAGGAGTACCTGTCGCGGGGGACCTACATCTTCCCGCCGGTGCCGAGCCGCCGGCTCATCGTCGACATGATCGCCTTCTGCGCCGAGTGGATCCCGAAGTGGAACCCCATGAACGTGTGCAGCTACCACCTGCAGGAGGCGGGGGCGACGCCGGTCCAGGAGATCGCCTACAGCCTCGCCAACGCCATCGGCGTCCTCGATGCCGTCAAGGAGTCGGGCCAGGTCGACGAGGACCGCTTCGCCCAGGTCTTCGGGTCGATCTCGTTCTTCGTGAACGCCGGCATCCGCTTCATCGAGGAGACGGCGAAGATGCGGGCCTTCGGCCAGCTGTGGGAGCGCATCGGCCGGGAGCGCTACGGCGTCACCGACGACAAGGCGCTGCGCTTCCGCTACGGCGTGCAGGTCAACAGCCTCGGCCTCACCGAGCAGCAGGCCGAGAACAACGTCCAGCGGATCGTGCTCGAGGCCCTCGGGGTGACGCTGTCCAAGAGCGCCCGCGCCCGGTCGCTGCAGCTGCCGGCGTGGAACGAGGCCCTCGGCCTGCCCCGCCCGTGGGACCAGCAGTGGTCGCTGCGGGTCCAGCAGGTGCTGGCCCACGAGACCGACCTGCTCGAGTACGACGACATCTTCGACGGGTCCCACGTGATGGAGCGCCTCACGTCCGAGCTGGCCGAGGCGTCGTGGGTCGAGATGAGCGAGATCCTCGACCTCGGCGGGGCCTTCGAGGCGATCGACGAGATGAAGGGCCGCCTCGTGCGCAGCCACGCCGACCGGATCCGGCGCATCGAGTCCGGCGAGCAGGTCGTGGTGGGCGTCAACGCGTTCACCGAGACCGCCCCGTCGCCGCTCGGCGGCGAGGACTCGATCATGAAGGTCGACCCCGGCGTGCAGGACATGCTGATCGCCGACGTCCAGCAGTGGCGCTCCGAGCGGGACAGCGACGCCGTGAAGCGCAGCCTCGACGAGCTGCGCCGGGTGGCCGAGTCGGGCGAGAACATCATGCCGGCCACCATCGACCTGGCCCACGCCGGCGGCACCACCGGCGAGTGGTCCGGCCTGCTGCGCGAGGTCTTCGGCGAGTACCGGGCCCCGACGGGCGTCGCCGCCGCTGCCGGTCACGGCACCAGCGCCGGCCTGCGCGCCGTCGCCGAGAAGATCAAGGGCCGCCCGGGCGGCCCGCCCCGCCTGCTGGTGGCCAAGCCCGGCCTCGACGGCCACTCCAACGGCGCCGAGCAGATCGCCGTCGCCGCCCGCGACGCCGGCTTCGAGGTCATCTACCAGGGCATCCGCCTCACCCCGGCCCAGATCGCGCAGGTCGCGGCCGACGAGGACGTCGACGCCATCGGCCTGTCGATCCTGTCGGGCAGCCACCTCGAGCTGGTGCCCGAGACGGTGCGCCTCATCCGCGAGGCCGGCAGCGATGCCCCTGTCGTCGCCGGCGGCATCATCCCCGAGGACGACCGGGCCCCGCTGCGCGACGCCGGCGTCGCTGCGGTGTACACCCCGAAGGACTTCGACCTCACCAAGATCATGGGCGAGATCCTCGACCTGGTCGGCGACTGACCGTGGAGGGGCGGGGGTGAGCCGGCCGGCGGCCCGGTGGGCGGTCGTCGGGGCCGCGGTCGTGGCCGGCGTGGCGGGCGCCGCCGCCGTGCTGACCGGCTCGGCCGTCCCCGCGGTCGTGGCCGGGGTGGCCAGCGCCCTCGTCGCCGTGCTCGTGCTGGTCGAGGACCCCGAGCGCGACGAGCCGGCACCCGCCATCCCCGTGCGTCCCGCGTCCGTGGCACCCGACCCGGTCGCCGAGGACGAGGCCGAGGTCGATCCGCTCCGGGAGCTGTTCGAGTCCGGTCCGCCGGCCGACGGGAGCGGCCTGCTCGGCGCCGCCTTCGTGTCCACGACGCTGCGCGGGCGGATGGCCTCGGCCCGGCGTGCGCTGCGCCCGCTGTCGGTGGTGTGCTTCGAGACCCTGGAGACCGGGCCCGACGGCGCCCTCCGGGACCCCGTGCCCGCCGACCTCGTGGCCACGGTGCTGCGTCGGACCCTGCGCGACGCCGACGTGTCCGGCCACCTGGACGACGCCGGGTTCGTCTGCATCCTCGAGGACACGGGCGAGGACGGCGCGGTGTGGACGGCCGAGCGGGTCCGCCGCAACCTGCTGGAGGGCGGCCGCAACCGCCGCTTCCGTGCCGGCGTCGCCTCCTACCCCACGCACGGGCTGGAGCCCGAGGAGCTCGAGGCCAAGGCGCGCGCCGCCCTGGTGGCGGCTCGGGACTGGGCCACCGACCGCATCGAGGTCGCGGGCTCGACCTGAGCCCGGTCGCCTGCCGGTTCAGACCGCCCCGAGGGGCAGGACGGGCAGGGCGCGGGGCATGACCTCGAGGTCGCCGGCGCCCGTGACCGTGACGTCGCCGTCCTGCACGGTGACGGTGAGGCTGCGGCCGGCGACGCGGATCCCCTCCACCCGGAGGCGCCGCATGCTCTCCGGCAGGGACGGCTCCAGCCACACCCGACCCCGGACCGACTGCGGGTCGAAGCGCAGGAGCGCCCGGAGCCACAGCAGCGGCGAGGCCGCCGCCCAGGCCTGGGGCGAGCACGACGTCGGGTAGCCGGCGGGGACGCCGAGCTGGTCGGTGCTGAAGCCGGCGAACAGCTCGGGCAGCGCACCCCGGGCTTCGGCAGCGGCGGCGAGCTGGCCCTCGATGATCCGGTGGGCGTGGCCGACCAGGCCGTAGCGGGCGAGCCCGGCGACGGCGATGGCGTTGTCGTGGGGCCACACCGAGCCGTTGTGGTAGCTGACCGGGTTGTAGGCGGCCATCGACGTGGCCATCGTCCGCACGCCGAACCCGGAGAAGGAGTCCGGCGCCAGCATGCGCTCGGCCACGGCGGGCGCCAGCTCGGGGTCCACGATGCCGGTCCACAGGCAGTGCCCGACGTTCGAGCACACGGCGTCGACGGGTCGCTTGTCGGCGTCGAGGGCCAGGGCGAAGGTGCCTCGCTCCTCGAGCCAGAAGTCCTCGTTGAAGCGCCGGCGCAGCACCCGGGCCTTCTCCGCCCAGTGCGCCTGGCCGGCGTCGTCGCCCATCTCCTCTGCGAAGTGGGCACGAGCCAGGTAGGCGCCGTACACGTACCCCTGCACCTCGCACAGCGCGATGGGCGTCCGGGCGAAGGTGCCGTCGGCGAAGCGGATGGCGTCCCAGGAGTCCTTCCAGCCCTGGTTGGCGAGGCCCCGCTCGTCGGTCCGCTCGTACTCGACGTAGCCGTCGCCGTCCCGATCGCCGTGGCGCTCGATCCAGTCGAGGGCCCGGTCGGCGTGGGGCAGCAGGCGGTCGACGAGGGCATCGTCGGGGTCCCAGCGGCGCAGCTCGCCCAGCAGCATGACGAAGAGCGGCGTGGCGTCGACGGTGCCGTAGTAGATGTCGCCCCCGCCGAGCGCCAGCCCGCTCGACTGGCCGAAGCGCATCTCGTGCAGGATGCGGCCCGGCTGCTCCTCGGTCCGCAGGTCGACGTCGTCCCCCTGGAAGCGCGCCAGCGTCTCGAGGACCCCGTGGGCCAGGGACGGGTCGGCGATGAGGGTCATCCACGCGGTGAGCAGCGAGTCGCGCCCGAAGACGGTCATGAACCAGGGCGCACCGGCAGCCAGGATCGGGAGCTCGGGGTGGTCGGGGTCGAAGATGCGCAGGGCACCGAGGTCGGTCGCCGACCGTTCGATCGTCTGGGCGAAGCCGGCGTGGTCGGTGTCGATCCGCGGGAGCCGGGCGTTCCACTCCTCGTACCGCCGGATCGGTTCGGGCGCGGCGCCGTCCGGCCCCTCGAACTCGGGCTCGACGGGCCGACCGTCGAGCTCGACCGTCACCTCGATGTCGACCTCCCACGACGCTCCCGGCCCGAGGGTCGTCCGCCACGTCGCCCGTCCGGGCTGCACCTCCGCCTCCGTCGAGAGGTCGATGGTGACCTCCTTGGTGATCTGGTCGGACTCGTGGCCGAACCGGAGCTGGCCCGGCTGGGCCTCGTGGCGGTGCCGGCCGCGACGCACCACCCGGCTCTCCTTGACCTCGAAGAGGTCGGCGAAGTCGACGTCGCACCCCAGCTCGACGACCAGGGGAGCGGAGCCGGCCCCGTGGTTCGTCACCCGCAGCCGCTCCCGCATCCCCAGGCCCACGAAGCGCTCCCGGAACAGCACCAGGCTGGCGTCGGCATGGCCGGGATCGGGTGCGCCGCGCGCGGCGAAGCGGGCCGAGAACGGGGTCTCCAGCTCGACCGCGAGCGGCTCGACGCGGTGGCCGTTCAGGCGCAGCTCCCACCGGGAGAGCACACGGGTGTCGAGCACGAACAGCCCGTTGGCGAGGTCGTCGCGCATGTCGCCGCTGCGGCCCGAGAGGGCGAAGGACTGGCCGGCCACGAGGGTGACGGTGCCGTCGGTGTGGCCGAGCGAGGCGACGGCGGTGGTGCCGGCGAAGGGGGAGGGCTCGCTCACGTGGTCACCGCCCGGGGCCACGAGGTCCGCTCCGTGGTCACCCGCTCGAAGAGCGCGAGGTGGTCGGCGACCATCCGGCCGATGCTGAACCGGCGCTCGGCGGCCTCGCGGCACGCCCGCCGGTCGATCCGGGCGACGTCGACGATGCGCCGGGCGGTGTCGGCCGCGTCGTCGCAGATGAAGCCGGTGACGCCGTCGTCCACGATCTCCGGCGCGGCCCCCTCCCTGGTGGCGAGCACCGGGGTCCCGCAGGCCAGCGCCTCGATCATCACCAGCCCGAACGGCTCGGGCCACCCGATGGGGTTCACGAGGGAGCGCGCGCCCCGCAGGAGCTGGAGCTTCTCCTCGATGTCGACCTCGCCGATGTACTCGATCCGGTCGTCGAGCAGGGGCTCGAGGTGCTCGGCGAAGAACTCGCGCTCCGCCGGCTCGATCATCTTTGCGGCGAGCAGGAGGCGGACGCCTGCCTCCCGCGCGGCGACCGCAGCCTGCTTCGCCCCCTTCTCCGGCGACATGCGCCCGAGGTAGAGGTGGTACTCGCCCCGCTCGTCGCCGCTCCCGGGTCCGGGCCGGTAGAGGTCCAGGTCGATGCCGTGGTGGATGATGGCGTCGATGGGGAGCCCGGCCCGGATGCCGCGCGATGCCTGGTCGGCGCTGATGGCGATCAGTGCGACCTCCTCGGTGACCGCCCGGTAGAGCGTCGTCAGCTCGTCGTTGAAGGGCCCGTGGTTGGTGGTGACGATCGGCAGGCCGGCGTGGCGGCGTGCGTACACGGGTCCGATGAGGGTGTGGTCGTGGACGACGTCCGCGCCCCAGGCGAGCAGCGCCTCGTACCCGTGGATGAGGTGGTGCAGCTCGACCACGGCGGCGCCCATGCGCTCGCGCTCGGCCCGCTCCAGCACCCACCCCTTCGGCACCGGGCACGTGGAGTCCCCGGTGGTCCAGAGCAGCACCTCGTGGCCGGCGGCGACGAAGCCCCGCGCCAGCCGGTCGATCACCGATTCGGTGCCCCCGTAGCCGACCGGGGGCACGGAGACCCACGGCGGCGCAACGATCCCGATGCGCATGCTGAGCTCGCTCCTGTGGACGATGCGCCGCCCGGGGTGCCGGTGGCTGCTCGTGCCCGGCGAGCGTAACCCGCTGCTGGCACGGGGCGCCCTGGTGGAGCCGGGGCGGTCCGGCTACGTCGGTGGCTGCTCGTCGTGGAGCTCGGCGAGGACCTCGTCGGTGTCGGCCCCGAGGGGACGTCCGGCCCAGCGGATGCGTCCCGGGGTGGCCGACAGGCGGGCGACGAGGCCCTGCATGGGCGTGCCGTCGACGTCCACGACCGCGCCCCGTGCCCGCACGTGCGGATCGGCCAGCACCTCGTTCATCGAGTACACCGGCGCGCAGGCGGCGTGGGCCTCCTCGAACGCGGCGAGCACCTCGTCGCGGGTCCGGGCCCCGATCCACTCCGCCATCCGGGCGTCGATGCGCTCCCGGGCTGCGACCCGCCCGTCGAAGGTCTGGAGCGCGTCGTCCTCGCCCAGGCCCACCAGCTCGAGCACGCGCCGGGCGACGGACTCGGCCGACGTCGACACCGCGACCCAGCCGCCGTCGCGGCACTGCCACGTGCCCCGGGGGACCGTGTAGGGGACGCCGGAGCCCAGGCGGGGCTGCTCCCAGCCCTCGATCGCCGCCGCCGACACCAGCGGTCCCATGATCTGCAGCAGCGACTCGAGCAGGTTCACGTCGACCACCTGGCCGACGCCGGAGTGGACGGCCACCATGGTGGCGAACGCAGCGGTGAGCCCGGTGACCTCGTCCGTGAGGGCGATGGGAGGGAGCAGCGGGGCGCCGTCGGGCTCGCCCGAGAGCGAGGCGAAGCCCGACATGGCCTCGGCCAGCGTGGCGAACCCGGCCCGGCCGGCGTAGGGGCCGTCCTGCCCGAAGCCGCTGACCCGCGTGATGACCAGGTCGGGGTTCCGCTCGTGCAGCACTGCGGGGCCGAGGCCGAGGCGCTCGAGCGTGCCGGGCCGGAAGTTCTCGACCAGCACGTCGGCGGAGGCGCACAGGTCGAGCATGTGCCCGCGACCCTCGTCGGACTTGAGGTCGAGCACGACCGTCCGCTTCCCGCGGCCGAGCAGCTTCCAGAAGTAGGTGACGTCGTCGTCGGGGTGCCGTCGGAACATGTCCCGGGTGCCGTCGCCGCTGCCGGGCCGCTCCACCTTGATGACGTCGGCGCCGAAGTCCGCCAGGTAGCGGGCGCACGCCGGCCCGGCGAGCACGGTGGACGCGTCGACGACCCGCAGGTCGGCGAGGGGCAGGGTGGCGCTCACCGGGCGAGGGCGAAGCAGCGGTCGGCCAGCGTGCCGAACGCGTAGTCGGCGTACATGCCGAGGTACATGCCCCGGGTGCGCTCGGTCCACGCCAGCGCGTCCGGCGAGGAGATCCGGTGGTGGAGCTGGACGATGCCCCCCTCGTGGACCCGGTACTCCGCCCACGCTCCCGGGTAGTCCTTGACGCAGGCGACCTCGACCCAGGGCATGCCACCGGTCTCGGGGAAGCGGCGCACCCGGTTCCGGTGCGTGTGGCCGGCGAAGTAGCCCACGATCGACGGTCGCCGCGCCGCGACCTCGACCAGGCGCTCCGACCAGTCGGGGTGGATGCCGAAGTAGCTGTCCGGGCGCTCGGCCGAGCGCGGGTCCCAGACGTGGTGGTGGCCGAGGACGACCACCGGGCGGTCGGCGTCGGCGGCGATGGCGTCGAGCTCGTCGAGCTGGTCGTGGGTGAGCCCGCCCGACGAGCGGCGCGGGATCACCGTGTCGAGCAGCACGACCGTGGCACCCGGCAGGTCGACCCGCTGCAGCGGCCACGCGGCGTAGGACTGGCCCTCGTAGGCGTCGTGGTTGCCCCGCACGTGGGTGAGCCGGTCGCCGAAGGCGGCGTGGTAGGTGTCGAGGAACGCGGTGTACTCGTCGTCGGTGCCGTTCGTGGTCAGGTCGCCCTTCGCGAACACGGCATCGACCTCGGCGGCCGCGATCTCGGCGACGGCCGCGCCGTTCATCGTCACCGGGTAGGGGGGCTCGCCGGGGTCGGCGGTCAGGATCGGGCCGACGGTGTCCTCGTGGCCCTCGACGACGCCGCAGCGCACCTCGCCGAAGTGGACGTCGTTGACGGTGGCGAACCGGGCCAGGAGGGCTCCCCCGGGGTCGGCCATGGTCTGGACCTCGATGCCGTCGAGGACGTGGCTGCGGCCGGGCGCGAGCTCGTCGTACCGCCGCACCTGCGTGCCTTCGTGGACGACCACCAGGTCCGGCCCGACGGTGGTGATCTCGACGCCCACCGGCGCCCTACCAGGGACGGTTGCGGCGCAGCGGGACCGGTTGGCTCCACCAGCGACCCGAGAACCGCCAGCGGTTCGGGCGGTCGACCGCCGCGTCGCCGCCGACCCGTGGCCAGGCGACCTCGATCGCAGCGGCGATGGCGACGGCTTCCTCGTCCGTGGGGGCGGGCTGGATCTGCACGGGTCGACGCTACCGATCGGCCTAGAGCGGCACGTTGCCGTGCTTGCGGGCGGGCAGCTCTTCGCGCTTGGACTCGAGCATGTCGAGGGCGGCGTTGATCTTGCGGCGGGTGTCGGCCGGGTCGATCACGTCGTCGACGTAGCCCCGGTCGGCGGCGGCGTAGGGGTTGAGGAACTTCTCGGAGTACTCCTCGACCAGCTCGGCCTTCCTGGCGTCGGGGTCGTCGGCGTCCAGGATCTCCCGGCGGTTCACGATCTCGACCGCGCCGGCGGCGCCCATGACGGCCAGCTCGGCCGACGGCCAGGCGATGGCGTAGTCGGCGCCGATCGACCGGGAGTTCATGACCACGTAGGCCCCGCCGTAGGCCTTGCGGGTGATGATCTGGATGCGGGGCACCGTGGACTCGCAGTACGCGTAGAGCAGCTTGGCGCCGTGGCGGATGATGCCGCCGTGCTCCTGGTCGACGCCGGGCATGAAGCCGGGCACGTCGACGAAGGTCAGCAGCGGGATGTTGAACGAGTCGCAGGTGCGCACGAACCGGGCGGCCTTCTCGGACGACTCGATGTCGAGCACGCCGGCCATCGCCATCGGCTGGTTGCCGACGATGCCCACCGGGCGGCCGGCCATGCGGGCGAAGCCGCAGGTGATCTGGGGCGCCCACGCCTGCGCGTACTCGAAGTAGTCGCCGTCGTCGACGATCTCGGCGATGACCGCCTTCATGTCGTAGGGCTGGTTGGGGTTCGTCGGCACCAGGTCGCGCAGGGCGTCGCACTGGCGCTCGGGGTCGTCGCCGGTGTCGAGCACCGGCGGGACCTCGAGGTTGTTCGAGGGCAGGAACGACAGCAGGTACTTGACGTCGTCGAGCACCGCGCGGTCGTCGGCGCCGGTGAACTGGCAGACGCCGGACTTCTGGGAGTGGGCGTCGGCGCCGCCGAGCTCCTGCTGGGTCACGTCGGCACCCGTCACCGTCTTCACGACGTCGGGACCGGTGATGAACATGTAGCTGGTGTCCTCGACCATGAACACGAAGTCGGTCATGGCGGGGGAGTAGACGGCGCCGCCGGCGCACGGGCCCATGATCACGCTGATCTGGGGCGTGACGCCCGATGCCTTGACGTTGCGGTAGAAGATGCCGCCGTAGGAGTCGAGGGAGACCACGCCCTCCTGGATGCGGGCGCCGGCACCGTCGTTCAGGCCCACGAGCGGAGCGCCGACCTTGAGCGCCATGTCCATCAGCTTGTGGATCTTGTTGGCGAAGACCTCGCCGAGGGCGCCGCCGTAGACGGTGAAGTCCTGGCTGAAGACGAAGATCTTCTTGCCGTCAACGGTGCCCCAACCGCAGATGACGCCGTCGCCGTAGGGCCGCTCGTCGAAGGACGACTCCATGGGCCGGCGGGCGAGCATGTCGAGCTCGTGGAAGCTGCCCTCGTCGAGCAGGTACTCGATGCGCTCCCGGGCCAGCATCTTGCCCCGCTCCTGCTGCCGCGCGATCGAGCGCTCGGAGCCGGGCTGGCGCGCCTCGACCTTCTTCTCCTCGAGGTCGGCGATGCGCTCGGACATGGGGTGCTCGGCCATGGCCGAGGAAACTAGTGGGGTCCCTCCAGAGGGTCCCACTCCCGCGCGACCGGACTTCCTCGGGGGCGGACCGTACGGTTCGTGCCGTTCGTCCGTTCCATGACGGAACGCACCACGAGGGGGATCCGATGCACCACTCCGCCCGCGGCGTCAGCCGCCGCCGATTCCTCGGCTACGTCATCGCCGGGCCCACGCTCGTCACGGCCGCCCGCTGGATCGACCCGCGGGTCACCGCCGACGCCCAGGAGCTCCCGTCGATCGGACCGCAGATCGCGGAGTCCTACGACCTCATCGACTTCCTGCGCGACGCCGCGCGGCCGACCGCCAACCTGATCACCGTCACGGTCGAGGAGGACGGCACGGTGTCGTTCGAGCTGCACCGGACCGAGGTGGGCCAGGGCATCAGCACGGCGATCGCCATGATCATCGCCGAGGAGATGGACGTGCCGCTGACGCAGGTCCGCATCACCCAGGCCGACGCGCGCCCCGAGCTGCTCTTCAACCAGCTGACCGGCGGGTCGAACAGCATCTACACGCTCTACGACCCGGTGCGCATCGCCGCGGCCGTCGCCCGCCAGCGCCTCCTCGACGCCGCCGCCGTCGCGCTCGGCTCCGCCGGCTCCCAGCTCGGCATCGTCGACGGGATCATCCGCGCCCCCGACGGCAGCTCGCTCGGGTTCGGCGAGCTCGCGCGCGACGCGGCGTCGACGGTCACCGAGGAGGTCGACGTCGAGCCGAAGGCCGAGCGGCCGCGCATCGTGGGGACGCCGCAGAACCGCATCGACGCCCGGGCGATGGTCACGGGGGAGATGCGCTACACCGCGGACCTCGACGTCCCGGATGCGCTGCCCACCATGGTCGCCCGTCCCCCGACCCACCTCGGGCGGCCGGTGCGCCTCCGCAACGAGGGCGAGGTGCTGGCGGTGCCGGGCGTGACGCACGTGGCGATGGTCGAGAGCGGGGTGGCCATCCGGGCCCGGACCTTCGGCCAGTGCATCGACGCCCTCCAGGTCGTCGACGTCGAGTGGGCGCCGGGACCGGCGGCCGGCATGGACGACGAGTCGGTCCAGTCGGCCCTGGAGGCCGCCGAGCTGCCACCGCTCGTCCCCGACGCCGGGCTGCTCGATCCGCTCGGGCTGCCGATGCCCGTGGAGACGCGCGACTTCACGTTCACGTTCGCGTTCCAGCCCAACTGCCCCCTGGAGCCGAACCCGTGCGTGGCCGACGTCCGCGGCGACCGGGCCGAGATCTGGGGTCCGATGAAGAACCCGGTGGTGGCCAAGCAGGACATCGCCGAGGCGCTCGGCCTGCCGCAGGACGCGGTGACGGTCCACGTCGTCCAGGGCGGCGGGTCGTTCGGACGCGACCTGTTCTGGGACGCGGCCCGCGAAGCCGCCCTGGTCAGCCAGGCGATGGGCGTCCCGGTGCGGCTGAGCTGGACCCGCACCGACGACTTCCGCCAGGGCCGGGCCCACCCCGCGTGCCGTTCGTCCATCCGGATCACGCGTTCCGCCACCGACATCGTGTCCTACGCCCAGCACCACACGAGCGTGAACACCGACTTCGGCCACGGCCTCGGCGAGATCATCTCGGCACGCGTCGACGAGCTCCCCGGCGGGTTCGGGGGCCTCGGGTTCTCCCAGACGGTGTTCATGCTGACCCAGTACGTGCCGTACGACTTCGGCCCGGTCCAGCAGCTGCTCACGGAGACCCTGCCGGGCCCGGGTGAGGTCGAGACCAACGTCTTCCGCACCGGCTCGATGCGCAACATCTACAGCCCGAACGTCGTCACGGCGCGCGAGCTCGCCATCGACCAGATCGCCGCCGAGGTCGGCCGGGACCCGCTCGAGCTGCGCCTGACGACCATGCGCGACGCCCGGTCGAGGGCCGTGCTCGAGAAGGTGGCCGAGGCCGGGGGCTGGGGACGGGAGATGCCGGCCGGCACCGCGCAGGGCCTGGGCTTCCACAGCGAGTACAAGGGTCGTGCGGCCTGCCTCATCGAGATCGACTGCCGCCCCGAGACCGTGGGCCGCACGGTGCCGACCGCGCAGTACGCCTACACCGGCCCGCGTGTGACCCGGGCGATCTACGCCGTCGACGTGGGGCTCACCATCAACCCGAGGGGGCTCGAGGCCCAGATGCTGGGCGGGATGATGGACGGGATCGCCAACTGCCTCTCGTTCTCGCTCCACCTCGTCGACGGCGCCTTCGCCGAGGACTCCTGGGAGCACGCCTACTACACCCGGCAGTGGAACGTGCCCTTCGAGACCCAGGTCTTCATCCTCGACTCGTCGAGCCAGCCGGGTGGGGCCGGGGAGTTCGGCGTGGCGGCGTCGATGGCGGCCACCGCCACGGCGTACGCCAGGGCCACCGGCACGATGCCGACGTCGTTCCCGATCAACCACGGACTGCCGCTCGCCGAGTCCATCGCCCCCCGGGGGACGATCCCGCAGTCCCCGACCGACGGCCTCGGCCGGCGCTGAGAGGAGCATCGATGCCTGTCCGCAAGCTCACGGTGAATGGTCGACGTGTCGAGGTCGACGTGGAGGACGACGTGCGGCTCCTGTGGGTGCTGCGCGACGTGCTCGGCATCACGGGGCCGAAGTACGGCTGCGGGCTGAGCATCTGCCAGTCCTGCACGAGCCTGGTGAACGGCAGGGCCGTCAACCCCTGCGCGATCCCGGTCGGCCAGCTGCGCCCCGGCGACGAGGTCATCACGATCGAGGGGCTGGCCGACGCCGTCGAAGGCGACGGCCTGCACCCGGTGCAGGAGGTGTGGCTCGAGCAGGACGTCGCCCAGTGCGGCTACTGCCAGCCGGGCCAGATCATGGCGGCCGTCGACCTGATCCAGGGCCTGCTGGCCGCCGGGCGCAGCGAGGTCACCGAGGAGGAGCTCGACTCGCTGCGCAACGTGTGCCGGTGCGGCACCTACCCCCGGGTGCGCGCCGCCATCCGGCGGGCGCTGGCGGTGATGTCGGAGACCCCGGTCTTCGTGCGCGGCGCCCGCCCGTAGGACCGCCGGTACCTTCGCCGGGGTGCACCGGCTCTTCGTCTACGGCACCCTTCAGCACCCGCCGCTCCTGCAGCACCTGCTCGGCCGCAGCCCGCGCCTCGAACCCGCCACCGTCGTCGGGTGGCGGGCGGTGGGCCTCCACGGTCGCGTGTACCCGGGCCTGGTGCCGTCGCCGGAGGGCTCGGCGAAGGGTCACCTGATCGAGGTCGACGACGACGAGCTCGCGATCCTCGACCGCTTCGAGGGCTCCCAGTACGAGCGCATCACCGTGACCGTCGGCGACGTGGGGCACGTCTGGGCCTGGCGGCTCCGGGACGAGCACATCCACCTCGCCCACGCCGACGACTGGGACCTGGACCGGTTCGTCGCGGAGGACGCGTCGGTGTTCCTCGGCGCGTCCCGCCCGGGCGACGAGCATCCCCGCCCCGCCTGACCCGGAGCGCGCCGGCTGGTCGAGCTCGACGAGCACCGCCCCCCGAGCCTGACCCGGACGAGCGAACCGATCGGTCCGCTCGTTCCACCCAGAGGTACGAACGAACCGATCGGTTCGTTCGTACCTGGCGATCAGCGGTAGAGCAGCGCCCCGTCGTCGAGGTCGGCGGCGGGGAACTCGTCCTTCTCGGCCCAGTAGTCCTGGGTGAAGCGCCACGGGGGCTTCGTGCCCTGCTTCGGCATCAGGTGCAGGGCCCGCATGAGGTAGCCGGGGTTGAAGTCCTCGGGGTCCACCCACGGGAGGAGCCCCATGTCGGCGTCCTCCTCGCGCAGCTGGGGCACCACGATGCTGGCACCGAGCTCGTCCATGTGGTCGAGGAGGCGGCACACGAAGTCGGCGATCAGATCGGCTCGCAGGGTCCAGCTGGCCCGGAAGTACCCGAACACCCAGGCCATGTTCGGCACGCCCGTGAACATCGTCCCGCGGTACCCGACGGTCTGGGCGAAGTCGAGCGGCTCGGCGTCGATGCTGAAGGCGATGTCGCCGAGGACGCTCATCTCGAAGCCGGTGGCCGTGATGATGATGTCGGCCTCGAGCACGTCGCCGGAGGCGAGCAGGATGCCCTCGGGCACGAAGCGGTCGATGGTGTCGGTCACCACCGACGCCTTGCCGCTCCTGATGCCCTCGAAGAGGTCGCCGTTCGGCACGAACGCGATGCGCTGCTGCCACGGCCGGTACGCCGGGGTGAAGTGCGGGCTGAGGTCGTAGTCGTCGCCGAGGATGGCCCTGATGCCGTTGAAGAGCTCCTCCTTCACCAGCTCAGGGTGCTCGGCCGACATCGACGTCACCAGTGCCTGGGTCTTGAGCACCTGTCGCCGGACGATCTCGTGCGTCCACTCCGGCGGGATGTCGAGGTCGCGCAGCTGGTCGGCGAGCTCGTTGGCGTTGCGCCCGGTGGCGAAGTACGTGGGGGAGCGCTGGAGCATCGTGACGTGCTCGCAGTCGTTCGCCATGGCCGGGATCAGGGTGGCGGCGGTGGCTCCGGAGCCGATGACGACGACGCGCTTGCCGGCGTAGTCGAGGTCGGCCGGCCAGGTCTGGGGGTGCACGATCTGCCCGCCGAAGTCGGCCATGCCGTCCCACTCGGGGGTGTAGCCCTCGGTGTGGCGGTAGTAGCCCTGGCACATCCACAGGAACCCGGCGGAGACGGTGAACGCCTCTCCGGTGTCGGTGCGGGTCCCGGCCACCGTCCAGCGGCGGTCCTCGGTGGACCACGCCGCCGTGTCGATCCGGTGCTGGTACCGGATGTGCTGGTCGAGGCCGTCCTCCTCGATCACCTCGCCGAGGTAGGTGAGGATCTCCTCGGCCGTGGCGATCGGCGCGCCGGTCCACGGCTTGAACGCGTACCCGAAGGTGTACAGGTCGCTGTCCGAGCGGACGCCGGGGTACGTGTGGGTCCGCCACGTGCCGCCGTGGCCGTCCTGGCACTCGAGGATCGCGAAGGTCGTCCCCGGTCGATCGGCGAGCAGGTGGTGGGCCGCGCCGATCCCGGAGATGCCGGCTCCGATGATCAGGACGTCGACGTGATCGATGGACATGGGACCCCCTTCGGTCATCCGCCATCGTGCATCGCGGCGCCACCCGACGAGGAACTGACCGGAGGCACCTAGCCTCGGGTCGATGGACCTCCCGGTGCCGTTCCCGCTCAAGCCGATGCTGGCCAAGGCCAACGACGGCATCCCCGCCGGCGACTGGGTCTTCGAGCCGAAGTGGGACGGCTTCCGGTGCCTCGTGTTCCGCGACGGGGAGGAGATCGAGCTCGGCAGCCGCAACGAGCGGCCGCTCACCCGGTACTTCCCCGAGCTGCTGGACCCGCTGCGCGCCGCCCTCCCCGATCGCTGCGTGGTCGACGGGGAGATCGTCGTGGCGGTCGGCGACCGGCTCGACTTCGACGCCCTCGGCCAGCGGATCCACCCGGCCGAGTCCCGCGTCACGATGCTGGCCGAGCAGACGCCGGCGGCGTTCGTGGCGTTCGACCTGGTCGCGCTGGACGACGACGCCCTGTTCGACCGCCCGTTCCGCGAGCGCCGCACCCTGCTGGAGCAGTCGCTGGTCCCCGGTGCCCAGGTGCACCTGACCCCCATCACCACCGACCGGGATGTCGCCACCGAGTGGTTCCGCCGGGTCGAGGGCGCCGGCCTGGACGGCCTGATCGCCAAGGACCCCGCCAGCACCTACCAGCCCGACAAGCGGATCCTGCGCAAGGTCAAGCACCAGCGCACGGCCGACTGCGTCGCCGCCGGGTTCCGCTGGCACAAGGACGGCAAGGGGGTCGGCTCGATCCTGCTCGGCATCCACGCCGGCACGTCCGACGCCCCCGGCGACCTGCGCCACGTCGGCGTCTCGGCGTCGTTCACGGCCAAGCGCCGGGCCGAGCTCGTGGACGAGCTGGCGCCCCTGGTCATCGACCCCGGCTCGGCCGAGTTCGCGGACCACCCCTGGAGCAGCTGGTACGAGGCCGAAGCCCACGAGACCGGGCACCTGCCCGGCGCGCCGAACCGCTGGAACAGCCAGCGCGACCAGTCGTGGATCCCGCTGCGCACCACGCAGGTGGTGGAGGTCGGCTACACGATCATGACGGCGGGCCGGTTCCGCGGGACCACGCGGTTCGTGCGCTGGCGGCCCGACAAGGAGCCGCACCAGTGCACCTACGACCAGCTGGACGTGGTGCCGCCCATGGCGTTCGCCGACGTGCTCACCCCGCCCGAGGGCTGACCACCGGCCTCACGATCCCACGGAGGAGAGCTCGGTGCGGCCCAGCCCGAGCTCCTTGGCCCGATCCAGCGCCCGGTCCGCGGCGAGGAGGGCGGCTCCCGCGCCGTCGGCATCGACGGCGGCCGCGCCGGCGGAGAAGGTGACCTGGTGGGGTGCGGCGGCGGTCCACTCGGTCCGCAGGCGCTCGATGAGGCCGAGCGCCGCCGTGAGATCGGGGTCCCCGGCGACGATCACGAACTCCTCCCCGCCGGTGCGGCAGCACACGTCGCCGGCCCGGACCGACCGGCTCAGCACCACGCCGAACTCGGCCAGGACCTCGTCGCCGGCCGTCTGCCCGAGCGTGTCGTTGACCGCCTTCAGGTGGTCGAGGTCGATCATGATCACCGCCCCTCGCACCGTCCGGGGCAGGACCCGCTCCAGGACCCGGCGATTGGCGAGGCCGGTCAGCACGTCGGTGTCCGATTGGGTCCTGAGCCGCTCCTGGCGCTGGAGCAGGGCGATGGCGTGGCGTGCGTCCTCCGCGAGCCGTGGGATCACCCGCTCGATCTGGGCGCGGGCCCCGCCGAGCAGGTCGGCTCGCGGCACCAGCGCGGCACCTTCGCCGAGGGAGACGTCGATGTGGATGGCGTCCTCGCCGGCGTCGACGGCCAGCACCAGCCCGCCGCCGAGGTCGCGGACCGTCTGCTGCAGCAGCGCGGCGGCAGCCGCTGCGGACCGGATGTGCAGGAGGCGGCGGAGCACCCGGGTGACGACCTCGGCCTCCGCGAGGGCGTCGACCTCGCTCCACGCCGACGGGATGGGCGCGCCGCACGGCTGGGCCTCGTCCGCGGCGGCAGGAGCCGTCACCCGGTGGTCCCGTCCGTGCTCGTGCAGCCGCAGCATGCGGCTGAGGTCGATCTCGGCGGCGGGCATGGGCCGGGCGAAGAGGTAGCCCTGGCCCACCGCGCACCCCAGGGCCCTGAGCGCGTCGGCCTCCGCTCGGGTCTCGATCCCCTCGGCCACGACGACCAGGCCGAGCTCGGCGCCGAGGGCGAGGATCGAGCGGACGATGGTCGCGCTGTTGGGGTCGTGGTCGACCCCGGCGACGAAGCTGCGGTCGATCTTGAGCACGTGGACGGGGAACTGCCGCAGGTAGGTGAGGCTGGCCCAGCCCGTGCCGAAGTCGTCGATGGAGATGCCGATGCCGAGACCGGCCAGCTCGTGGAGCAGGACGCTGGCCTGCGCCACGTCCTCCACCAGCGCCGTCTCCGTGACCTCCAGCCACAGCGCGCTCAGCTCGAGACCGGACGCGGCGACCGTCTCGGTGATGTGCTCGACGAGCAGCGGGTCGGTGAGCTCGCGCGCCGAGAGGTTGACGGCGAGGGCGACCTGGACGCCGCTGGTGCGCCACAGCGCCACCTGGCGGCACGCGGTGGCCAGCACGAACGCGCCGAGCTCGCGGATGACGTCGCTGCGCTCGGCGACCTCGATGAAGGAGTCGGGAGCCAGGAGCCCGTCCTCGGGGTGGTTCCACCGGACGAGGGCCTCGACGGTCACCACGTGCTCGTCGTCGAGGGCGACGACGGGCTGGTAGTGCACCTCGAACTCGCCGGCGGCGAGGCCCCGGCGGATGTCTCCGGACTGGTCGACCAAGGTGCGAGCGGCGCCGGCGTCATCCGGGACGGGCCGGTTGACGCTGATGATCCCGAGCTCGGCGCCGGTCTCGTCGCGCACGACGCTCATCGACGTCCGGACCGCGATGGTGGAGCCGTCCCTCGTCGTCTGCTCGATGCGGCCGTGCCAGCGGTAGTCGGTCTCGAGCCCGGCCTGCGCCGCACCCATGGCCGGTTGCTCTCCGGTGGTGCCCACCACGTCCAGCACGTGGCGGCCGAGGACCTCGGCCTCGGTCCAGCCGTAGAGGCGCTCGGCGGCACCGTTCCAGCTCCGCACGTGGAAGCTCATGTCGGTGATCACGACCGCGTCGGTCACGTCGCTCAACAGGCCGGTGACGAACCGACGGAAGTCCGGCGACACGTCGGCGGCGTGGCGGAGCTGGACCTCCACGGCCTCGTGGTCCTCCCAGCGCGTCGACTGCGTGGTGATCTCGAGCGGCACCGGCGAGCCGTCCGGGTGCGCGACGAGCAGCACCTGGGACCGCCCCTCGGCTCCGGTGGCCACCTGGCGGATCCGCTCCCGCGCCGAGCGCAGCGACTGCGGCGCCACGAAGTCCAGGACGTGTGCGCCGATGACCTCGTCCGGGTCGGCGGCGCCCAGCAGCGACACCGCCGCAGGATCGGCGTGCACGATCCGCCCGTCCACCGTGGTCACCGTCCCGCGGTCGTGGACCACCGCGCCCGTCCCGCCCTCCGGCTCGGCGCGCGGCATGTCGAAGCAGTAGCCGACGCCACGCACCGTCCGCAGCAGGACGGGGTGGTGCGGATCGACCTCGAGCTTGCGCCGCACCCGGCGGACGGTCTCGGTGACAGCGGCGTGGGCGCCCCACCCGGCATCGGAGTGCCACACCGTGGCGAGGAGCTCGCCCCGGCTGAACACGTGCCCGGCCCGTGCAGCCAGGAAGGCGAGCAGGGCGTACTCGGTGGCGGACAGCGCCACGACCTCGCCCTCGAGCAGGAGCCGACGCCCGGCCAGGTCGAGCTCGAAGCCGCCGAAGCGGATGCTCGACTCCGTGGGCGCGGTCCGGCGCCGGCGGACGGCCAGGACCCGAGCGGTGAGCTCGCGGGCCGAGAACGGCTTGACGACGTAGTCGTCGGCCCCCAGCTCCAGCCCGCGGATGCGGTCCAGCTCGGTGACCGCACCGCTCAGGACGATGATGTGGCTCCGCGGCAGTCGCTCGTTCAGGCGCTGCAGGACGTCGATGCCGGAGCCGTCGGGCAGGGTGAGGTCGAGGATCACGACGTCGTACTCGACGGCGTCGACGGCGGCGCAGGCCTCGGCGACGGTCGACGCCTCGTCCACGGACAGGTGGTGCTGCTCGAGGCCGACTCGCACGAGCTGGCGGATCTGGGGTTCGTCCTCGACGACCAGGACCCTCATCGCGCACCTCCCGCCGCCTGCTGGGCGGGGATCGGGGCCGATCCCCCTTCCTGCTGGTGGAGGGCGCCGTGCACGGCGCCGAGCAGGTCGCGCTCCTTGAACGGCTTGTGGATCAGCGCCTCGCCGGGGTCCAGGGCCCGTTGCGCCCCGAACGCACCGCCGCTGTAGCCGGACATGTAGAGGACCCGCTGCGCCGGCTTGCGCCGCCGCAGCTCGGCGACCAGGTCGCGGCCCGAGAGCCCGGGCATCACGATGTCGGCGAGCAGCAGGTCGAAGTGGTCGGCGCTGGCGAGCTCGAGCGCCGTCTGCGCGTCCTCGGCCTCGATCACGCGGTAGCCGTTGCGGCGCAGCATGGAGACGATCACCCGGCGCACGGGCACCTGGTCCTCGACGACGAGGACCGACTCCCCGTCGCCGGTGGCGGGCGCCGAGGTGACGGGGGTCGTGGGGACCATCGTGACGCCGGCCGCCACCGGGAGCCGGATCGTGAAGGTGGAGCCCACACCGAGGGTCGAGGTCAGGGCGATCGTGCCGCCGGCGTCCGACACCAGCCCGTAGACCGTGGCGAGCCCGAGCCCGGAGCCGTGCCCGAGGACCTTGGTGGTGAAGAACGGGTCGAAGGCGTGCGCCGCCACGTCGGGCGGCATCCCCTCGCCGACGTCGGTGACCCGCAGCTCCACGCCAGGGCCGGCGCCGTCGGCCACGAGGGACGTGCACACCGTCAGGGTCCCGCCGTCGGGCATGGCGTCGCGGGCGTTGACCGCGAGGTTCATGAGCACCTGCTCGAACTGCCCGCGGTCGCCGATGACGAGGGGGAGGCCACCCTCGTCGACGACGACCAGCTCGATGGCCTCGCCGACGGCCTGCTCGAGCAGGGCCCGCACGTCGCGCACCACGCCCGCCAGGTCCAGCGGCGCCCGCTGCACCGGCTCGCGGCGGGCGAAGAGCAGCAGCTGCTTGGTGAGGCCGGCCGCCCGCTCGGCGGATGCCGTGATCTCGGCGGCCTGCGCCCGGGTGTCGTCAGCGTTCGCGTCGGACTCGGCGATGAAGCTGGCGTAGTTGAGGATCACGGTGAGCAGGTTGTTGAAGTCGTGGGCGACCCCTCCGGCGAGCTGGCCCAGGCTCGCCAGGCGCTCCGACTGCTGCACCCTCGACTCCAGGTCGCGCCGCTCCGCGTCGGCCTCCACCCGCCTCGTGAGGTCTCGGACGAACGCGGTGAAGAGCCGGGGACCCGGTCCGTCGACCGCGGTGATGCTCACCTCGGCGGGGAACGTCGTCCCGTCGCCACGGGTACCCATCAGCTCGATGCGCCGCCCGGTCGGCGGGCCGTCGTCCCGCGCCAGGTAGCGGCCCACGTCCATCCAGTCGCTGCCCATCGTGTCCGGCGGGGTCAGCAGCTCGAGGAGGTTGCGGTCGGTGGCGTCGTGCTCGAGGTGGCCGAACATGCGCTCGGCCGCCGGGTTGAACTCGAGCACCCCGCCGTCGGCGTCGATCGTGATCACGGCGTCCAGGACCGACGCCAGGATGGCGGCCTTGCGCTGCTCGCTCGTGCGAAGGGCCAGGACCGACTGGTCGTCGTGGGCCGAGCTGCGCCGAGCCCGCTCGGAGGCGGCGTCGGAGTCGATCCGGGCCCGGGCGACGAGGAGGTACGCCGCGGCCACGTCCGCCAGGGTCTGGGCGCCTTCCACGGTGGCCACGTCCCATGCCGCACCGTGCTCCTGGTGCAGCTCGAGGGAGCCGACGACGGCCTCGCCCACCCGCAGCGGGAAGGACCTCGGTGGTGTGCCCGGACCCTTGCTGTCGTCCGGCACCCGGGTCGGCTCGGAGGAGGCGACGCAGCGGGTGGAGCCGTCCTCGGCGCGGAGCAGCAGCGTGGCGCCCGTGGCCGGCAGCACCTCGACGGCCCGGCCGACGAGGCGCTCGAGCGTCGCATCGAGGCGGAAGTCCGTCCCGATCGTGCGCGCCAGCTCACCGAGGACATCGGACATGCGCTGCTGGAGCACGGTTCCCTCTCCGGCTGGGAGAGACGGGCTGTTCCGCGGCGCGGTGCAGGGTCGGTCGAAGCCGGGCCCAACGGTACCAGCGGCCCCCTGGAGGGAGCCCTGTCAGGGGGCGAGTCGCTCCGCCCGCTCGGCGAGCCGGTCGGCGTCGAGCGAGGCCGCCACGGCGGCGAAGCCGTCCTTCGGTCCGCGCCAGGCCATGTCCTGGACGGAGGCGCTCACCGGTGCATCGGGTTGCAGCGTGGCGAGGGTGCGGAACAGCAGGGCCTCGTCGAGGCAGTCCTGCAGCACCTTGGCCAGCTTGGCGCCGCTGCGCACGGTGATGTCCCACTGCCCCGCCGCAGGCGGGATGTCCTCGATGTGGAGGTACCGGGCCAGCACCGCGGCGGCCGACTTGGCGCCCCATCCCTGCAGGCCGGGGAAGCCGTCCGCCGAGTCGCCGACGAGCCCGAGCCAGTCGGGGATCGACTCCGGCAGCACCCCGAACTTCTCCTGCACCCCGGCCGTGTCGAACCACTTGTCCTGGCGCCGGTCCCACTGCACGACCTTGCCGCCGACGAGCTGGGCCATGTCCTTGTCGGGCGTGCAGATCACGACGCGCTCCACGTCGTCATCGGCCGCAGCCAGGACCGCGCCGGCCGCCAGGCCGTCGTCGGCCTCGAAGGTCGTCTGGGGCCACACGGCGAAGCCGGCTGCCTCGAGGCTCTCCTCGAGCACCGGGAACTGCGCCTTCAGCAGCGGGTCGATCCCCTCGCCGTCCTTGTAGCCCGCCCACATCTCGTTGCGGAAGCTCTCGATCACGTGGTCGGTCGCGACGCCGATGTGCGTGGCCCCGTCCTCCACCAGCTGCAGCATGGAGTTCACGACGCCCCGCACCGCGCCCCGCTCGGGGTCGCGGTTGTTGGGGGAGTAGTGGTACCGGAAGAGCTCGTAGGTGCCGTCGACCAGGTGGACCGTCGCCATGCGCCGCACGCTACGGCGACGGCGGTCCGGGGGACGGTCCGATCACACGTCGCTCGTCGTCGATGTGGTGACCCTCGGCCTCGAGGAGCGGGGCCTGCACCGGTGCGTGGCTGCAGTAGAGCCGACCATCGGACGGCACCACGCGCCACCACGGGACGTCCGGAGCGCGTCGCAGCACGTTGGCGACGGCTTGGCCGGCGCCCGGGCGCCCGATCTCCTCGGCCAGCTCGCCGTAGGTCACCAGCTCGCCGGGTGGCAGCTGCCGCAGCGCATCGACCACCGCGCGCTGGAACTCGGTGGGCACGTGGTCGTCAGCCCAGGGCGCCGCGTTCGGCGGGGACGGGTGCGTCACGCGCCCCGAGGCCACGGGTGCGGCCGCCTCACGCCGGCGGCACCGCCAGCTCCCCCGATCCGACCTGCACGGCGCGGCCGCCGACCCGGACGGCGACCAGCTCGGCGCCGCGACGCACGCCCTGCAGGCGGATCTCGCTGGGCCGGCCCATCTCGACGCCCTGCTCGATGGTCCAGCCCTCGTCGATGCGCGCCTCGCCCGCAGCGCCCGCGAGGTAGCCGCAGAGGGCGGCGGCGGCCGACCCCGTCGCCGGGTCCTCGACCACCCCGAGGACAGGCCCGAACATGCGCGCACGCCAGCGCTCGCCCCGCACGCCGTCGAGCGGCGTCACGACGTAGACGTCCGGCGCGGCGCTGAGACCGACCGCCTCGCTCCAGCGTCCGAGGTCGACGGCCGCCCGCGCGAGCACGTCGAGGTCACGGACCGCGACGACGGTAAAGGGCACGCCCGCGCTCCAGCCACGGGGGCCGAGCTCGGGGTGCAGGTCGCAGAGCTCGAGCCCGAGCGCGGCCACGACGTCCCCCGGGTCGGCCGACTCCACCGGCGAGGGCGGGAGCGGCGTCGTCAGGGTCGCGACGCCGTCCACCACCTCGACGACGACCGTGCCCACGCCCTCCTGCAGGGAGACGGTCCCGTCCTCGACGAGGCCTGCGTCGGCGAGCGCCAGCGCGGCGCCGACGCTGGGGTGCCCGGCGAAGGGCATCTCCGTGGCCGGTGTGAAGATGCGCGTGGCCCAGGACCCGTCGGCGAGGGCGGTCAGGAACACCGTCTCGGACAGGTTCAGCTCGGCGGCGACGCGCTGCATCTGGACGGTGGTGAGGGCGGGTGGGTCGATGGCGACGGCCAACGGGTTGCCCGTGAAGGGCACGTCGGTGAAGACGTCGTAGCGGACCAAGGCGATGCGGTCGGGGGCGGCGGCAGCCATGCCGCAGCCTCGGTGGTCCGGACGACGCCGCGCCAGCCAGTTCACCTGCGAGGTCGGGAGCGCGTCCGTACACTCCCCGTGGGGTCCCCGTCTGCGCGCTGCCACGGAGGGTGATGAACGGCCACGAGAGCACCGACGGCGTCGCCCCGGCCCCTGCCCCGCCACCGGACGGTGCGCTCTCGGCGATCACCGGACGGGTGGTGGTCTGGTACGCCCTCCTGGCCAGCGTCTGGATCGTGGTCAGCGACCTCGTGTTCGGCTCGGCCCGGGGCGAGGCCGCCGGCGCGCGCCTCGCCGACATCGGCAAGGGCCTCCTCTTCGTCGCCGTGTCGGCGGCCCTGCTGTGGGCCGTCCTCGGCCGACTGACGCGGTCGTTCGATCGCCTCTTCGCCCGCACGGTCACCGACCAGCGGGACTTCTACCAGTCGATCCTGCGCACCTCGTCCGACATGATCCTGATCTTCGGGGCCGACGGCACCGTCGAGTACGCCAGCGACGCCATCACGGACATCCTCGGCTGGGAGCCCGGCGAGGTCGTCGGCCGGGCCGGCACCACGCTGCTGGACGAGAGCGAGCGGATGTCCGCGGTGTCGTTCCGGGAGAACGCGGCGCGCAGCGGGCGGAACCGCCGCACGTTCCTGATGCTGCACCGCGACGGCGGTCGTCGAGCGGTGGAGATCACGGTGTCGGCGATCACGCTGCACGACGGCCGTCCCGGTGCCGTGGTCAACGGCCGCGACGTGACGGAGCGCGCTCGCGGCGAGCAGCAGCTCCGGGCGGCCCTCGCCGAGGACGCCACCGGTCTGCCCAACCTGCGCATGTTCGTCGCAGAGATGGAGCGGCTGGAGCAGGTGAGCGTGGTCGGGCTGTCGATGGTCGTGGCCCTGGTCGACGTCGACCGCTTCGGCGACATCAACGCCCTGCACGGCCGCGCCGCCGGCGACGCCGTCCTGCTCGAGCTGACCCGCCGGATCGAGGCCACCGTGCCCGAGGCGATCGGGATGTGGCGCCACGGCGCCGACGAGATCCTCCTCGTCGTCCTGGAGGGCGAGCAGCTCCCGGAGGGTGGGTCGGGGGCGGACCTCGGCGAGCTGGTGGACCGGCTGCAGCGCGAGGCGAGCGCCCCGATGGCGCTCGACGAGTCGACCCGCCGCATGTCGATCGACGTCGCGGTCGGCGTGACCCGCGTGGACCTCGACCACGTCCACGGCGGCGACGCGCTCAGCTCACGGGTGCTCCGGGAGGTCGAGGGTGCGCTGGCCGAGGCCAAGACCCATCCGGATCGCAGTGCCGTCCGTGCCGGTCGGGCGCGCCGTGCAGACGGCGACCGGGCCCGCCTCGTGGCGCAGCTGCACGAGGCCATCGAGCGCGGTGAGCTGGTCACGCACTTCCAGCCCAAGGTCCGCCTGGACGACCTCCGGATCGTCGGCGCCGAGGCGCTCGTGCGCTGGCAGCACCCGGAACGGGGGCTCCTGCACCCGCACGACTTCCTGGGCGTGGTCGAGGAGGCGAACCTGATGCCCGCCCTGAGTCGTGCCGTGCTCCGCGACGCCCTCGGGCGGGTGGCGGGCTGGCTCGACTCGCCGGCGTGCGACCCCGAGTTCTGCGTGGCCGTCAACCTCTCCCTCGGCGACCTCCGGCGCAAGCGCTTCGCCGATGACGTCTCCTCCGCCATCCACGACAGCGGCGTCGACGCGAGCCGTCTCGTGCTGGAGCTGACGGAGCAGACGATGCTCGCCGACGCGGTCGGCGCCCGCGACGTGCTCGACGGGCTCCGCCGCAGCGGGATCAAGGTGGCGATCGACGACTTCGGCACCGGCTACTCGAGCCTGGAGCACATCCGGGTCTTCGAGGTGGACGAGCTCAAGATCGACAAGAGCTTCGTCCAGCGCCTCGGCCGCAGCCGCACCGACGAGGCGATCGTCGACTCGGTGATCGCCATCGCCCAGCGCCTCGGGGTGCTGGTCACCGCCGAGGGCATCGAGGACCTGGAGTCCCTCGACTACCTCCGCCGGCGAGGGTGCACGCTCGGCCAGGGGTACCTCTTCGACCGGCCGGTGGCGGCCGACGCCTTCGACCCCGGCCAGCGCTTCGACGTGCTGGCCTAGTGGCCGGAGCCCTCGTTCTCCTGCACCAGCTCGATGAGCGTGCCGAAGCTGCCCTTCGGGTGGATGAAGGCGACCGTGGTGCCGCGGGAGCCGGGGCGGGGGGCCTGGTCGATGGGCGTGGCGCCGGCGGCGACCATGGCCTCGAGCGCCTGGGCGCAGTCGTCGACCCGATAGCCGATGTGGTGCAGGCCCTCGCCCTTCTTCTCCAGGAACTTGGCGATGGGTGAGTCGTCCCGGGTCGCGGCGGTGAGCTGGATGTAGGAGTCGGCCACCTTGACGAGGGCCTCCTCCACGCCGTCGGAGTCCACGACCTCGCGGTGGTGGACCTCGGCGCCGAAGGCCTCCCCGTAGTAGGCGATGGCGGCCTCGAGGTCCTTGACGGCGATGGCGACGTGGTCGATCTCGGTCAGCAGCATGGGCCGGAATGTAGTGCGATCGCGCCACCCGGAATCCCATCGCGGGGGCCGGATCGGACATGATGACCGGTCGGTAACCGAGCCCACCGGAGGAGTCCCGCCCCCATGCCCACGATGACCAAGGCCTACGCGATCACCGCCGAGGCAGTCGCCGCCGAGACCGAGGCCAACGGGGGTGACGTCGAAGCGATCGACGTGTCCAAGGTGGTCCAGCTCGACGACCTGGAGCTGCGCGACCTCGGGCCCCGCGACGTCCGCCTGAAGATCCTCGCCGTGTCGGCCGAGCACAACATCGACCACGCGGCGACGGCGGACACCATCAACATCGCCGAGGCCCGGGGCGGGAAGATGTACCCCGGCAACTCGGCCGTCGGCGAGGTCACCGAGGTGGGCACGGACGTCACCGGCTTCGCCGCCGGCGACGTCGTCATCACCCACTGCAACGGCGACCCGGACCGGTTCGGCTTCCCGCTGCGCATCTGGGCCTACGACATGCCCGACTCCATCGGCTGGTACTCGAAGGAGGCCGTGGTCGGGGACTGGCAGATCATCAAGGCCCCGCTCGACTCGGGCCTGAACCTGTGGGAGATCGCCGCCCTGCCCCTGCGGGCCCCCACCGCCTACCACCTGTGGCGCCGGGCCCTCGGCATCTACCGGGTCAAGGTCCCGTACGAGAACCAGGCCCGCCTCAACGTGCTGAGCTTCGGCGGCGGCGTGGGCGAGCTGTTCCTCATGCTGGCGAAGGCGGAGGGCCACAACGCCTTCTTCTGCGCCGGCTCCAAGGAGCGCCGCGACGCCCTCGAGAAGCAGGGCATCGTCGGCATCGACCAGAAGCAGTTCAACCGCTTCGCCGGCAAGGACGACATCAAGGCGTTCAACAAGCACGTCAAGGAGCTCACCGACGGCGTGGGCATGCACCTCGTCTGCGACATGCTCCGCGGCCCGGTGTTCGAGGCCGGGCTCGCCGTCCAGGCCCGGATGGGCGTCAACGTGAGCGCCGGCTGGCAGCTCTCCCAGGTCGTCACCTACAACTCGACCGTCCAGTCCGTGAAGCAGGTCACCATCGACCACACGCACTACGAGACGCCGCAGGGCTGCGAGGCCGCCACCGAGCTGTACGGGTCGGTGTTCAAGCCCACGATCCACGACGAGATCTACGCGTGGGACGACCTGCCCCGGTGCTTCCAGGAGATGCACGAGAACACCCAGACCGGCATCCCGATCATCCGGGTCGCCGACGAGATGCCGGAATCGGTGTCGGAGCTGGTGTGATCGGCATTACCGCCCGGTACACCTGTCTCACTACCGTTCACCACAGCACAACCATCGACGGGGGAGTTGCCCTATGTCCGGATCCGTGATCCTCACCGGTGCCCGCACACCCATCGGCAAGCTGTCCGGGGCCTTCGCCTCGATGGCTGCCACCGACCTGGGTGGCGTGGCCATCAAGGGCGCACTCGAGAGGGCCGGGATCGCTCCCGACCAGGTCGACTACGTCATCATGGGCCAGGTGATCCAGGCCGGCGCCGGCCAGATCACCGCCCGCCAGGCGGCGTTCAACGCCGGCATCCCGATGGGCGTGCCGGCCACGACCATCAACAAGGTCTGCCTGTCCGGCCTCAACGCCATCTACCTGGCCGATCTCATGATCCAGGCCGGCGAGGCCGACATCGTGGTCGCCGGCGGCATGGAGTCCATGACCAACGCCCCCTACCTGCTGCCCGGCGCCCGGGCCGGCTACCGCATCGGCGACCAGAAGGTGGTCGACTCGATGATGCACGACGGCCTCTTCTGCGCCTTCGACATGTGCGCCATGGGTGCCGGCACCGAGAAGTACGCCGCCTCGGCCGGCCTCGAGCGCCAGCCCCAGGACGACTTCTCCGCCGCCAGCCACCAGCGGGCCGCCGCCGCGGCGAAGAACGGCCTCTTCGACGACGAGATCGTCCCGGTGCCGGTCCCTCAGCGCAAGGGTGACCCGGTCATGGTGAGCGAGGACGAGGGCGTGCGCGGCGACACCACCGGCGAGTCCCTCGCCCAGCTGCGCCCCGCCTTCGACAAGGCCGGCAACATCACGGCCGGCAACGCCAGCCAGATCTCCGACGGCGCGTCGGCGACCATCGTCGTCTCCAAGGCCAAGGCCGAGGAGCTCGGCATCACGCCGCTCGGCGAGGTCGTCGGCTACGGCCAGGTCGCCGGCCCCGACCCGTCCCTGCTCACCCAGCCCAGCCGGGCCATCAAGGACGCCCTCCAGCGCTCCGGCCTGACCCAGGACAAGATCGGCCTCTACGAGCTCAACGAGGCCTTCGCCGCCGTCGGGCTGGCGTCGATGGCGGACCTGGGCATCGGTGACGACGTCACCAACGTCAACGGCGGCGCCATCGCCCTCGGCCACCCGGTCGGCATGTCCGGCAACCGCCTCGCACTGCACCTGCTGCTCGAGATGAAGCGCCAGGGCGTCGAGTACGGCGCCGCAGCCCTCTGCGGCGGCGGCGGGCAGGGCGACGCCATCCTGCTCAAGTCCATCAACTAGCACCCCGCTCGAACCCGATCCGGCCTGCGCCGGCGCCACCTGGTGGCCGCCGGCGCAGGTCGCTTCGCGTTCAGGGTTCGTCGTCGGGGATCACCGGGTGGAGCCAGCGCCCGCCGGGCGGCTCGGTCGGGACGGGTGCGCCCCCGCCCTGGGCGACGGTGGCCGGCGGCGGGGGGTCGGGGACCAGCTCCCGGTGGGGGAGCGTGACGGGCTCGACGGCTGGTCCGTCGAGGGCGTCGCACAGGCCGACGAGCACCCGCAGAGCGGCGTCGCGTGGCGTCTCCGCACCGACCGGGCGGACGGGGGGCTCGACCCTCGCCCGGTCGGCGAGCGCCGGCGGGAGGCGCCGGCGGAGCACCGCCACCACGGCCTCGACGTCCTCGCCCGTGACCCCGGCGGGATCGTCGACGCCGGCCTCGAAGACGGCCTCGGGCGCCTCCCCGAACCGGTGCCGGAGGGCCTCGTCGCCGGCCAGATCGAGCACGAAGCGCAGCAGGTCGGCCACCGCCGGCACCGTACCGGCGCCTTGACACGCCGAGAGACGTCGTTCATACCCTGCTGCCGTGTCCAAGCCGCTCGTCATCGTCGAGTCCCCCGCCAAGGCCAAGACGATCAGCCAGTTCCTCGGGGACGACTACATCGTCGAGGCCTCCGTCGGGCACATCCGCGACCTGCCGTCCAAGGGCCTGTCGATCGACGTCGATGCCGACTTCCAGACCGAGTACGAGGTCAACCCGAACAAGAAGGACGTCATCAAGCGCCTGAAGGCGCTCCTGAAGGACGCCGACGAGCTCTACCTCGCGACGGATGAGGATCGCGAGGGCGAGGCCATCGCGTGGCACCTCAAGGAGGTGCTGAAGCCGAAGGTCCCGGTGAAGCGCATGGTGTTCCACGAGATCACCCGCTCCGCCATCGAGCACGCCGTCGAGAACTCCCGCGACATCGACTACCGCCGGGTCGACGCCCAGGAGACCCGCCGCATCGTCGACCGGCTGTACGGCTACCCGGTCAGCCAGATCATGTGGCGCAAGGTGAACCGCGGCCTGTCCGCCGGCCGGGTGCAGAGCCCCGCCGTGCGCCTCGTCGTCGAGCGCGAGCGGGAGCGCATCGCGTTCGTCGCCGCCGACTACTGGGACCTCACCGCCGCCTTCCCCACCGACCCCGCCTTCACCGCCCGCCTCGTCGCGCTCGACGGCCGCCGGGTGGCGAGCGGGCGCGACTTCGGCCAGGACGGCCGGGTCAGCCGCGACGACGTCGCCGTGGTCGACGAGCCCACGGCCACCAGCCTGCGCACCCGCCTCGACCAGCAGCCGTACACGGTGCGCTCCATCGAGGAGAAGCCGTGGCGCAGCCGGCCCAAGCCGCCGTTCATGACCTCGACCCTCCAGCAGGAGGGCGGCCGCAAGCTCCGCATGTCGGCCAACCAGGTGATGCGCGTCGCCCAGGGCCTGTACGAGAAGGGCTACATCACCTACATGCGAACGGACAGCACGACGCTGTCCCAGACGGCCCTCGACGCCGCCCGCAGCCAGGTGCGCGAGCTGTACGGCGCCGAGTACGTGCCGGCCGAGCCCCGCACCTACGCCGGCAAGGCGAAGAACGCGCAGGAGGCCCACGAGGCCATCCGTCCCGCCGGCGAGACCTTCCGCACGCCGGACCAGGTCCGCAACGAGCTGCGCAAGGACGAGCTCTCCCTCTACGACCTGATCTGGAAGCGCACCGTGGCCTCGCAGATGGAGGACGCCGTCGGGCGCACCATCTCGATGCGCATCGTCGCCGAGGCCCGCGCCGACGGCGGCCAGCCGGCGAACGAGTGCACGTTCGGTGCGTCCGGGCGCGTCATCACCTTCCCCGGCTACCTCAAGGCCTACGTGGAGGACACCGACGACGAAGCTGCGGAGCGCGACGACGCCGAGTCGATCCTGCCGGCGGTCGCCGAGGGCGACTCGCTCCCGGCCCCCGACCTGACCGCCGACGGCCACACCACGAGCCCGCCGGCCCGCTTCACCGAGGCATCGCTCGTGAAGCGCATGGAGGAGCTCGGCATCGGGCGCCCGTCGACCTACGCCTCGATCATGACCACGATCCAGGACCGTGGCTACGTGTTCAAGAAGGGCACGGCGCTGGTCCCGACGTGGACCGCCTTCGCGGTGGTCAACGTGCTCGAGCGCCAGTTCGGCGAGTACGTCGACTACGAGTTCACGGCGAAGATGGAGGACGACCTCGACCTCATCGCCATCGGCCAGGAGGACCGGGTCCCGTACCTGAAGCGCTTCTGGTTCGGCGACGACGGCGCCACCGGCGGGCCCCGGGGCCGCAAGGGCCTCTCCGTCGTGGTGGACGAGGCGCTCGAGAAGGTCGACGCAGCCGAGGTCAACACCTTCCCGCTCGGCATGGACGAGAACGGCGAGCTGGTCGTGGCCAAGCCCGGCCGCTACGGGCCCTACGTCAAGCGGGGCGAGGACGACACCGCCTCGATCCCCGAGGGCCTCCCGCCCGACGAGCTCACCCTCGACAAGGCCCTCGAGCTGCTGGCCGCGCCGAAGGGCGACGTGCCGATCGGCGACCACCCCGAATCGGGGCTGCCCGTGTACGTCAAGAGCGGACGCTTCGGCCCCTACGTCCAGCTCGGCGACCAGGACACGCTGCCGCCGGACGAGAAGCCGAAGATGGAGTCCCTCTTCAAGGACATGAAGGCCGAGGAGGTCACGCTCGACGACGCGCTGCGCCTGCTGTCGCTGCCGCGGGTCGTCGGCACCGACGACGAGACCGGGCTGCCGATCCTGGCCAAGAACGGACGGTACGGGCCCTACCTCTCCAAGGGCGAGGACAAGGGCGCCGACGCCCGCAGCCTCGAGTCCGAGGACGAGCTGTTCACGGTCGACATGGTGCGGGCCAAGGCGCTGTTCGCCGAGCCCAAGCGCCGACGCGGCCAGGCCGCCCCGAAGCCGCCCCTGCGCGAGCTCGGCACCGACCCGGTGAGCGAGCAGCCGGTGGTCGTGAAGGAGGGCCGCTTCGGCCCCTACGTCACCGACGGCGAGACCAACGCCAGCCTGCGCAAGGGCGACCTGGTCGAGGAGATCACGATCGAGCGGGCGGCCGAGCTGCTCCAGATCCGGCGCGAGACCAACCCGCCGAAGAAGAAGGCCGGCACCCGCAAGAAGGCGGCGGCCAAGAAGACCACGCCGGCGAGCCGGGCCAAGAAGAAGGGCGCCGCCAAGAAGGCCGCGGCACGCAAGAAGGCCGCCGAGTAGCACCACCGCCGGACATCGGCGATCCGGGCGCGGCGGTTCTCTAACGTCTGTGCCGTGGCGGAGCCCTCCGAAGCGCGACCGACGGCGCCCCGCCCCGGCGAGGGTCCCATCGGCACGCCCGCGACGCAGGCCGAGGTCCCCACCCTGGCCATGGAGGCCATCGAGGATCGCGAGTCCGGGGCGCACGTCCGGCTCTTCGGGTCCACCGCCTTCTTCCGGCTGTGGCTCACCCAGGTCGTGTCCGCCACCGGCGACTGGCTCGGCTTCCTCGCCATCGCCGCCCTGGCCACCCGCATCAGCGACCGTCCCGAGGCCGCCGTCGGGCTGGTCATGTCGGCCCGGATCGTGCCCGGGTTCTTCCTCGGACCGGCCGCCGGCGTGTTCGCCGACCGCTTCGACCGCAAGCGGCTCATGGTGCTGTGCGACGTGGGCCGCGCCCTCGTGCTGGCCTCGCTGCCCTTCGTCGACACGGTGCCCGGCCTGATCGTGGCGTCGCTGATCATGGAGGTGTTCACGCTGCTGTGGGCGCCGGCGAAGGAGGCCTCGGTCCCGCACCTGGTGCCGGCCGACCACCTCACCACCGCCAACTCGCTGTCGCTCGCCGCGGCCTACGGCACGATCCCGATCGCCGCCGGCCTGTTCTCCCTGCTGGCCGCGCTGTCCGACACGATCGGGGACTTCCAGCTCCTCAGCGTGGTGCGGGGCACCCAGGAGGGGCTGGCCTTCTACTTCGACGCCGGCACCTTCCTGCTGTCGGCGCTGATGATCTCGTCGCTCCCGCTTCCGAACCGTCGCAAGGGGGAGCGTCCGGCGGGCCGCCGGCGGGTCGAGTTCGGGTCGGCCTGGCGCGAGCTGCGCGAGGGCTGGCAGTTCGTCTTCCTGAACCCGGTCGTGCGGGCCGTCAACCTCGGGCTCGCCACCGGCCTCATCGGCGGCGGGATGCTCGTGCCCCTCGGGCCGGTGTTCGCCGAGCAGGTCCTCGGCGCCGGCCAGTCCGGCTTCGGCGTGCTGATCTTCGCCCTGGGCCTCGGCGTGGCCGGCGGCGTCATCGCCATCTCGGTGTTCCAGAAGAAGGTGGCCAAGGAGTGGGTCTTCGTCGTCGCCGTGTTCGTCGCCGGGGTCTCCCTCGGCACGGCGGCGTCGATGTCGGTGCTCGAGCTGGCGTGCGCATTCGTGTTCGTGCTCGGCATCTGCGCCGGGTGCGTGTACGTCCTGGGGTTCACGATGCTGCACGAGCACGTCGAGGACGAGCTGCGAGGGCGCATCTTCTCGGCGCTCTACACGCTCGTGCGGCTCTGCGTGCTCATCGCCTTCGCCGTCGGACCGTTCCTGTCCGAGCTGCTGGGCGGGCTGTCCGAGCGGTTCTTCGACGAGGGCCACGTCGAGGTCCTCGGCATCGCCATCGCCGTCCCGGGCGTGCGCCTCACCCTCTGGCTCGCGTCGGCGATCATCGTCGTCGCCGGCGCCATCGCCGCCCACTCCATGCTCGACGCCGCCCGCAAGGACCTGGTGGTGGGCCTGCCGGCCGTCGGGCGCCACGGCGACCGGACCGACCCGTGACCGGTCGGTTCCTGGCCTTCGAGGGCGGCGACGCCGCGGGCAAGTCGACCCAGACCGAGCGCATCGCCGCCCGGCTCGACGCCCTGCGCACGCGCGAGCCGGGGGGGACCCCGCTCGGTGCGGCCATCCGGACGCACTTCCTCGACCCCGACACCGGGGCCATCCACCCCCGGGCCGAGGCCCTGCTCATGGCCGCCGACCGCGCCCAGCACGTCGCCACCGTGGTCCGCCCCGCCCTCGAGGCCGGGCGCCACGTGGTGACGGACCGGTACTTCCACTCCTCGGTCGCCTACCAGGGCCACGGCCGGGGGCTGGACCCCGCCGGCGTCGAGTCGCTCAACCGCTGGGCCACCGACGGACTGCGAGCCGACGTGGTGATCCTGCTCGACCTGCCCGTCGAGGTCGCGCGCCGCCGGGTCGCCGACCGGGCTCCGGACCGCCTGGAGTCCGAGGAGGTCGCGTTCCACGAGCGCGTCCGCCAGGGCTACCTGGCCCAGGCTGCCGCCGACCCGGCGCGCTGGGCGGTCGTGGACGCCGACGGGTCCGCCGACGACGTCGAGGCCGCCGTGTGGGCGGCCGTCGTCGCCCGCCTCCCCGACCTCGCGTCCTGAGCGTTCCCTGCACGCGGATCGACACGACGTGGTCGATCCGCGTGCAGGGAACGGTCCTGGGGGACGTGGGCCAGGATGGTGTGGTGACCGGGACCGCCGACCTGCAGACCCTCGTGGAGCGCGCCGACATCTGGCACGACGTCGTGGGCCAGGGCCGAGCCGTCGCCGCGCTGCAGGCCGCCGCCGGCCGACCGGTGCACGCCTACCTGCTGGTCGGTCCGGCGGGCAGCGGCAAGCGCGCCGCCGCCCGGGCCTTCGCAGCCGCCCTGCTCGCCACCGACGCGGCCGTGGCCGAGGGGGACGTGGACCGGGCCGTCGAGCTGTGCCTGGACGAGTCGCACCCGGACCTGCAGGTCTTCGAACCGGAGGGGGCGGCGCTCACGATGGGCGACGCCGAGCTCATCGTGACCGCGGCGAGCCGCAGCCCCGTCGAGGGTCGCCGCAAGGTGCTGGTGCTCGAGGAGTTCCACAAGGTCCAGCAGGCAGGTCCCGCGCTGCTGAAGACGATCGAGGAGCCGCCCGCGTCGACGATCTTCGTGATCCTCGCCGAGGAGGTCCCCAACGAGCTCGTGCCGATCGCCAGCCGGTCGGTGCGCATCGACCTCGGCCCGGTGCCGCAGGACGCGGTCACCGAGCGGCTCGTCGCCGAGGGGGTCGACCGCGGGGTCGCGGCCACCACGGCAGCCGCCGCCGGCGGCGACCTGCACCGGGCCCGGCTCCTGGCGCGCGACCCCTCGCTGGTCGTGCGCCGGGACTCGTGGGCGTCGATCCCGCACCGCGTGGACGGCACCGGCCACACGGCCGCCGGCCTCGTCGACGAGGTCCTGGCCCACATCGACGCCGCCCAGGGCGCCATCGACGAGCGCCACGGCGCCGAGCGGGCCGCGCTCGAAGAGCAGATCGAGGCCTACGGCCTCCGCGCCACGCCGCTCAAGGACCAGGAGCGCAAGCACAGCCGGGAGGTGCGCCGGCACCGCACCGCCGAGCTGCGCTTCGGCCTCGCCGTGCTCGCCGCCGAGTACCGCGACCGCCTGGCCACCGCCGGCGACCCGACCCCCCACCTGGCGGCCCTGCGGGGCGTTCAGGCGGCGGCCGAGGCCCTCGTGCGCAACCCCAACGAGACGCTGCTGCTGCAGGCCCTGGTGGTCGGCCTCGACCCGCTCTGAGATCGGGCCGCGCCGGGTGCCCGC
>JAKFET010000024.1:0-7349 GCA_036675575.1 Acidimicrobiaceae bacterium
ACGAGGAGCACGCCCACGAACGCGAACTCGACCATCGCCGCACCGTCGTCTCGTCGGTGCGGCGCTCGGGAACGGGCTGGCGGCATCGGATCCTCGGGGCAGGCGGCGGTCGTGGGGACCGGACGGCGGTCGCCGCCCCGAGCGGATCGGGGCGATGTGTCCAGTATCGGCACCCCTGTCGGATTGGACGATGCCCCGTTGTGTCCATTTCCTGCCCACCCGGGCGGGCTAGTCCGATCTACCGATCGGTACGGCGGATCGACTCCAGCGTGGCCGGCGGGGGCCCGTCGACCAGCTCGTCGATCGGGTCGGGGTGGGCGATCGACCAGTTCGGCCACTCGTCGACGGTGCCGGGCATGTTGGGGCGCTCGGGCAGGCACAGGACATCGTCGAGGTTGGCGATGGCGAGGTCCACCGGCGACGCGGCGAGTGCCTGGTGGGCGGCGATCACGACCTCACCCGGCTCGTGGTCGCGGCCGTCGACGAGGCGCTGCAGGCTCTCGCGGAGGCTGTCGGTCCCGTCGGTGCTGAGGCCGGCGTCGCGGCGGAGGTCGGCGTCGGCGCCGGTCCACGTGCCGACGATGGTCGGCAGGTCGTGGGTCGTCACCGCCCCGCCGACGTTGGACGGCCACTCGGAGGGGGGCGTGTCCTCGAAGTAGACGAGACGGGTGCTCAGCACGCCGACGTGGGCCAGGTCGTCCCGCACGCCCTCCTCGACGGTGCCGAGGTCCTCGCCGATGACGAAGGCGCCGGCTCGCTCCGACTCGATGGCGAGCACGGTCAGCAGATCCTCGGATGGGTAGCGCACGTAGGCGCCGTCGGTCGCCGAGCCGCCCGGCGGGATCCAGAACAGGCGGAACAGGCCCAGCACGTGGTCGATGCGGATGCCGGCGCCGTGGCGGAGCGAGGCCCGGATCGTGCGGGCGAAGGTCTCGTAGCCGTCCTGGCGCATGCGGTGGGGGATCGAGGGCGGTAGGCCCCAGTCCTGGCCGTCGGCGGCGAAGTCGTCGGGGGGCGCGCCGACACGGGCGTCGAGAGCGAGCTGGTCCTGGTCGATCCAGGCGTCCGCGCCGCCGGGGTCGACGCCGACGGCGAGGTCGGTGACGACCGGGACGACGTCGACGAGCGCGGCGAGCTGGCGGTCGGCGACCAGCTGGAGCCAGCAGTGGAAGCGGACCCGGTCGGCTCGGTCGCCGGCGTAGCGGGCGACGGCCGGGCTGTCGGGGTGCTGGAGCTCGGTCGGCCACTCCCGCCAGGTGCCCGGGTGCTGCTCGCTGATCGTGCAGAAGGTTGCCCACCGCTCGAGGTCGTCGCCCCGCTCGGCGCGGAACGCTTCGAGCTCCCGATGGGCATCGGTGCCGAGGCCGCCGAAGAGGTGCTCGAGTGCCTCGCGCTTCGCCGCCCACACCGCGGTCCGGTCGATCCGGCGGTCGGCGAGCAGGGCGCGCGCCTGCGCGCCGAGCTCCTGCACCTGCGGGTCGTGCGCGGCCCCCGGGACCTCCTCGACGGCGATGTGCAGGGGGTTCAGGTTGCGCCGGCTGCTCGGGTAGTACGGACTGGGCTGGGGGTGGTCGCCGGGGGAGGGGGCGTGCAGCGGGCTGAGGGCGAGGTGGTCGATGCCGTGCTGGCGGACCCAGCCTCCGAGCCGGCGCAGGTCACGGAGGTCGCCGATGCCCCAGCTCTGCCGGCTCCGGGAGGCGTACGCCTGCACGGCCAACGCCGAGAGGC
Organism: Acidimicrobiaceae bacterium; assembly: GCA_036675575.1. GTDB lineage: Bacteria > Actinomycetota > Acidimicrobiia > Acidimicrobiales > Salinilacustritrichaceae > Salinilacustrithrix. Next base: position 1,729 of record JAKFET010000024.1, read on the forward strand.
GCCGTTCCGGGCGGGGGCAGGCCCGGGGGCGGACCAGGAGCAGCGTCGCGGGTCCACCGTCGATGGGCGTCAGGTGGTGGCGGCCGATGGGGAGGTCCGGCGTCAGCTGCTCCACGACACCGACCTCGGTGCCGTCCTCGAGCCGCAGCGTGCACGCGTCGCGGAGCTCCTCGCCCCAGCCGACCGGCACGGTCCAGACGGGCGCCGCCCCGGGTGCCTGTGGCTCGTCGCCGGTGGCGCCCATGGCCGCCCGGATGGCCTGGCGCGTGGCGTCGGAGGTCTCGTGCCAGTCACCGTTCGTGGCGTGGTAGCCGGGGTCGATGCCCCAGCCATCGCCGTCCACTCGACCGTCCTGCACTGCGCTTCTCCCTCGGTCCCAGCCGCTGTCCGGGTCACCATGCCCAACATCCGGCCCGGTCATCCCGGCGGTGTCCGCTGCCACAGCATGCTCGTCGCGCCCGGGGCGGACGGCGCCGCCGCCCTAGGATCTCGGCGTGTCGAGGCGCCAGGTCGAACGGCGGCTCCGAGAGGTCGGGCAGCGGTTGCAGAAGCTCCGGGAGGAGCTCCAGATCGCGGACGAGCAGCTCCTCCACCTGTCGGAAGCAGCGGACGACGCCCGCCTGCGCGCCCTGGTGTCGGAGACGCCGGTCGCCGAGCGCGAGCACCGCGAAGCTGCCCGCCACGCCGAGTCGATGCGGGCCCACCGGGCCGGGGTCGCGGCCGACATCGCGAGGCTCGAGCAGACCCAGGACGAGCTCCTCGACCGGCTCGTGGCCGAGACGTCCTGATCACGCCGATTCTTTCGACCCCGCCCGCGGCGACGTGGCAGCATCGCGGGTCCTGCCCGAGCACCGCTGCGAAGCGGGGAAGGAGACTCCTGTGGCCACTCGCGTGGTGATCGCCGAAGACGAGGCCATCATCAGGCTGGACCTCAAGGAGACCCTGCAGGAGGAGGGCTACGACGTGGTCGGCGAGACCGGTCGTGGCGACGAGGCGGTGGAGCTGGTCCGCCAGCTCGAGCCCGACCTCGCCATCCTCGACGTGAAGATGCCCGGCCTCGACGGCCTGGCCGCCGCCCGGGAGATCTCGACGGAGAAGAAGTCGGCCGTCCTGATCCTCACCGCGTTCAGCCAGCGCGACCTGATCGAGCAGGCCCGCGACGCCGGCGCCCTCGCCTACCTGGTCAAGCCCTTCCAGCGCTCCGAGCTGATCCCCGCCGTCGAGATCGCCCTCGGGCGCCACCGCGAGATGCGGGCGCTGCACGACCAGACGCAGTCGCTCGAGGACCAGCTCGAGACCCGCAAGCTCGTCGACCGGGCCAAGGGCATCCTCATGGACAACCACGGCATGTCCGAGAGTGAGGCGTTCGACTGGATCCAGAAGAGCGCCATGAACACGCGGGTCAAGGCGAAGGACATCGCCGAGCAGGTCATCGCCGGCACCGCCAGCCCCGACGCCGCAGGAGCCTGAGCCGGCCGATGGCCGCCAAGCGTTTCCTGCTGATCGACGGCAACTCGCTGACGTACCGGGCGTTCTTCGCCCTGCCGACCGACCTGGCCACCGCGTCGGGACAGGTCACCAACGCCGTCTACGGCTTCACGTCGATGCTCATCAACATGCTTCGGGACCACCCGAGCGACGGCGTCGTGGTGGCCTTCGACCGCCCGGAGAAGACGTTCCGACACGAGCGCGTCGCCGACTACAAGGCCGGCCGGGCGGAGGCCCCCGACATCCTGCGCCAGCAGATGGGCCTGGTGCGCGAGGTCATCTCGACGCTCGGCTTCCCCATCGTCGACAAGGCCGGCATCGAGGCCGACGACATCATCGCCACGCTCGCCACGCAGGGGCGCGACTCGGGCCACGACATCATCATCGTCACCGGCGATCGCGACGTGTACCAGCTGGTCTGCGACCCGCACGTGCGGGTCCTCTACAACAAGCGGGGCGTCTCGGACTACGCCCTCTACGACGAGGCCGGGATCCTCGAGCGCACCGGCGTCCACCCCGAGAAGTACGTGATGTACGCCGCCATGCGGGGCGACACCAGCGACAACCTGCCGGGCGTCCCCGGGGTGGGGGAGAAGACCGCGGCCAAGCTGCTCGACAAGTACGGCGACCTCGACGGCATCTTCGCCCACCTCGACGAGCAGACCCCGAAGCTGCGCGAGAACCTGGCTGCGGCCGAGGAGCTCGTGCGCGAGAACGCCATCGTCATGGAGCTGCTGCGCGACGTCGACCTCTCCGAGGAGCTCCCCGGCGGGCTCGACGAGCTGCAGATGGGCGAGATCGACACCGACGAGCTCAAGCGCCTGTTCGACTTCCTGGAGTTCCACTCCCTCTTCGACCGCCTCACCGAGGCCCTCGGGCGTGACCTCGGCGCCATGCGCCAGACCGAGGTGCTCGAGGCCGAGGTCGTCGACGGCACCCTGCCCGCCGATGCCGTCGCCGCCCTGGAGCGGATCGCGCCCGGCGCCGGCGGGGTCGATCCCGACCACACGCTCGGCGTCGCCGGGGCGTTCGGTCCCCACGGCAAGCTCGACGGCCTGGCGATCGAGCTCGACGAGTCGACCGGCGACGTCCTGTGGCTGCCGGCCGACGTCCTGTCCGACGAGGCGGTGCAGGCCGCGCTGCGCCCGGTCCTCGACGGCCGGGGCGTCGCGGTCCACCACGCCAAGCCGCTGCTGAAGGCGCTGTGGGCGCTCGGGCTCGACCTCGGCGGGCTGCGCATCGACACGACCCTCGCCGCCTACCTGCTGGATCCCGCCGAGTCCTCGTACCTGCTGGCCGACCTGCTCAAGCGCTACGCGCTGCTCGAGCTCCCGGAGGACGGCAGCGCCCCCGAGGGCCAGCTCGACCTCGGCACCGAGGAAGCGGTCCCGGTGTCGCTGCGCACCGCCCGCATCGCGCTCGGCACCCGCAAGCTCGCCGTCCCGCTGCTCGCCGCCATGGACGCCCAGGGCCTGCGCTGGCTGAACGACGAGCTCGAGACGCCGCTCGTGCGGGTCCTGGCCAAGATGGAGGACGTCGGGGTCCGGGTCGACGTCGGGGTCCTCACCAACCTGCGCGACCGCCTCACCGCCGAGGCCGAGGAGCTGCGGGAGAAGATCACCGAGGACGCCGGCCACCCGTTCAACGTCAACTCCACCAAGCAGATGCGCGAGGTGCTGTTCGACGAGCTCGGCCTCACGCCGGCCAAGAAGACCAAGACCGGGTACTCCACCGACGCCCAGACGCTCGAGAAGATGCGGGGGGAGCACCCGATCATCGAGCACCTCCTCGCCTACCGCGAGGTCGAGAAGCTGCGGGGTACCTACGGTGAGTCGCTGCTGGCCGAGGTGGCGCCCGACGGTCGGATCCACGCCACGTTCAACCAGACCGTCGCCCGCACGGGCCGCCTCAGCTCGGACAAGCCCAACCTGCACAACATCCCGGTCCGCTCCGAGATGGGCAAGGAGTTCCGGGAGGCGTTCATCCCGGCCGAGGGATGCAAGCTCCTGGTCGCCGACTACAACCAGATCGAGCTGCGCTGCATCGCCCACCTGGCCGAGGATCCGGGCCTGATCGAGGCGTTCGAGTCGGGCACCGACATCCACACCGAGACCGCCGCCCGGGTGTTCGGCGTCGAGCACGGCCAGGTCCAGTCCGACCAGCGGGCCAAGGCCAAGATGGTCTCCTACGGCCTCGCCTACGGCATGGAGGCCTACGGCCTCGGCCAGCGCCTCAACATCTCCACCAAGGAGGCGTCGGTCATCCTCGACGCCTACTTCGCCGCCTTCCCGAACGTGCACGCCTACATGGACCGGGTGGTCGAGGAGGCACGGGAGCGGGGCTACACCGAGACCCTCTTCGGCCGCCGCCGCCAGATCCCCGAGCTGTCGTCCAACAACATCCGGATCCGCCAGGCCGGCGAGCGCCAGGCCATGAACGCCGGCATCCAGGGCCTGGCCGCCGACGTGTTCAAGGTCGCGCTCGTGCGCCTCGACCAGGCCCTCGACGCCCGGGGCCTCGCCACGCGGGTCATCCTCCAGGTGCACGACGAGATCATCTGCGAGGTCCCGGAGGCGGAGTGCGACGTCGCCCCGGCCCTCGTCGAGGAGACCATGCGGGGCGCCGCCGACCTCCGGGTGCCGCTCGAGGTCAACATCGCCTTCGGCGACTCCTGGGCCTCCGCCAAGTAGGGGCGCCGGTGGCGGTCGACCCCCCTCCGGAGCTGGACGCGCCTGCGTCGCACGACGAGTCCGGCCGCTGGTTCCGCCCGCTGGCCGACCACATGCAGGACACCTACCTGCGGTACTCCTTCACCAAGGGCACCGAGCAGGAGGTCGGGTTCCTCGTCGAGGCTCTGGGCCTCGAGCCCGGGATGCGACTGCTCGACGCCGGTTGCGGGCCCGGCCGCCACGTCCGGGCCATGGGGGCCAGGGGGATCGAGGTCGTCGGCCTCGATCTGGCCGAGTCGTTCTGCCGCTCGGTCGCCCACGGCGATCCGCCGGCGCCGGCGATCGTCGCCGACATCCGCCAGATCCCGGTGGCCCCCCGCTTCGACGCCGTCGTCTCCCTCTGCCAGGGCGGCTTCGGCCTCCTGGGCGGTCCCGGCGCGCCCGTCGACGCCGACCTGCGGGCCCTCCGGGAGCTGGCGTCCGTCCTGAGACCTGGAGGCCACCTCGCCGTCTCGGCGTTCTCGTCCTACTTCCAGGTCCGGTTCCAGGCGGGGGAGGGCGGCGACTTCGACGCCGACGCCGGCGTGATGCACGAGCGCACCTCGGTCAAGGACGCCGCCGGCACCGACCTGGAGGCCGACCTCTGGACCACGGGCTTCACGCCACGCGAGCTCCGCCTCCTCGCCGCAGCCGCCGGCCTGGAGGTGGAGGCGGTCTGGTCGGTCGACCCGGGCGACTACGCCCGACGGACCCCGGACATCGACCACGCCGAGTTCCTGCTCGTCGCCCGTCGCCCTGGGTGATCGTTCTGGGCCGCAGCTCACGCCTCCACGGCGTGTGCAGCAGCCCGGAACCAGCCCCGATCGGTTCTGGGCCGCGGAGCGCGTCACCGGAGCGCATGTCGCGTCCCGGAACGCGGAGGTCGCATCGCCGGTCGCCACGGTGCCGGCGATCACCACAACGGGTCCCGGCAGTCGACCGGCCAGGGGCAGGAGGCGGTGTGGAAGACCTCCGGTCGACCCCTCCGCGCCGCGCCCTTGGCCTCGGCGACCACGCGGAGCACGTCGGAGCGGTTGGACCACAGGTCGTCCTCCCACACCACGGCCACCGCGAACCCGGCAGCAACGAGCTGGGCGTAGCGACGCCGGTCGGCCTCCCGGTCCGACGGGGTGGAGTGGAACGTCAGGCTGTTGACCTCCGCCACCATCGAGACGTCCGGGTCCCGGAAGTCCGTCCGACCGATGGGCCGTTCGCCGCCGACCACGACCTGGGGCAGGAGCGGTGCGGTCCCGTCCTCTCGGAGCACCGCGACGAAGCGGTCTTCCAGGCGGCTCTCGGTGGGGCTGGTTCCTGGCGTCCGCTCGAGGGCGATGGCCCGCATGAGCAACGTCCCGGCCCGGCCGCGCCGTCCGAGGCCGTGGATCGACTCGTGGAGATCCGCCCAGGTGAGCAGGCGGGATCGAT
>JAKFET010000080.1:0-38741 GCA_036675575.1 Acidimicrobiaceae bacterium
GAACCAGGCCGGGGGCTTCTCCCCCGGCCTCGCCGCACGCTGCCGGCTCGCCGACGGGCGCCGGGTCTTCGTCAAGGCGGTCTCGCCCGACCAGAACCCGGTGGCCCGCACCATCCACCGCCGCGAGGCGGAGGTCGCAGCGCAGCTGCCGCCGGACCTCCCCGTCCCCCGCTACCTCGGCGCCGTCGACGACGGGCACTGGGTCGCGCTGCTGTTCGACGAGGTCGTCGGGGTCCAGCCCGACGAGCCGTGGTCGCCCGGCCAGCTCCGCCTCGTGCTCGATGCCCTGCGGCGTTTCGGCGAGCGGGTGACCCCGACGCCGGCACCCGGCCTCGATGCCGTCACCGAGCGCTACCGCGAGGCGTTCCGGGGCTGGCGCCAGATCGCCGGCGGCGACGCCGATGCGTCTTCCTACGGCGGTGAGGTGCTCGGCGTCGTCGACCGGCTCGCCGAGCTCGAGTCGGGCTGGGTCGAGGCCGCCGCCGGCGACACGCTCCTGCACACGGATCTGCGGGCCGACAACCTCCTCATCACGCCGGAAGGCGAGGTCGTCCTCGTCGACTGGCCATGGGCATGCAACGGCGCCGCGTTCTTCGACCTGGTGCTGCTCCTGCCCTCGGTCGGCCTGGGCGGCGGTCCCGACCCCGCCACGGTGATCGAGCGCCACCGGCTCTTCACCGACATCGACCCCGACGCGCTCCTGGCCGTCTTCGCCGCGTTGGCGGGGTTCTTCGTCCGCCAGTCGCTCGACCCCGCACCCGTCGGCCTCCCGACCGTGCGCGCCTTCCAGCGGGCACAGGCGGAGATCGCCCTGGGCTGGCTGCTCCCCCGCATCTGAGGACCGGTTCCTGGCACCGGTCCTGACAGGACGCGAGCGGGGTATGGCTGCGCCATGCGATTCAACCGAGGAGCCCGGCTCGACTCGAACCAGGTGCGCACCCGCAAGGGTGGCGCAGCAGCGGCGGGCGGAGGCATCGGCGTCATCGGCATCGTCGTGCTCCTGGCGATGCAGCTCCTCGGGGGCGGTGGCGGCGACCTCGGCGGGGCGCTCGGGGCACTGGAGGGCACCCGAACAGGGGGCCAGGGCGCCACGAGCGAGCCCATCGCCGGCTGCGAGACGGGCGCCGACGCAGAGGGCAGCCAGGAGTGCCGCCTCGTCGCCGTCGTCAACAGCATCCAGGACATCTGGTCACGCCAGGTGCAGGGCTACCAGCCTGCGGTCACCAACTTCTTCTCCGGCTCCGTCACGACGGGCGGGTGCGGCTCGGCGTCCTCGGCGGTCGGCCCCTTCTACTGCCCTGCCGACTCCCAGATCTACGTCGACCTCGGCTTTTTCGACGTCCTCGAGGAGCGCTTCGGCGCCTCCGGCGGGGACTTCGCCGAGGCCTACGTCCTGGCCCACGAGTACGGCCACCACGTGCAGAACCTGACCGGTGTCCGCGCCGAGCGGGGCAGCGGCCCCGAGAGCGAGGCCGTGCGCCAGGAGCTCCAGGCCGACTGCTACGCCGGCATCTGGGCCCACCACGCCACCACCACCCCCGACCCGGCGACGGGCGAGATCCTCATCGTGGAGCTGACCCAGCAGGACATCGACGAGGGGCTCAGCGCCGCCGCCGCGGTCGGCGACGACCGCATCCAGGAGGCCGCCACCGGCGACGTCGATCCCCACACCTGGACCCACGGCTCCGCGGAGCAGCGCCAGCGGTGGTTCCTCGTCGGGTACGAGTCCGGCGACCCCAACCAGTGCGACACCTTCGCCGCCCAGGAGCTGTAGGAGATCCGGCCAACGGGTCATACGGAGCAGCGACGGCACCGGACACCTGGGGAACAGCCACCCACCCCAGGAGAGACCCCACATGAAGCTCCGCACCCTCGCCGTCGGCGTCGCCGCCGCCGGCATCATCGCCCTCGCCGCCAGCCCCGCCTCCGCCGCGCACACCGTCCTCGGTTCCCAGACCGTCGGCCTGAACGGCCAGCAGGAGGTCGGCGACAACGGCGACCGGAACGGTTCGGGCAAGGCGACCCTCAGCTTCGACGAGCTGCCCGGGGACGTCTACCGGATCTGCACCGAGCTGACGACCCGCAACATCGAGGGCGCCGAGGCCGCACACATCCACGAGGCTCCCCGGGGCGAGAACGGCCCCGTCGTCGTCACCCTGGACATCTCGACGACGGACGACGCCGACACCTGCACCACGGTCGCCGAGGCGACCTTCTTCGAGATCTTCGAGGAGCCTGCGGACTACTACGTGAACGTCCACAACGACCAGTTCCCCGGAGGCGCGATCCGAGGGCAGATGCACGACTTCGAGGACTGACTCCCCGGAGCAGGCAGACGAGATCGAGGCCGGGGTCCGCCCCGGCCTCGGCCGCGCTCAGGGCACGATGTTGACGATGTTGGGCGGCCGGACGATGACCTTGCGGGGTTCGCCGTCCAGGTGGGCCTGCACGGCGTCGCTCGCCAGTGCCAGCGCCCGGGCTTCGTCCTCGCCGATGTCGGGCGACACCTCGATGCGGTCGCGGACCTTGCCCTGCACCTGCACGACCATCGTCACCCGATCGACGGCGAGCATGGCGGGATCGTGGGTCGGCCAGGTCTGCTCGTGCACGTGCGTGCCGTGGCGCAGCTCCCACAGCTCGGCCGTGACGTGCGGGGCCATCGGCGCCAGCAGCAGGAGCAGCGTGTCGACGGCGAAGTCGGTGCGACCCTGCTTGTAGAGCAGGTTGGTGTACTCCATGAAGGCGGCCACCGCGGTGTTGTAGGACCAGCGGTCGTACTCGTCGGAGACCCGCGCGATCAGGCGGTGCGCCTCCTTGTCGACGGCGGTCGCGGCGTCGCCGGTGGCCACGGGGACGGCCTCGGAGTCGGGGTGGGCCAGGCGCCACAGGCGGCCGATGAAGCGCTGGGTGCCCTCGATGCCCACGCCCTCCCAGTCGACGTCGTCGGCGGGCGGGCCGACGAACAGCTGGCCCAGGCGCAGGGCGTCGGCGCCCTCGCGGTCGAGGATCTCCTCGGGTGCGACCAGGTTGCCCTTGGACTTGGACATCTTCGCCCCGCCCAGCCGGATCATCCCCTGGGTGAACAGCCGCTGGAACGGCTCGCGCAGGCCCGCCGGCGCGACGCCGATGTCGGCCAGGGCCTTCGTGAAGAACCGGGCGTACATCAGGTGGAGGATGGCGTGCTCGACGCCGCCGATGTACTGGTCGACGGGCAGCCAGTGGTCGACGGCCTCCGAGGAGAACGGCAGGTCCTCGTTGGTCGGGTCGGCGAAGCGCAGGAAGTACCACGACGAGTCCACGAACGTGTCCATCGTGTCGGTCTCGCGCATGGCCTCGCCCCCGCACTGCGGGCACGTGGTGCGCAGGAAGCCCTCGTGGTGCTTGAGCGGCGACTCCCCGGTCGGCAGGAACTCGACGTCGTCGGGGGCGATCACCGGCAGCTGGTCGTCGGGGACCGGCACGGCGCCGTCGCCGTCCAGGCCTTCGCAGGACGAGCAGTACACGATCGGGATCGGGCAACCCCAGAACCGCTGGCGCGACAGCAGCCAGTCCCGCAGGCGGTAGTTGACCCGGTGCTGGCCGATGCCGTTCGCCGTCAGCCAGTCGATGGCCTTGGCCTTGGCCTCGACCATCGCCAGGCCGTCCAGGTCGAGCTCGTCGCCCGTCACGGTGGTGCCGGCGCTGTTGATGGCCACGCCGGTGCCCGTGTACGCCTTGCCGTCGAAGCCGTCGGGCGGCTGCACCGTGCGGATCACGGGCAGGTCGTAGGCCTCGGCGAAGTCCCAGTCCCGCTGGTCCTCGCCGGGCACCGCCATGATGGCCCCGGTCCCGTAGGTCACCAGCACGTAGTCGGCCAGGTACAGCGGGACGGCCCGTCCGTTGAAGGGGTTCTGCAGGTACGCCCCGGTGAAGACGCCGCGCTTGTCGATGGCGCCTTCGGACGAGAGGCGGTCCATCTCCGACGTGGAGCGGGCCTTGGCGATGAAGGCCTCGACCTCGTCGCGGTGCTCGTCGGTGGTGACGGTGCGGGCCAGCTCGTGCTCCGGTGCCAGCACGGCGTACGTCATGCCGAAGGCGGTGTCGGGGCGGGTCGTGTACACCTCGACCCGGGCGCCCGACGGGTGAGGCTCGCCGTCGGCGTCGACCACCGGCATCGAGAACTGCGCACCCTCGGACCGTCCGATCCAGTTGCGCTGCATGGTGACGACGCGCTCGGGCCAGTCGACCAGCTCGAGGTCGTCCAGGAGCTGCTGGGCGTAGTCGGTGATCTTGAAGAACCACTGCTCCAGGTCGCGGGTCTCGACCAGGTCACCCGAGCGCTCGCACGTGCCGTCGGCCAGGACCTGCTCGTTGGCCAGCACCGTCTGGCAGCCCGGGCACCAGTTCACCGGCGCCTTGCGCTTGTAGGCCAGGCCCCGCTCGAGGAACCGCAGGAAGATCCACTGCGTGAACTTGATGAAGTCGGGCTGGTGCGAGGTGACCCGCCGGCGCCAGTCGTACACCGCCCCGATGCGCCGGATCGACGAGGTCAGCTCGGCCATCTTCTCCTCGGTGTGCACGCGCGGGTGCACGCCCGACTTGATGGCGGCGTTCTCCGCCGGCAGGCCGAAGGAGTCGAAGCCCATCGGGGACAGGACGGCGTGGCCCTGCATGACCTTGTGGCGCACGATGAGGTCGCCGAAGGTGTAGTTGCGCACGTGACCCATGTGCGCCGCCCCGGACGGGTACGGGTACATCGACAGCACGTAGAACTTGGGCCGGGGGTCGTCGTTGTCGACCTCGTAGGTGCCCTCGTCCAGCCACCGCTGCTGCCACTTGGCCTCGACGGCCTGCGGGTCGTACTCGGGCACGCGCCCGTCCGCGACGTCGGTCGAAGCGGTGTCAGCGGCCATGTCCGGCATCGTACCGACGCCCCTCCGGGCCTCCGATTCCGGTTCCGGGGGCGCCCGCGGGTCGATTTCCTGCTGCGGCGGAGACGTGATGTACGCTCGACGCTCCGCAACGCGGACCCCACGGGGCTATAGCTCAGTTGGTAGAGCGCTTCCATGGCATGGAAGAGGTCAGGAGTTCGATTCTCCTTAGCTCCACGCTTTCTCGCCCTGCGGGCGAGAAGGAGACGGATGCTCCGCATCCGTCGGCTGCGGACCGGCCGTCGGTCCGACCTGGAACCATGGCTGACCCTGCGATCCCCTCACCGGACCGGCTGGTCGAGCTCCCCGACGGGCGGCGCATGGCGCTGGACGAGCGGGGCGCTCCCCGAGGCGCACCCGTGCTGTACGTCCACGGGACGCCCGACTCCCGCCTGGCCCGGCACCCCGACGACGGCCTCGCCGTCGCCGCCGGTGTCCGGGTCCTCGCCGCCGACCGGCCCGGCATCGGCCACTCCGACGCCGACCCCGCCGCCACACCGGCCTCCGTGGCCGACGACCTGGTGGCCCTCCTCGACGCCCTCGGGATCGAGCGGGCCGGCGTCCTGTCGTGGTCGACCGGTGCCATCCACGCCCTCGCCCTCGCCGGAGCCCACCCCGACCGGTGCACCCAGGTCGTGCTCGCCGCGCCGCTGGTCCCTGCCGACGCCTACGACGACCCGTCCGTGCTGGACGGCAGTGACGATGCCCGCCGGCTGTTCGCCGACGCACACCGGGGCATGGAGCCCGGCGACGTCGGGGCCGAGCTGGCGCCGTGGCTCGTGCCCGCCGTGATCGACGACCCCACGGCCCGCGAGATGATGGCGGGGTCCATCGCCGCGCTCGCAGACATCCCGGGCGTCGCCGACCAGCTGGCCCTGGCCGTGCGGGCTTCCGTCGCCGGCGGCATGGTGGGCGTGGAGCGCGACATCACCGCCCAGGCGACCCGCCTCGACGAGCTGCTCGATCGCATCACCGCGCCCGTGACGATCCACGTCGGCACCGACGACCGCGTCACCCCGCCGGCGATGGCGGCCTGGCTCGGCCGGCGCCTGGGGGTCGAGCCCACCGTGCACGCCGGCGTCGGCCACGAGCTGGCCATCCGGCGCTGGGCCGATCTCGTGCGCGAGGCCGGCGAGCGGTCCTAGCGGGTGCCGCCGAGCGCGGCGGCGGCCGGCATGTCCGGGTCCTCCCACGCGACCTTGGGCACGTCGGACCAGAGGCGCTCGAGCTCGTAGTACTGCCGGGCGTCGTTGTGGAACACGTGCACGACGAAGGTGCCGTGGTCGGCGAGGACCCACTCGGCCTCGGCGAGGCCCTCGACCCGCAGCGCCTTGGGACCGCCCGCCTCGGCCACCGCGTCCTCGCACTCCTGCACGACGGTGCGGACCAGGCGAGGGTTCGAGGCCGACGCGATCACGAAGTAGTCGGTGATGGCCAGCACGTCGCCGACCTGGAGCACGAGGATGTCGGTGGCGCCCTTGGCGAACGCGGCCCGGGCGGCGGCGACGGCGAAGGTCGGGTCGAGCAGGTCGTCGGGCAGTCCGGCAGCGGTGGCGGTGGCAGCGGGGGCGGTGTTGGTCTCGGCGTCAGTCATGGTCGGCACCGAGGGTAACCGTGATGTCCGCGACATCACCCGGGCGGGGGTCCATCAGGACCTCGCCCACGCCCAGCAGGTCGCGGATCGCGCGTGCTGCGTCCTCGTGGTCCGGGTTGACGTAGGCGATGGTCGTGGACTCCACGTCGAGGGAGCGGGCGTTGCCCACGATGCTCACCTCGACCCCGAGCGGGGGCAGCTCGGGTGCCAGCCGCTGGGCCGCCCCGAGGTCGTCGGTGCCGTTCAGCACCCGGACCCGCTCGCGGACACCGGGACGCGGGCTCCGGGGGAACGGCACGAGTCGGGCGACGAGGTCCTCCACCTCGTCGGTCTCCGGCCGGAAGACCGGTTCGTCGTCGAAGCCGCGCAGCCTCGCAGCGCGGACCGGCAGCGTCTCCACGACGTGCGCGCCCGCAGCGAGCTCCCGGACGAAGCGGCCGATGCCGACCTCGAGCTCGCCCGGCACCGCCTCCGGGGTCCCGGCCTCGGCCACGGCGTCCAGCCACGCGTTCCAGAACGTCTCGTGCCGGAACAGCCGACCGAGATCGGACTCGCCCTCGGAGCGAGCGGCCAGGTACGGGCCGACGTCCTCGGCCTCGAGCTCGAGGTCGCCGGCGGGGAAGCGCAGCTCGCCGTCGACCTCGAGGTCGTCGGGGTTGTCGATGCGCAACGGCGCGACCGGGGCGACGAGGCCGGCCCAGCGCTCCGCGTCGACGACCACGTGCTCCTCCATCCCGGTGCTGAGCACGTCGCCGACCACCTCCGCCTCCAGCTCGGGCGAGCCGAGGTCGTACGCCGCCTCGATCGGGGCCAGCTCGAAGATCGGCATGTCGGACAGGACCCGGGTCGGGACGAAGACCACCCCGCCGCCGCCCCCACCGGGGTTCGCCAGGGTGAGGACGGTGATCCCCTCCACCAGTCCGTCCACGTCGTGGATGACGACCAGCGTGGGGGTGGAGGCGACGAGGGCCTCGTACCCGGGTGCGCTCGGGTCGCTCTCGCGGCTGAGGACCTCGCCCTCGGTGCTGGAGCGGATGATCCGCGTCCCGGCGTACACGAGGCCGGCGCCGGTGGCGAACAGCCCGAGCAGCACGACGACCGCCAGCACCGTGGCCAGGCTGACGGGCCGGGGTCCACGCTCGGGCGCCGGGTCCGGCACCGCGTCGGCGTCGGCGTCGGCGTCGGCGTCGGCCTCGGCGTCGCCCGCAGCCGTCGCCGATCGACGGTCGTCGGTCGGGACGGCCAGGCGGACGGTGAGAAGCTCCCGCAGCCGGGCCTCGCGGTCGTCGGGCGCCTCCGCGCCGCTGGGGTCGTCCTCGGTCACGCAGGGCTCCGGTACAGGTCGCGCTCGCGGATGCAGGAGATCACGGCCGGGGGCAGGAGGTAGTCGAGGGGGCGGCCGTCCACCACGCGGTCGCGCAGGTCGGTGGAGGACACCTCGAGGCGGGGCACCTCCACCAGGCGCCACGCCCAGCCGGCCGGGATGTCGGGTGCGCCCGCGCCGGGTCGCTCGACCACCGCCAGCGACGCCCGCGCCCGGACCTCGTCCACCCGCTCCCAGGTGGTGAGCCCGGCGGCCGCGTCGGCCCCGAGCACCAGGACCAGCTCGGCGCCGGGCTGGCGCGCCGCCAGCTCGGCCAGCGTGTCCGCGGTGTAGCTGTGCCCGCCCCGTTCGATCTCGAGGGCGCAGGCCTCCAGTCCGGCGACGTCGCCCACCGCCGCCTCCACCATCGCCAGCCGGTCGAGGGCGGGCGTGATCGGCCGGCTGCCGAGCTTCTGCCACGGCTGGTTGGCCACCACCAGCAGCACCCGGTCGAGCGCGAGCGCGTGGCGGACGTTGACCGCGGTGACGAGGTGGCCGACGTGAGGCGGGTCGAACGTGCCCCCGAACACCCCGATCCGCGCCGCCGTCACCACCCGGGCGACGATATTCGACCGCCGGGCGCCCGCCGGCACAGCCACACTCGGGGGGCGAACCGCACCGCCGTTTACCGCTGAACGGCGCCGCCGGAATGTTCTCCCGGTCACGTCCGTTGGGTACCGAGGAAGGACGCGGTTCGAATCCCCCTCGAGCCCGCAGTGACTGGAGTCACGAGCCCGGTCGGAATCCTCCACCCGCAACCGCCGTTGGAACGAGTGTCATGAGCGACTCAGTTGGACAGTATCTGAACGAGATCGGGATGGTGCCCCTCCTCACCGCCGAGGAGGAGCGCGAGCTCTCCCAGATCATCGAGAAGGGCCGCGAGGCCCAGGACCGCCTGGATGCCGGCGCCGAGAAGACGCGCCAGGAGCGTCGGGCCATCGCCGATGCCGCGGCCGCCAAGGACCGCTTCATCCGGGCCAACCTCCGCCTCGTCGTCTCCATCGCCCGGCGCTACCCGCTGCCGCCCTCGATGGAGCTCCTCGACCTGATCCAGGAGGGCAACCTGGGCCTCGAGCACGCCGTCGACAAGTTCGACTGGCGCAAGGGCTTCAAGTTCTCCACCTACGCCACGTTCTGGATCCGCCAGGCCATCGGTCGTGCCCTCGACCAGAAGGCCAGCCTGGTCCGCCTCCCCGGCGACCGCTCGGCCAGCCTGCGGGCCGCCCTGCGCCACGCCTCCGGCGAGGGCGGCGAGCTCGACGACGAGCACGCCCGCCTGCACCGGCTCACCACCCCCACGTCGCTCGACCGGACGGTCGGCGACGAGGCCGACGGCTCCGAGCTCATCGACCTGCTGGCCGACAACAAGCCCGGCCCGGAGTCGCTCACGCTGAAGGCGGCCGAGGACGAGTTCGTCACCGGCCTGCTCGACGTGCTCGAGCCCCGGGCCCGGTACGCCGTCGAGCAGCGCTTCGGCCTGAACGACGGCCGGACCCGCAGCTACCGCGAGGTCGGCGAGGAGCTCGGCGTCACCGCCGAGGCCGCTCGTCGCCTGGTGAAGCGTGCCGTCGGCACCGTCCGGGAGGAAGCCGGCGCCCGCGGGGCGGCCTGACCGCTTCGGCAGGACTCGACGCCCCGAGGGCGAACGATCACCCACCACCACAGACGGATCCCTCCCCGGCACCCTCCCCCCTCCCGCCGGGTTGCGCGATCTGCAGCGTTCGGACCGCTTCCCCCGGCGGTCCGAACTGCTTTTTGCCCATCCCCGGAGACGTGCGAGGCTTGCTCCCGTGACCCAGTGGACCCCGACCTCCTGGCGGACCAAGACCGCCGCGCAGCAGCCCGAGTGGCCCGACGACGGCCTGCTCGAGGCCGTGCTGAAGGAGCTGGGCACCTATCCCCCGCTCGTGTTCGCCGGGGAGGTCCGCGACCTCACCGCCCAGCTGGCCCAGGTGGCCGCCGGGGAGGCGTTCCTGCTGCAGGCCGGCGACTGCGCCGAGTCCTTCGACTCGTTCTCCGCCGACGCCATCCGGGACAAGCTCAAGGTCATCCTCCAGATGGCCGTGGTGCTGACGTACTCCTCGGGCGTGCCGACGGTGAAGGTCGGGCGCATCGCCGGCCAGTTCGCCAAGCCCCGGTCCAGCGCCACCGAGACCATCGAGGGCACCGAGCTCCCGTCGTTCCGGGGCCACATCGTGAACGACGTCGGGTTCACCTCGGCGTCGCGCCAGGCCGACCCTGCCCGGCTGCTGCAGGCCTACAACCAGTCCAGCTCCACCCTGAACCTGCTGCGCGCCTTCACCAAGGGCGGCTTCGCCGACCTCGGGCGGGTCCACCAGTGGAACCAGGAGTTCGTCGCCTCGTCCCGTGAGGGCGAGCGCTACGAGGCCCTGGCCCACGACATCGATCGCACGCTGCGGTTCATGAAGGCGTGCGGCATCGACACCGAGGTCACCCCGCACCTCCACGAGGTCGACTTCTTCACCTCCCACGAGGCCCTGCTGCTCGGCTACGAGGAGGCCCTCACCCGCAAGGACTCCCTCACCGACGACTGGTACGACTGCTCCGCGCACATGCTCTGGATCGGCGAGCGCACCCGCCAGCTCGACGGGGCCCACGTCGAGTTCCTGGCCGGCGTCCGCAACCCGCTCGGGTGCAAGGTCGGTCCCACGGCGACCCCCGAGGAGGTGCTGGGGCTCTGCGAGGCGCTCAACCCCGACCGGATCCCCGGGCGGCTGACGCTCATCTCCCGCATGGGCGCCGACAAGATCGGCGAGCTGCTGCCGCCCCTGCTCGAGGCCGTGCGCGACGCCGCGCACCCCGTCGTCTGGGCATGCGACCCGATGCACGGGAACACGTTCACGTCGGCGTCGGGCCGCAAGACCCGCCACTTCGAGGACGTCGTGCGCGAGGTCGCCGGCTTCTTCGCCGCCCACCGCGACGCGGGCACCTGGCCCGGCGGCATCCACATCGAGCTCACCGGCGACGACGTCACCGAGTGCCTCGGCGGCGCGGAGGAGATCGGCGACGCCGACCTCGGGAACCGCTACGAGACGATGTGCGACCCCCGCCTGAACGGGCGCCAGTCGATCGACCTCGCCTTCCGGGTCGCCGAGCTGCTCCGCGGCTAGGCGTCCTGTCGGGCGGCGCGGCCGCACATCGGAAGGGATTTTCCCCGGTCCGAGGGAATGTTGATCTACCCGGTCGGGTTTGACACACTCGTGCAATACCTGACCGGAGCGGTCAGGTTTCGCGAAGACCGAGGGGATCCCTTCCGATGCAGAGCCACGAGATCGTGCTCGACCCCGAGCAGGCGGCCGACATCGCCAAGTTCGAGACGCAGCTCGCCGCCTACCTGGACGGCAGCCTGGCCGAGGACGCCTTCCGCGTGTTCCGCCTCACGAACGGCATCTACGGCCAGCGCCAGGGCGGGACCAACCAGATGGTCCGGGTCAAGATCCCCTACGGGAAGATCAACCCGGCCCAGCTGGACATGATGGCCCACATCGCGGACACCTACAGCCGGGGCTGGGGCCACATCACGACCCGCCAGAACGTGCAGTTCCACTTCGTCCCGCTCGAGCGGATCCCCGACGTGATGCGCGACCTCGCCGTCGTCGGCATGACGAGCCGCGAGGCCTGCGGCGACACCAACCGCAACGTGCAGGGCTGCCACCTCGCCGGCGCCTGCCCCCACGAGGTGCTCGACATCTCCGCCTGGGCCCAGGCCACCCACCAGCACTTCCTGCGCAACCCGCTCGTGCAGCGTTTGCCCCGGAAGTTCAAGATCAACTTCTCCGGCTGCGCCACCGACTGCGGCCAGGCCATGTTCAACGACGTCGGCGTCATCGCCGTCACGCACCAGCACGAGGACGGCACCCTCGAGTCCGGCTTCCGCGTGTTCGTCGCCGGCGGCCTGGGCGCCAACCCGCACCCGGCCCTCGCCCTCGAGGAGTTCACCCCCCGCCACCGGCTGCTCGAGACCATCGAGGCCATCCTGCGGGTGTTCAACAACCACGGCTTCCGCGACAACAAGCTGCGGGCCCGCATGAAGTGGCTCGTCGACACCATGGGCTGGGACGAGCTGCAGGAGCGCATCCTCAAGGAGCGCGCCTTCCTCGTCGCCTCCTCGTCCTGGCCGGGCGGCGTGCCGGAGCTGGTCGAGAAGTGGGGCGACTCCCCCGCAGGCGTCGCCCCCGGCACCGCCCCCACCCCGATGGGCCAGGGCACCCCCGTCATGCTGCGCCGTCGTGGCGCCTACGAGGCCTGGGAGGACGCCAACGTCGTCCGCGGCAACGCCAAGGGCACCGTGTCGGCCTACGCCTGGTCCCGCCTCGGCGACGTCACCTCCGAGCAGTTCCGGGCCCTCGCGAACATCCAGCGCGAGCTCGACGCCGAGGTGCGCATCACCAACCGCCAGAACCTGGTCTACCGGGGCCTGTCGGAGGAGCAGCTGCCGATCCTGTTCGACCGCCTGTCCGCCATCGGCATGGCCGAGCCGGGGGCCGAGCTGGCCCGCGACGTCGTCGCCTGCCCCGGCGCCGACACCTGCAACCTCGCCGTGACCCAGTCGCGCGGCCTCGCCAGCGCCATCGGCGAGGCCCTCGAGGAGGCCGGCCTGGCCGAAGTCGGCGGCGTGCGCACCAACATCTCGGGCTGCACCAACTCCTGCGGCCAGCACCACACCTCCGACATCGGCTTCCACGGCGTCGAGCGCCGGGCCAACGGCCGGTCGGCCCCCGGGTACCAGATGCTGCTCGGCGGCTACGTCGGCGAGGAGCAGATCCACTTCGGCGAGAAGGCGCTGCGCCTGCCGGCGAAGAACGCCCCGGAGGCCGCCGTGCGGGTCGTGCGGCGCTTCGCCGCCGAGCGCCAGGCAGGCGAGGACTTCCGGGCCTGGATGGACCGCGCCGGCGGCGCCAAGGCCGTCGGGTCCGAGCTCGCCGACCTCGACGTGTTCCCCGAGTACGAGGCAGCGCCCGACTTCTACGTCGACTACGGCGAGACCGGCCCCTACGTGAAGGAGATCGGCGAGTCCGAGTGCGCCACCTGAGCGCCGACCGCCCGTCCCCTCCACCCGCCCCCGACCGGAAGCCCCCTCTCCCGATGAGCGTCACCCTCCCGTTCCCCAGCCAGCGGCACTCCTACACCGACGACGAGCTCGTCGAGGTCAACGCCGAGCTGGAGCACGCCCCCGCCTCCAAGATCATCGCCTGGGCCGTGGAGTCCTTCGGTCCCCACCTGTGCCTCACCGCGTCCATGAACGACGCGGTCCTGATCGACCTCGCCGTCAAGGTCGACCCGGCCATCGAGGTGGTCTTCATCGACACCGGCTACCACTTCCCCGAGACGCTGGCCACGGTGGAGACCGTCCGGCGCCGGTACGGCCTGAACATGAAGATCATGACGGCGCCGGACAACACCGAGCTGCTCTGGAAGATCGACCCCGACAACTGCTGCTCGGCCCTCAAGGTCCAACAGCTCGACCGGGCCCTCGCCGGCAAGGCGGCCTGGATGAGCGGCATCCGCCGGGCCGAGGCCGACACACGCGCCACCGCCCACGTGGTGGGTCGCGACCTGCGTGGCCTGGTGAAGGTCAACCCCATCGCCCAGTGGACCGACGCCGACGTGGACGAGTACATCGCCCGCCACGACGTGCCCACCAACCCGCTGCTGTCCCAGGGGTACGGCTCGATCGGCTGCATGCCCTGCACCGAGCCCACCGCCCCGGGCGAGGACGCCCGCGCCGGGCGCTGGAAGGGCAAGTCCAAGACGGAGTGCGGCCTGCACGGGTGAACCCGTCCGTGGCGGTGGGTACGGTCCGGCCATGACCGAGCACCGCACCGTCACGTCCGCCGACGGCCTCTCGCTCGCCGTCTGGGAGCACGGCGACCCCTCGGACCCCACGGTCGTGCTCGTGCACGGCTACCCGGACACCCACCGGGTGTGGGACGGCGTCGTCGGCGCCCTGGCCGGCTCGCACCACGTCGTGACCTACGACGTGCGGGGCGCCGGCTCCTCCGACGTCCCGCCGGACCGTGCCGGATACGACCTGGCCCGGCTCAGCGAGGACCTGGTCGCCGTCGTCGACGCCACCTGCCCCGACGGGCCCGTGCACGTCGTCGGCCACGACTGGGGCTCGGTGCAGGCCTGGGAGCCGGTCTGCACCGGGGCGCTCGGCGACCGCCTGGCGTCGTTCACGTCCATGTCCGGGCCGAGCCTGGACCACGTGGGCCACTGGCTGCGGGCGCGCCGCAACGGCGAGGGCGGCGGCCGGCGAGAGCTGCTCCGCCAGGGCCTGCACTCCTGGTACGTCGGGTTCTTCCAGCTGCCGGGCCTCGCCCCGTTCGGCTGGCGGCGGTTCGCGGAGCGACCCTTCCGCCGCTACCTGCGCACGGTCGAGGGCCTCGGGCCCGACGCCCAGCCCGGCCCGTCGCTCCCCCGCGACGGCGCCAACGGCGTCGAGCTGTACCGCCGCAACGTCCGCCCCCGCCTGGCGAGCCCGAACGAGCGCCGCACCGACGTGCCCGTCCTGCTCATCGTCGCCACCGGTGACCGCTACGTCACGACGGCCCTGCTGGACGACCTCGGGCGGCACTGCTCCGACCTGCGCCGGGTCGAGGTCGCCGCCAGGCACTGGCTGCCGGCGGCCCAGCCGGACGTGGTGGCGTCACTCGTGGCCGAGCACGTTCGCCTCCACAGCTAGGTCGTCGCTGGCGAGGTCTTCAGCGGCCTCGTGTGCTCCGACACGGGAAACTGGCAGCGCATTCGTCGCAGAAGCCCGCTGCGACGACTCCACTGCCGGTTTCGGTCAGTCGCCGTTGACGGACCAGTGCCAGGGCTCGCTCGGCAGGTTGTAGAAGCCGTAGCGGGCGGCGTTGCGGGACAGCCACTGGAAGGCCGGCGACGAGCGGCTCTTGATCGTGCTGCCGCCGTAGGTGAAGTCGACCGCGAGGCCCCGCTCGTGGTTCGACTGGCCGGGCCGGGCGGTGGGCGGGCTGCACTGGCTCGGGGACATCTGGTACACGGCGTAGTTGCTGGTGCCGCAGTTCTGGCGGCGCAGCTCGACCTGGCGGGAGGAGTCCCGGTAGCCGTAGCCGCTGAGGCTGATGCCGTCGGACTCCGCGGCGGACAGGAGCCCGGCGAGGTTCTCGGCGATGCTCTCGTGGATCTGGATGCCACGGACCGAGACGATGCTCCCGGAGCCGGTGATGCTGATCGTGACCGGACCGGAGCTGCGGGAGGCCGACGCCCGCTGGGAGGCGAGCTTCTTCGCCAGGGCGGCCTGCTCGGACTGCAGGCGGGCCGAGAGCTCGGCGTCGCGGTCGGCGAGGAAGGCGGCTTCGGACAGCTGGCGGTCGAGGCGGGACTCGACCTCGGCCGCGACCTTGGCCTGCTGGTCGCGGGCGACGGTGACCTGGTCGAGGCGGGCGTCGACGGCGGCCTGCTCGCGCTCGGCGGCGGCGGCAGCGCCCTCGGCGGCGGCCTGGGCGATCTCGAGGTCCTCGCGGGCCCGGTCGAGCTGGTCGAGGGCGTCCAGCTGGGAGGAGGACTTGGCCTCGAGAAGCGACTGCTTCAGCTCGGCCTCGCCGATGGTCTCGGACTCGAGGGAGTCGACGAGGCTGGCCGAGGAGGGCGGACGGATGAAGGTCTCCACCGCCAGCTCCTTGACGGCCTCGTCGAGGGCGGCGATCTCGGCCTGCTTCTCCACGACGAGCTGGGTGGCCCGTTCCAGGGCCGCATCGGCCTCGGCCGAGCGGCGCTCTGCGTCGCGGAGGGCCGCGGTCTGGGTGGCGACGTTGCTGTTGAGGGCGCTCAGCGCGGCCTCGACCTGGGCGTTGGTGGCGCGCAGCGTGTCGATCTCGGCGGCGACGGCGGCCTTCTTGCGCTGGACCTCGGCCCGCTCGGACGCGGTGTCGGCGTGCGCGGCGTCGGGCACGGCCAGGGTCGCTGCGAGCGAACCGGCCAGGAGGCCGAGCGCCGCGAGGACGGGACCGATGGATCGGCGGAGGCGTTGGTGGAGCATGCGTGGGGGTGTCCTGGTGGGGTCAGGGCGGCCAGATCGGGCGAACCGGTCTGGAGTGTGTTGCGAAAGGGTAACGAACGCGACTGCTCCGTCACACTTCTGCACCACGGTAGCGACCTCCTGCCCGAGGGCACGTGACCCAGCGAGCGATCTGTCACACCCGGCGACTACTCCAGGATGTCGACGAAGCGCTCCAGCTGGCGCAGGTTCCGGACCTCGTAGACGCCGTCGCAGTACCCGGCGTACTCCCCGATGATGGAGTCGCCCGTGTCCCAGTAGGACTTGGGCTCCGGGTTCATCCAGTACACGTGGCGGGCCCGGTGCTGCATCTCCTTGACGACCCAGGACTGGGACGCGTGGTAGTTGTTCCGCGCGTCGCCGAGCAGGAGCACCGTGGTCTTGGGGCCCACGTCCTTGCCGTACGTGCTCCAGAAGACCTCGAACGCGTGCCCGTAGTCGGAGTGCCCGTCGACCCACACCACGTCGGCCTCGGTGTTGACCCGGTGGACGGCTTCGGTGATGTCCTCGACGCCCTCGAACAGGTGGGTCACCTCGTCGATGCCGTCGATGAACACGAACGCCCGGACCTTGGAGAACTGCCCGGAGATGGCGTACACGAGGTGCAGGGTGAAGCGGGCGAAGGACGCCACCGACCCGGAGATGTCCGCCACCACGAAGATCTCGGGCTTCGACGGACGGGGGTAGCGGAACTTGGGCTCGGCCGGCACGCCGCCGTAGGACAGCGAGTGGCGGATGGTGCTGCGGAAGTCGAGGGGGCCCTTGCGGCCGTGGCGCCGCTTGCGGGCCAGGCGCACGGCGAGCTTGCGGGCGAGGGGCTGCAGCGCCTTGCGCAGCACCACCATCTCCTCGCGCGACGCGTGCATGAAGTCGATGTCCTCGGGCAGCGGCTTGCGCAGCGTGCGGGCCATGGCCTCCACGCCCCGGTCGGCGACCAGGCGCCGGCGGATCTCGGACTCGATCTCCTGCTTCAGCTTCTCGATGCGGGACTCGTACTCGTCGCGCTCGAGGCGCTCCTCGAGCTGCGTGAGCGGCTCGGGGCTCTGCTGGCGCGCCTGCTCCATCAGCTGCTCGAGCAGGTTGTCGAGGTCGAGGTGCCGCAGCGTGCGGTACAGGTAGTAGGTGCCGCCGACGGGCCGACCCGGCTCCATGCCCGCGAAGCGCTTGACCGACTGGCGGGCGACGGCGCGCATCATGCCGTTGTCGCCCTGCTGCAGCGCCTTCATCAGCATCTGGGCGATCTCCTCGGGCGTCATGGCGTCCATGGCGCCACCCCCGCCCGACTGGTCGCCGTCCTCGCCCTGATCGCCCTGGAGCTGCTCCATGAGCTCGTCGATCGCGGCGGCGAGGTCGCTGTCGGGGTCGAGCTCGTACTCGGGGCCCCGGTAGCTGAAGTACACCTCGAAGACCGTCTCGAAGGCGCGCCAGTGCGAGTTGTTCTTCACCAGCGTGGCGGCGAGCGCGTACTTGAACGCCTCGCGGTCCTCGAGGGGGATGTGCTTGACCGCCTGCATGGCGTCCAGGTTCTCGGTGAGGCTGACCGGCAGGCCGGCCTCGCGGAGCTCCTGGATGAACCCGGCCAGCAGCTCGCTGATCGCCTCGCCGGCGCCGAGCTCGACCTCCGGGTCGGTGTCGGTCACGATCCGGCGGCCGCCGGTGCGGTGTCCTTGGCCATGTCGGACTTCGTGTCCTCGAGCTCGCGCAGCGCCTTGACGATGTCCGACTGGTACTTCAGCAGGATGTTGATGGTGCTGCGGGCCGTCTCGGCATCGATCTGGTTGACCCCGAGCAGCATCAGGGTGCGGGCCCAGTCGAGCGTCTCGGAGACCGACGGGCTCTTCTTCAGCTCGAGGTTGCGGATCGAGCGCACGATGCGGGCCACCTGGTCGGCGAGCGACTGGGTGATGTCCGGCACCTTGGTGAGCACGATCTCCTTCTCGCGCTCGAGGTCCGGGTAGTCGACGTGCAGGTAGAGGCACCGGCGCTTGAGGGCCTCGGACAGCTCACGGGTGTTGTTCGAGGTGAGGAACACCATCGGGATCTGCTTGGCCTCGATGGTGCCGAGCTCGGGGATCGAGACCGTGTAGTCCGAGAGGATCTCGAGCAGCAGCGCCTCGGTCTCGACCTCGACCCGGTCGACCTCGTCGATCAGGAGCACGACGGGGTCGTCGGCCGTGATGGCCTCGAGCAGCGGGCGGGTGAGGAGGAACTCGTCGGAGAAGATGTCGCCCGACAGCTCGTCCCACTCGTCGGTGCCGGAGTCGTCGCCCTTGCCGGCGGCCTGGATGCGCAGCAGCTGCTTCTTGTAGTTCCACTCGTAGAGCGCCTTGGACTCGTCGAGGCCCTCGTAGCACTGCAGCCGGATCATCCGGGCGCCCATCATCTCGGCGACGGACTTGGCCAGCTGGGTCTTGCCGGTGCCGGCCGGGCCCTCGACCAGGATCGGCTTCTGGAGCCGGTCCGCCAGGTACACGATGCCGGCGATCCCCTCGTCGGAGAGGTAGTCGACCTTCTTCAGGCCCTCGCGGACCTCGGGGACGGAATCGAAGCGCGGTTCGGCCATCCCACGACCCTACCGGCCCTCTTGACCGACCGGTCAACTCCGTTCAGCCGCGGGTCTGACCGGTGCCCCGCACCACGAACTTCTCCGTCGTCAGCTGGCGCAGGCCCATGGGCCCGCGTGCGTGCAGCTTCTGGGTGGAGATGCCGATCTCGGCCCCGAAGCCGAACTCCTCGCCGTCCACGAACCGGGTCGATGCGTTGACCACCACGGCGGCGGCGTCGACCTCGGTGGTGAAGCGGTCGGCGGCTACGAGGTCGGCCGTGACGATGGCCTCCGAGTGCCCCGAGCCGTGCCGCGCGATGTGCTCGATGGCGTCGTCGAGGGACGCCACGACGGACACGCCGAGCTTGAGGTCGAGGAACTCGGTGTCCCAATCGGCGTCTGTGGCCGCACCCATGCCGGGCAGGACGCGGCGAGCGGCCTCGTCGCCCACCAGCTCCACGCCCTCGAGCGCAGCGGCGGCACGCGGCAGGAAGGCGTCGGCCACGTCGGCGTGCACCAGCAGCTTCTCGGCCGCGTTGCACACGCCGGGACGCTGGGTCTTGGCGTTCACGATGATGTCGATGGCCATGTCGAGGTCGGCGGCGGCGTCGACGTAGACGTGGCAGTTCCCGTCGCCGTCGATGACGAAGGGCACCGTGGCGTTGTCGAGGATGCTCTGGATGAGCGACCGACCGCCCCGGGGGATCAGGCAGTCGACGAGGCCGCGCAGCTGCATGAACTCGACGGCTGCCTCGCGGCTGACGTCGTCGACCAGCACCAGGGCGTCGGCCGGCAGCCCGGCCTTCTCCACGCCCTCCCGCAGGGCGGCGGCGATGGCGGTGTTCGACTCGATGGCGGCCGAGGAGCCGCGCAGGAAGGCGGCGTTGCCGGACTTGAGGCAGAGCCCGAAGGCGTCGCTCGTGACGTTGGGCCGGGACTCGTAGATGATGGCCACGACGCCGAGCGGCACCCGCACCCGGTTGATGCGCAGGCCGTTCGGGCGGGTCCAGCCCTCGGACACCTCGCCCACGGGGTCGGGCAGGGCGGCGACCTGGCGGAGGCCGCCGGCCATGGCCTCGACGCGGGTCGCGGTGAGGCGCAAGCGGTCGAGCAGCGCCGGCGCCATGCCCGCATCCTCCTCGCGGGCGACGTCGGCTGCGTTGGCCTCGAGGATCTCCGCCGTGCGGGCGACCAGCAGGTCGGCGGCGGCGAGCAGCGCGGCGTCCTTGGCCGCGGTGCTCGCCGTGGCCAGCACGCGGGAGGCGGCCTTGGCGCGGGCGCCGAGCAGGGCCATCGGGGAGTCGGCCGAGGGTGCAACCATGGCGCGAGCCTAGGGCGGCCCTCCGGGAGCGGGCAGACTCGGCGGGTGCTCCCCGACCCGGTGCTCGACGATGCGGTGCGCGCCTTCTGCGACGCCCTCACGCCGCGGGTGCGGGAGCTGGCCGACTCGGTCACGGGCGTCGACGGCGACCGGATCGAGGTCGACGTGCAGGTCGAGGCCTACAACCTCGCCGCCGCCTTCATCGACGCCGACGGCCTGCACACCGACCCCGAGCTGTGGTCCTTCATCGCCGCGTTCGGTCCTCGCTTCGGCGGCAGCCTCGCCCGGTCCGCTCCCGCCGACGTGCGCTCCGCCCGGCTGCTCGCCGATCGGGTCCGCTTCCTCGAGCAGCCTTCGGAGCTGGCCGAGGTGCTGCTCACCGCCGACACGCGGGACGGCACCGACCTGGCCAGCCTCTACTACGACCGGGCCCTCGCCATCGGGTTCGCGGTCGCCAGCATCGACCAGCACACCGCACCGGTCGAGCTGGCCGCGATCGAGCGCTTCCGGGGCCGGCTCCTCGACCGCATCGCCGAGGTGCGGGGCGTCGCCCGCCGGGAGGCCGCGCACACGGTCGCCGGCGGGGGCACCCCGATCGGCTCGATCGCACCCGAGCCCGAGCTGCCCCCGGCCCGGCCGGTGGACGAGGTCCTGGCCGAGCTGGACGAGCTGATCGGCCTCGACGCCGTGAAGGCCGAGGTGAAGAAGGTCGCCGACCTCACGCGCGTGCAGCTGCTCCGGGCCGAGCGCGGCCTCCCGGTCCTGGACCAGTCCCGGCACCTGGTCTTCTCCGGGAACCCGGGCACCGGCAAGACCACCGTCGCCCGCCTCCTGGCGGAGATCTACCGCTCGCTCGGGGTCGTGGCGAAGGGGCACCTGGTCGAGGTGGACCGCGCCGGCCTCGTCGCCGGGTTCGTCGGCCAGACCGCGCCCAAGGTCACCGCCGTCTTCGACGAGGCCGACGAGGGCGTGCTGCTCATCGACGAGGCCTACGCCCTCGTGCGCGGCAGCGAGACCGACTTCGGCCGCGAGGCCATCGACACCATCGTGAAGCTGGTCGAGGACCGGCGCGACCGCATCGTCGTGATCATGGCCGGCTACCCCGATGAGATGGCCCAGCTCGTCGCGGCGAACCCCGGCCTGCGCTCCCGGTTCCCGAAGACGATCCACTTCCCGGACTACGACACCGACGAGCTGCTCGCGATCTTCGACATGCGCTGCGAGCAGGGCGGCTACGAGACCACCCACGAGTCCCGGGCGAAGGTGCGGGCCCACCTCGACGGCACGCCGCGCGACAAGGGCTTCGGCAACGGCCGCGTCGCCCGCAACCTGTTCGAGGAGGCCGTGGCCCGCCAGGCGTCCCGGATCGTGGCCATCGAGGAACCCACCGACGACCAGCTGCGCACGCTCGAGGCCGCGGACATCCCCGACCGCTCCCCCGCCGACGGGTCGGCGGCGTGAAGCGACTCGGCGCCTTCGCCCTCGCGGCCCTCATGGTCGCCGCCGCCCTCTACGCCCGGGGCGCGATGGACGGCGACGAGGAGGCGGTGGTCGAGGGTGGCGGCGTAGAGCAGGCCGGCATCGTCTGTGCCGGCGACCTGGCCGAGGTCTGCTCGGCGTCCGGCGTGGCGCTCGCCGCGACGCCGGCGGCCGGCACGACCGCGGATGCACTGGTCGCCGCCGATGATCCCGCCGATCTGGGCGGCGCGGCGTGGCTGGTCACCGAGGCGTGGGCCTCGCTCGTGGTGGACGAGCGGACGCGCAACCGGGAGGAGCCGCTGTTCGAGGTCGTCGGCGGTCCGCTCGCCTCCAGCGAGGTCGTGGTCGCCGTGTGGGCCGATCGGGCGGCGCAGCTGGCCGAGCGGTGCGGGGAGCCACTGGAGGCCGCACCAGGCTGGCGCTGCCTCGCCGAGCAGTCCGGCAGCGCCCTCCAGGCGGGCGATCGCGTCCGGGTGGCCGGTCCCGACGTCGACAGCGCCGCCGGACTGGTTGTGGCCGCCTCGCAGGCCGCCGGCCTGCTGGGCGCCACCGACTTCGCCTCCAACGACTTCGACCAGGGGGACTTCCGCTCCCTGGCCACCGCCCTGGCGGGCGGCCAGACCGCCGAGCCGCTGCGGTCGATGCGCTCGCAGGGCCCGGGGCAGGTCACCGCGGCCGGGACCATCGCGGCGCGGGCCACCAACCTGTCGAGCACCTTCGGCACGATCCGGCCGGGAACGCTCCAGCCGGCGGCCCGAGCCGACGTCGTCCTCGTGGTCCCGGTGGGCACCGACGTCTCCGGGGACGTGCGGGCAGCGCTGGCCGGCGCGCTGCTCGAGGCCGGGTGGGACCGGCCGGCCGACGGACCGTCCGGGCTGCCGTCCGGGGGCGTGCTCGCCGCCATCCGTACGCTGTGGTCCCAGGACCGGTGACCACGGCGGCACCGGACCCGAAGGGAGCGCACGTGCGCAGGCGGCAGACGGGCAGACGACTGGCGGCGATGGTGGTGCTGGCCGGGCTCACGGCGGCGTGCACCGACGACGCGAGCGACCTGTCCTTCGACGACGACGGCAACCTGCAGGTCGACCGGGACCGCTGCGTCGTCGTCGACGCTGCGGTCTCGCCGGAGAAGATCGAGCTGCTCACGGCCATGGCCGACGAGTTCAACCGCTCCGACCTGGCCACCGCCCAGGTCGACGGCGAGGAGACGTGCGTCGCCGTCGCCGTGCAGTCCAAGGCCTCTGGCGGCGCCGCCCAGCTCCTCGACGGTGGGTGGGACGAGGCCAGCGAGGGGCCCCGGCCGGTCATCTGGTCGCCGGCCTCGTCCGCCTGGAAGACGGTGCTGAACCAGCGCTTCAGCGCCTCGGGCCGCGAACCGATCGCCAACGACGCCACCCCGTTCATGCTCACGCCCCTCGTCATCGCCATGCCCGAGCCGATGGCGCAAGCCCTCGGGTGGCCGGACGAGCCCATCGGCTGGACCGACGTGCTCGGCCTGGCCCGCTCGCAGCAGGGCTGGGCCGAGTTCGGCCACCCGGAGTGGGGTCCGTTCCGGCTCGGCAAGACCAACCCCAACTTCTCGACCTCGGGCCTCTCCGCGCTCATCGCCCAGACCTACGCCGCCGCCGGCAAGCGCGACGGCCTCTCGGCCGAGGACCTGCGCAAGCCCGAGGTCGTCCAGTTCGGCACCGACGTGGAGACGGCCGTCGTGCACTACGGCGACACGACCCTGACCTTCATGAACAACTGGTACCGCGCCGACCAGCGCGGCAACCCCTACGCCTACACGTCCGCCGCGGCGGTCGAGGAGAAGTCGGTCATCGACTACAACACCGGCAACCCCGACGGCGTCCTGCAGCAGGGCGAGCAGCCCCGCCCGCCTCGGGTCCCGCTCGTGGCCATCTACCCCGAGGAGGGCACGCTCTACTCGGACAACCCGCTCATCGTCCTCGACGCCGAGTGGGTCGACGAGGACGAGAAGGCGGCGGCCGCCCGCTTCGTCGAGTTCGCCCAGCGACCCGAGAACCAGGAGCGCGTGCTCCAGTACGGCTTCCGGCCCGGCAACCCGGACGTGGGCGTCACCGCACCGGTCGACCGGGCCAACGGCGTCGACCCCACCCAGCCCCAGACGCTGCTCGAGGTGCCCTCCCCCGAGGTCACCGTCGCCGTCCTCGACGCGTGGGCCGACCAGCGCAAGGGCGCCCGGGTGACGCTCGTCGTCGACGTGTCCGGGTCGATGGGCGAGCCGGCGAGCGGGGAGGGCCCCGACACCAAGCTGGACCTGGCCAAGTCCGCCGCCGTCTCGGCCCTGGACCAGTTCAAGGACGACGACGAGGTCGGCCTGCGCATCTTCACCAACGACATCGGACCCGGCGGGGCCACCTTCGTGGACGTGGTGCCCCTGAGCCGGGTCGGCGACGTGCGCGAGCGCCTGGCCGGCGAGATCCGCAACCTCGTCCCGCTGAACGGCACGCCGCTCTACGACGTGACCCAACGGACCTACGAGGAGCTGGCCCGCTCCTACGACCCGTCGCGCATCAACGCGATGGTCGTGCTCACCGACGGGCGCAACGACGACGGCGACTCCGCCGACGACCGCCAGCAGCTCGACGCCCTGCTCGCCGCCCTCGCATCGGGCTCCGAGGGCGCCGCCAGCCGCCCCGTGCGGGTGTTCCCCATCGCGTACGGCGGCGACGCCGACCTCACCATCCTCCGCTCGATCGCCGAGGCCTCCAGCGGCGCCGTCTACGACGCGTCCGACCCGAGGTCGATCGACAAGGTGTTCACCGCGGTCATCTCCAACTTCTAGGCCGGTCGGTAGCCTCCCTCCGCGATGGCCGACCTGTCCTTCCGGGACCGATTCCTCACGCGGCCCGTCTCCCAGGCGCTGCTCGCCCCCTCGAGCATCCTGCTCGCCGGCGCCGGGGCGAGCGTCGCCATCGTGGCCGGGCTGCCGCTGCTGGCCGCGCCCCTGGTCGGCGCCGCCGCCTGGGCGCTCCGGGTCCTGGCCGCGGTCCCCCGCAACGCGGCGAGGGAGCGCATCGACCCCTTCGCCCTGCCCGAGCCCTGGCGCCACTCCGTCGTCGAGGCCCTCAAGGCCCAGGTCCGCTACGAGCAGGCCGTCGCCGCGGCCGAGGCCGGGCCCATCCGGGAGCGCCTCCGGGTCATCGGGGAGCGCATCGACGACGGCGTCGACGAGGCCTGGCGCATCGCCCGGCGTGGCGCCCAGCTGGTGGAGGCACGTCGAGGCATCGACGCCGACGAGGCCCGCCAGGAGCTCGCCCGCCTCCAGTCCCACGGGATGGCCGCCGGGTCCGCCTCCGAGCGCACCGCCGAGGCCCTCCGCTCACAGATCGCCGCCGCCGACCGCCTCGACGGCACCATCGCCGGCGTGCGGGACCAGCTCCGGCTGCTCGACGCGCGCCTCGACGAGTCGGTCGCCCGCGCCGCCGAGCTCTCCGTGCGCATCGGCGACGCCGCCGAGCTGGCCCCGGTCGGCGCCGACGTCGAGGACCTGGTGCAGGAGATGGAGGCCCTGCGCCTCGCCCTCGAGGAGACCAGCGGGCCCCAGCTCCCCGGCACCGGCCAGGCATCGGCCACGTGACGGAGACCGAGACCGAGGCCGGCGACCGGCCCCGGCAGCGAGCCCAGCGGCTCGAGCGGATGGAAGGCGACGCCGAGGTCGGCGCCACCGGTCGGGCGGCGACCCTCGTCGCCGCCGGGATCCTGCTGTCACGCCTGTCCGGCCTCGTCCGGGAGATCGTCACGGCGGGCTTCCTCGGCGTCGGCCTGGCCTCGGACGCGTTCAAGGCCGCGCTTCGCATCCCCAACCTGCTCCAGAACCTGCTCGGCGAGGGCGTGCTGTCGGCGTCGTTCATCCCGGTGTACTCCCGGCTCTCGGACACCGACGAGGAGGAGGCGGGCCGCACGGCCGGCGCCGTGGCCGGCCTGCTCGCGGCTGCGGTGTCGGTGCTGGTGCTCGTCGGGATGGTGGCCGCCCGCCCCCTCACGATCGTCCTGACGCCGGGGTTCCGGGACGACCCCGAGAAGCTCGACCTGACGGTCAGCCTCGTCCGGATCATGTTCCCCGGCGTCGGGCTGCTGGTCCTGTCGGCCTGGTGCCTCGCCATCCTCAACTCGCACCGGCGGTTCTTCCTCTCCTACGTCGCCCCCGTCCTGTGGAACGTCGCCCAGATCGTCGTGGTCGCCGTCGTCGCGATCGGCGGCTCGACGCCATCGAGCCTCGCCAACGCCCTCGCGTGGGGCGTCGTCATCGGCGGGCTGGCCCAGCTCCTCGTCCAGCTGCCGACGGTGCGGTCCCTCGTGCCCGAGCTGCGCCTGTCGCTCGACCGGACCCGGGACGGGGTGCGGGACGCCCTCGGGCGCCTCGGGCCGGTGGTGTTCGGTCGGGGCGTCGTGCAGATCTCCGGCTACCTCGACCTCGTCCTCGCCAGCCTCCTGGTCACCGGAGCCGTCGCCGCCGGCACCTACGCCCAGGTGCTGTACCTGCTGCCGGTCTCGCTCTTCGGCATGAGCATCGCCGCATCCGAGCTGCCCGAGCTCTCCCGGCTCCGCCCGGAGCAGCGGGCGCAGCTGGCGGGGCGGGTCGAGGGCGGCCTCCGGCGGGTGGCCTTCTTCGTCGCTCCCACCGCCGTCATCTACGTCGCCCTCGGTGAGCCGCTCGTGGCCGCCCTCTTCGAGCGAGGGGAGTTCAACGCGTCGGACACCCGCCTCGTCTGGCTGGTGCTCGCCGCCTACGCCCTCGGCCTGCTCGCCTCCACCGGGTCCCGGCTGCTGCAGAACTCGCTGTACGCCCTCGACGACCCGCGGACGCCGGCCCGCATCGCGCTGGTGCGCGTCCTGACCTCGACGGTGATCGCCCTGTCGGTCATGTTCCTGTTCGACCGGGTCGTGCTCGTGGGCACCTCGATCCAGCTCGAGACCGCGGCCACCGAGTCCGCGGCCTTCCTGCACCTCGGGGCCGTGGGCATCGCCCTCGGCTCGGCGGTCGGTGCGTGGGTCGAGGTCGTCCTCCTGCGCGCGGCCCTGCGCTGGCGGATCGGGCCCGTCGGCCTCGGCGGCGGCTCGCTCGGCGCCGTCGTCACCGCCGCCCTCGCCGGGGCGGCCGTCGGCCGGGTCGTGGACCTGTTCGTCGGCGACCTGCCGGCCGTCCTGGCCGCCGGGGCGTCCATCGGCGTGGCCGGCGCCGTGTACCTGGCCTTCACCTCGGTCCTGGGGTTGCCGCTGCGCTCGATGCTCGGCCGCTGACGACGCCGAGTCCGTCTACGATCCGGGCATGCTCAAGGTCCTCAGGCGCTGGTGGAAGTACTTCGTTGCCAAATCGGACAGCTCGTTCAACGAGCTCGCCGACCCGAAGGTGCAGCTGGAGCAGGCGATCCGGGAGGCCCACGAGCAGCACAAGCGCCTCACCCAGCAGGCGGCGAACGTCATCGCCAACCAGAAGCAGACCGAGATGCGCCTGAACCGGGTCATGACCGACCTCGAGAAGGTCTCGGCCAACGCCCGCCAGGCCGTGATGATGGCCGACGAGGCCCAGAAGGCCGGCAACACCGACAAGGCCACCGAGTACACGTCGGCCGCCGAGTCCTTCGCCAACCGCATGATCGCCCTCGAGGCCGAGGTCGAGGACCTCAAGGCCCTGCACTTCCAGGCCTCCGAGGCGTCCGACCAGGCCAAGATCGCCGTCCAGCA
This sequence comes from Acidimicrobiaceae bacterium, assembly GCA_036675575.1. Classification (GTDB taxonomy): domain Bacteria; phylum Actinomycetota; class Acidimicrobiia; order Acidimicrobiales; family Salinilacustritrichaceae; genus Salinilacustrithrix. Next base: position 26,969 of record JAKFET010000080.1, read on the forward strand.
GAACGCCACCGCGCTGCAGAAGAAGCTCTCGGAGCGACAGTCCCTCCTCGGCAAGATCGACCAGGCCAACATGCAGGAGGAGATGAACAAGGCGATGAGCCAGCTCTCCATGACCGTCGGCGAGGACGTCCCCTCGCTCGACGAGGTCCGCGCCAAGGTCGAGGCCCGCTACGCCAAGGCCAAGGGCATGCAGGAGCTGCAGGGCTCCTCGGTCGAGGGTCGGATGCTCGAGGTCGAGCAGGCAGCCCTGAACGTCGAGGCCAACAGCCGACTGGCCGAGATCAAGGCCCAGCTGGGCATCGCTCCCGACACCCAGGCGGCGCCCGGCGCCCTCGCCGAGGAGTCCAGCCCCCAGACGCAGGCGGAGGGCCAGACCCAACCCTCGGACGGCACCGCCTAGGCACGACTGGACGACGCGGCACCCACCCTCGGGCGGCACCGCTTCTTGGAACTGGCAGCCGATTCGTCGCACGAAGCCGGTGTGCGACGCCTCGGCTGCCAGTTTCCTGTGGGGTTGCGCTGGGCGACTAGGGCAGCACGACGAGGTCGTCCCGGTGGACGACCTCGTGGGGGGCGCCCTCGGGGAGGGCGTCGGTGCGGGTGCCGAGCACGGCGCGGAGGCCGGCGGCGTCGAAGCGGGTGAGGCCCTTGGCGAAGGCCCGACCGTCCGGGCCGGCGATCTCCACGGCGGCGTCCACGTCGAAGCCGCCCTTGACGTCGACGACGCCGGCGGGCAGCAGGGACACGCCGCGCTCGAGCAGGGCCTGGCGGGCTCCCTCGTCGACGACGATGGTGCCGGCGGCGCCGACGGCGAAGGCGATCCAGAGCTTGCGGGCCGGGAGGCGCTGCTTGCGGGGCTGCACCACGGTTCCGACGCCGGCGGTGCGGTCGACGGCGTGGGCCAGCACGTCCTCCCGCGACGCCTGGGCGATGACGGCCCGCACGCCCGACCAGGCCGCGATCTTCGCGGCCGCCAGCTTGGAGGCCATGCCGCCGCTGCCCCGGTCGCTGCCTGCGCCGCCGGCCAGGGCCTCGAGGGAGTGGTCGACCTCGAGGATCTCCTCGATGAGCGACGCCGTGGAGTCGAAGCGTGGATCGGCCGTCAAGAGCCCCGGCGCGTCCGTCAGCAGCACGAGCAGGTCGGCCCGGATGAGGTGGGCGACCAGCGCGGCGAGGCGGTCGTTGTCACCGAAGCGGATCTCGTCGTCCGCGATGGCGTCGTTCTCGTTGACCACCGGCACCACGCCGAGGTCGAGGAGGCGGCCCAGCGTGGAGCGGGCGTGGAGGTACTGCTCGCGCACCATGAAGTCGAGCGGGGCGAGCAGCACCTGGCCGGCGGTGAGGCCGTGGCCGGCCAGCTCCCGGTCGTAGACGGCCATGAGGCGGCTCTGGCCGACTGCGGAGACGGCCTGGAGCGTGACGGCGTCCCGGGGCCGGACGTCGAAGTGCATCGCCGGGAGGCCTGCGGCGATGGCGCCGGACGTGACCATCACGACCTGGTGCCCGGCGTCGCGCAGGTGGGCGACCTCGCGGCAGAACTTGGCGATGGCCGCCTCGTCGATGGTGCCGTCGTCGCCGGTGATCGACGACGAGCCGATCTTGGCCACGACGATCTGGCCGGTCTCCCCCACGCTCACTCGACCTCGTAGTCGAACTCGAGCTTGCCGATGCGCACGGTGTCGCCGGGCTTGGCTCCAGCGCGGGCCAGCGCGCGGTCGATGCCGAGGGACTTGAGCCGGCGGTGGGCCTCGTCGAGGGCCTCGGGGTTGGTGAGGTCGGACAGGCGCACGGCGCGGATGGCCTCGCGGCCGACGACGTCCCAGCCGGTGCCGGTCTCGTCGCGGACGACCTGGTAGCCCTCGCCCTCGAGGCGGTGGACGACGTAGGCCTCCCGCTCGGGCATGGCCTGGCGGGCATCGGTGACGGTCTGCACCATGCGGCCCACGAGCTGGGCCACGCCTTCGCGGGTGAAGGCGGCGACGCGGTCGCCCTCCCACTCCCACGTGCCGTCGTCGAGATCTGCGCGCGAGCCGACCTCGATGCGGGGCCGGGTGAGCAGCACCGGGTCGTAGTCGGCCAGCTCGCGCAGCAGGATGCTGCGCTGCTCGTCGGGCGAGTGCATGGCGTTCGGCGCGAGGTCGAGCATGACGACCAGGACCCGGGCCCGCTCGACGTGGCGCAGGAACTGCCGGCCGAGGCCCTTGCCCTCGGCCGCGCCCTCGATGAGGCCGGGGAGGTCGGCCACGACGATCTCGACGCCGTCGTCCGTGCGCACGACACCGAGGTTCGGCTCGAGGGTGGTGAACGGGTAGTCGGCGATCTTGGGCTTGGCCGCCGAGATCACGGAGATGAGGGTGGACTTGCCGACGCTCGGGAACCCGACCAGGGCGACGTCGGCCAGCAGCTTGAGCTCCATCCGCAGCCAGCGCTCGACGCCGACCTCGCCCTGCTCGGCGAAGCCCGGGGCGCGCCGTCGGTTGGAGAGGAACTTGGCGTTTCCCCGACCGCCGATGCCGCCCTCGGCGGCGAGGAACCGGTCGCCGGTGTGGACGAGGTCGGCCAGGACCTTGCCCTCCTGGTCCTTGATGACCGTGCCCTCGGGCACCGGCACCTCGATGTCGGCGCCGCGACGTCCGTGGCGCTTCTTGCCCATCCCGTGGGTGCCGTCCTCGCCGCGGCGGAACGGATGGTCCCGGAAGGCGAGCAGGGACGCCACGTTGTGGTCGGCCACGAGCCAGACGTCGCCGCCACTGCCACCGTCGCCACCGTCGGGACCACCCCGCGGCACGTGCGCCTCACGACGGAACGACACCGAACCGGCACCGCCGTCGCCTCCCTTGACGTGGAGACCGCACTCGTCGACGAACTGGGACACCGCGGGGAATCTAGGACCGTCCGGAGCACATGGGAGACTCGGATCGTGGCCCAGCGACCGGACCCCGACCACGTCAGCGACCCGCAGCCCGCCGATCTGACGCCCCGAGCGCGCGAGTGGGCCGCCACCATGGCCGGCCACGGCGCCGGCCCGGTCCGCCACGCCCACGCGGACACCCATGCCCACGTCGGGGACGTCGAGATCGCCACCCGGGAGGTGCGGGAGGCCCGCGAGGACGAGCTCCTGGCGCCCGGCGCGACCCGATCCCTGGGCGCCGGTCACCGGGCCCTCGAGGAGGAGCCCGACCCCTGGCGGACCTGCTTCGAGCGTGACCGCGACCGGATCGTCCACGGCACGGCCTTCCGGCGCCTCGCCGGCAAGACGCAGGTGTTCGTGTTCCCCGACGACCACCAGCGCACCCGCCTCACCCACGCCCTCGAGGTCGCGCAGGTGGCCATGTCGGTGGCCCGGGCGTGTCGCCTCAACGTGGTGCTGGCCGAGGCCATCGCCCTCGCCCACGACTGCGGACACGGCCCCTTCGGCCACGCCTCCGAGGATGCCCTGGCGCCGTTCGTGGACGGCGGCTACGACCACGCCACCTGGGGTGCCGACGTGGTGCTCACCCCCCTCAACCTGTGCGCGGAGACCCTCGACGGCATCCGGAACCACTCGTGGTCACGGCCGGCGCCGATGACGCCGGAGGGCGAGGTCGTCAGCTGGGCCGACCGCATCGCCTACCTGTGCCACGACTTCGAGGATGCCGTGCTGGCCGGGGTGGTGCGAGCCGACGACCTGCCGGCGATCGTCGCCGAGCGGTGCGGCCGGGACCGGCGCCAGCAGCTCCACACCTTCATCGAGGCCCTCGTCCGCTCGACCGTGGCCTCGGGCACCGTGGGCATGGACGGCGACCACGCCGAGGCGCTCACCGCCTTCCGCACGTTCAACTACGAGCGGATCTACCTGCGCGACGAGTCCCGGCGCCAGGCGGTGGTGGTCGAGCGGCTGCTGCGGGCCCTGGTCGACTGGTACCGGGCCGACCCCGCTCGCCTGGTGGCGGAGGGGCGCACCGTCGACGCCGGCACCGACGTCGCGCGGGAGGCCGTCTCCTTCGTCGGCGGCATGACGGACCGCTTCGCCCACGAGCGGGCCCTGCTGCACCTGGGCTGGGACGAGGACGACCTCCCGATCGGCCTGGAGACCCAGGCCCCGACGCACGGCTGAGGCCCAGGAGCAGAGCCGGAGGCGAGGCGAGGCGAGGCGACCCAGGAGCACGGTGCTCCGTGGCGGCGAAGCCGCCGACCCAGTCGCGCGCGGACGTGACCTGTCCGCACAAGGCTCTGGGCCTACTGCTCCTGGGGGGCGATGAGGTCCATGCGCCGGGCGATGGTGACCGCTTCGAGCCGGGAGCCGGCCCCGAGCTTGCCGAGCACGGCCCGGACGTGGTTGCGGATGGTGTTCGGGCTGACCTCGAGGTGCGTGGCCATCTCCCGGGTCCCGGTGCCCTCGGCCAGCAGACGCAGGACCTCGAGCTCGCGCGGCGTGAGGCTCGTGCGGTCGCGCCCGCCGCGCTGGGAGGTGCGCCGCACCAGCGCCGGCAGCAGCGGCGGCGCCACGACCGTCTCGCCGGCTGCCACGCGCACCACGGCATCCACCAGCTCGTCGAGGCCCTGGGCCTTGCCGATGAAGCCGTGGGCGCCGTTGTCGAGGCACTCGAACAGGGTGCGCTCCGTGGCCCAGCCCGTCACGACCAGGATGCGCACGGCCGGGCTGGCCTCGGTGAAGCGGTGCAGCTGGGTGGCGATCTCCACGCCGTCCAGGCGCAGGTCGGTGACCACCACCGTCGGGGACCGCTCGCCGACGACGCGCACCGCGTCGTCGATGCGGCTGGTCGTGCCGACCACCCGCAGGCGGGGGTCCTGGTCGAGCACCGTCTCGAGCGCGGCCGCGACCATCTCGTGGTCCTCCAGGACCACGACCGTCACGTTCGTGGGCCCGCCCGGCCCGTCGATCCCTGGCATGGGCGCCGAACGTAGTGCAGATGCACCAGGGGCCGGGCGCGACACGACCCGGGCGGGGGCCCGGGTCGTCGAGTGCTGCTGCTCGCTGGACGTCAGTCGAGCGGGAGGATGTCGACCAGCTTGCGCCCGTGGCGGGAGCCGAACTTGACCGTGCCGTCGCTCGTGGCGAACAGCGTGTCGTCGCCGCCCTTGCCGACGTTGAGGCCGGGGTGGAACCGGGTGCCGCGCTGGCGGACGAGGATCGAGCCGGCCGACACGACGGTGCCGTCGTAGGCCTTCACGCCGAGGCGCTTGGATTCGGAGTCACGGCCGTTCCGGGTGGAACCGCCGCCCTTGGTCTTCGACATGGCGAGCTACCTCTTCTGTGATCAGCGGCTGATGCCGGTGATCTCGATCTGGGTGTACTTCTGGCGGTGACCCCACCGCTTCCGGTTGTTCGACTTGTTCTTGTAGACGAAGCCGTTGATCTTGGGGCCCTTGGCGTCGCCCACCACCCGCGCGGTGACGGAGACGCCGCCGAGGTCGTCGGGGGTGGACAGGACGGTGTCACCGTCGACGAGGAGGACGGGTCGCAGGTCGACCGAGCCACCCTCTTCGACCCCGAGGCGCTCGACCTCGAGGACGTCGCCTTCGGCGACACGGTGCTGCTTTCCGCCGGTGGCGATCACTGCGTACATAGGGTTCGACATCGTACGGCCAGGCGGCCCCGGTCTCCAACCCGGGATCCGTCAGGTGTCGAGCAGGTCCTTGTCGAACACGACGCCTCGGCCCTTGCAGGTCTCGCACTCCTGCGTGAAGCCGACGAGGAGACCCTCGCCGATGCGCTTGCGGGTCATCTCGACCAACCCGAGCTCGGAGATGTCGAAGACCTGCGTGCGGGTCTTGTCGCGGGCCAGCGCCTCGCGCAGCACGCGGCTGACGTCGTCGCGGTTCTTCCTCACCTCCATGTCGATGAAGTCGATGACGATGATCCCGCCGATGTCGCGCAGGCGGAGCTGGCGGGCGATCTCCTCCGCGGCCTCGAGGTTGTTGGCGTAGACGGTGTCCTCGAGGGAGTCCTTGCCCACGTTCTTGCCCGTGTTCACGTCGATGACGGTGAGGGCCTCGGTGTGCTCGATGATGAGCGAGCCGCCCGAGGGCAGCCACACCTTGCGGTCGAGTGCGCGGTGGAGCTGCTCGTGGATGTGGTGGCGCTCGAACAGCGGGAGGCCCTCGACCTCCGGGTCGTAGTGCTGCACCCGGTCGGCGAGCGCCGGCGTGATGCCCGAGACGTACTCGTCGACCTCCTTGTACAGCTCGGGGTCGTCGATGACGACCGCCCGGTAGTCCTTGGAGAACTCCTCGCGGATGACCCGGACGGCCATGTCGGGCTCGCGGTAGAGCAGCGCCGGCGCGTTCGACCGCTTCGCCAGGTCCTCGATCTTGTCCCAGAGCGCCACGAGGCGCTTGACGTCGTTCTCGATCTCCTCCGTGGTGACGCTCTCGGCCGCCGTGCGCACGATCACGCCGTGCTGCTCGGGCTTGACGCCGTCGAGGATCTTGCGGAGCCGCTTGCGCTCGTCGTCGGGGAGCCGCTTGGAGATCCCGTAGGTGGTCGAGTTGGGCACCAGCACGACGAAGCGCCCGGGCAGGCTCACCTCCTGGGTGAGGCGGGCGCCCTTCACCCCGATGGGGTTCTTGGTGACCTGGCACACGATGGTCTGCTTGGGCTTGAGGACGTCTTCGATCTTGGGCTTGCCGCCGCCCTCGACGTCGTCGGCGTCGTAGGTGACGTCGCCCCGGTAGAGCACGGCGTTCTTCGGCGTGCCGATGTCGACGAACGCCGCCTCCATGCCCGGCAGGACGTTGGCCACGCGGGCCAGGTAGATGTTCCCGTGGATCTGGGAGACGTCGTCGGCCGGGCGGGCCACGTAGTGCTCGATCAGCTGGCGACCCTCGAGCACGGCGATCTGGGTGGCCTGCTCGGTGCGGTGCACGGCCATGAGGTAGCGACCGACGGGCTTGCCGTTGCGGTGCTTGCCGCGCCGGGCCTCGAGCTGGGCGTCGTCGAGCTCGACGGCGTCGAACCCGGTGTCGAGCTCGACCGGACGGGTCTGGCCGTCCTTGGCCTTGGTGCGGTTGCGGCCGCCCCGTCGACGGCGCCGGCGGCCGGGCTTCTGCCCGTCGCCACCGCCCTCGGACCCGTCGTCTCCGGTGCGCGCGTCGGCGCGCAGGGGCGGGCGGGTGTCGCCGATCTTGGGCTTGCGCGCATCGTCGTCGGGGGCCGTGCGGCCAGCGGCGTCAGCAGCCTTCCCGGCGCCGTCTGGGCGCGGGTCCGACGTCGACGACCCGTGCTGGGTGTCGGACATGGTGGAGTTCCCTTCTCATGACGCACGCTCGATCGCGTGCGCGGTCGACAGCCGGGCGATCCCTGCGCCCTCCGGAGGCAGTGCCTCCAGGGGGACGGGTTCGCACCGGACGCCGTCGACCTTCGTCCATTGGTGGATCCGGACCACCCGGCCCTCCTCGAGGGTCGGGTCGACCCCGGCGAGCAGCTCGGCGGGCCGGCAGGCACGCGGGTGCGTGCCGAGCTCGGCCCGGAGCAGGGCGCCGGCCGGCTGCCAGTCGGCAGCGGGCGGGCGCTCGTCGGGGTCGGCGACCCGGAGGGCGAGCACGTTCGGGCGGATGTCGTCGGTGACCGACTTGCCCTTGCGTTCGCGGGTGACCGGGAGCTCGTCTGCAGCGAGGGCGCGCTCGACCAGGTCGTGCGCCTCCCCCACGGTCAGCTGTGGCACGTCGACGAGCCACGTGCAGGAGTCGACGGACTCCTGGAGGCTCGGCGCGCCGGGTTCGACGTGTGCGACCGCCTGGATGGTCATGCCGGGCGGCAACGTCGGGTTCACGAGGGAGGCGAGCTCGTCGATGTCGACGAGGCCCGACGACACGGCGCCGGGTTCGAGGTCGACGTCGAGGTACTCGCCGCAGGACTCGTGGGCGGTGGCCAGGGCGAGGCCGAAGCGGAGCCGGGGGCGGGGCGAGAAGCCCTCGCTGTAGGACACCGGGAGCCGGCTCCGGCGCAGGCTGCGCTCCCAGACCCGGGCCACGTCGCGGTGGGAGGTGAAGCGGATGCGACCGAACTTCTCGTAGCGGATGCGGACCCGCTCGGTCCGGGGCGGGGTCATGGCTTGGCCCCTTGCGGGATGCGGGGGGTGAGCGACACCGGCACGCTGTGCCCGGCGCTCAGGTCGACCCCGGTGCCCTGGCTCCCGCCGGCGGGCGGGGTGGCCGAGGCGACGATGTGCTCGATCGAGTAGCCGGTGCAGGCACCGCAGTCGTAGCAGGGGGTCCAGCGGCAGTCGGGCAGGCCGACCTCGGCCAGCGCGTCCTGCCAGTCCATCCACAGGAAGTCCTTGTGCAGGCCGGCCGAGAGGTGGTCCCACGGCAGGACCTCGTCCTCGGTGCGGTGCCGGTGGATGTACCAGTCGGGGTCGAGCCCGCACTCGGCCATGGCGTCGAGCCAGAGCCGCTCGTCGAAGTGCTCGCCCCACTCCTGGAAGACGCCGCCGCGGCGCCAGACCAGCTCGAGGACCCGGCCCAGCCGGCGGTCGCCGCGCGACAGCAGGCCCTCGATGACCGAGGCCCGGGGATCGTGCCACTTGAGCTGGACGCCGCCCATCTTGCGGGTGGTGTCCTTGAGCAGGTTGATCTTGCGGCGCAGCTCGTCCTCGGTGTTCTGGCCGAACCACTGGAACGGGGTGAAGGGCTTCGGCACGAAGCCGCCGACGCTCACGGTCACGCTCGGGTTCTTGTGGTGCTCGCGCCCCAGGGCGACGCAGTTCTTGGCCAGCTCGGCGATGCCCAGGGTGTCCTCGTCGGTCTCGCTGGGAAGGCCGGTGAGGAAGTACAGCTTCATGCGGCGCCAGCCCTGGGAGTACGCCGAGCCGACGGCGCCGTAGAGATCCTCTTCGCGGATGAGCTTGTTGATGACCTGGCGCATCCGCCAGGTGCCCGCCTCGGGGGCGAACGTGAGGCCGGTGCGACGGGCGTTCTGGATCTTGTTGGCGAGCCCGACCGTGAAGGCGTCGACCCGCAGCGACGGCAGCCCGAGCGTGATGGGCTGGGCGCTGCCGGTGTCGATGTTCATCACGTCGTCGACGGTCTGCTCGATGCCGGAGAAGTCAGCGGTGGAGAGGCTGGTGAGGGTGACCTCGTCGTAGCCGGTGCGGGCCAGGCCGCCCTCGATCATCGACCGGACCTGCTCGGCCGGGCGCTCCCGGACCGGGCGGGTGATCATGCCGGCCTGGCAGAACCGGCAGCCGCGCGTGCAGCCCCGGAAGACCTCGACGTTGAGCCGGTCGTGCACGACCTCGGTGAGCGGCACCAGCTGCTGCTTGGGGTAGGGCCACTCCCCCAGGTCGGCGACGGTGCGCTTCTCGACCTGCTCGGGCACGTCGGGGAACCGGGGGGTCACGGCGGCCAGGAACGGCCCGTCGTAGGCCACGTCGTACAGCGAGGGCACGTACACGCCCTCGACCCGGGCCAGGGCGCGCAGGACGTTGGGGCGGGAGCCGGGGCGCTTGCCCTCGGCCCGCCACTCGCGGAGCACGTCGGTGATCTCGCCGATGACCTCTTCGCCGTCGCCGAGCACGACGAGGTCGACGAAGTCGGCGAGGGGCTCCGGGTTGTAGGTGCAGTGGCCGCCGACGACGACGAGGGGGTGGGTCTCGTCGCGCTCGTCGCTGCGGACCGGCACGCCGGCCAGGTCCACGCAGTTCAAGACGTTGGTGTAGGTGAGCTCCGCCGAGAGGTTGAAGGCGATGGCGTCGAACTCGGCGGCGCTGGTGTGGGTCTCGACCGAGAAGAACGGGATGCGCTCGCGGCGCATGATGGCCTCGAGGTCGCTCCAGACGGCGTAGCCCCGCTCTGCATAGGCGTCGTCGCGCTCGTTGACGATCTCGCGCAGGATCTGCAGGCCCTGGTTGGGCAGGCCGATCTCGTAGGTGTCCGGGTAGCAGAGGAGCCAACCGACCTTGTGCGGCGCCCGCTCGGATGCCGGTGCGCCGTCCTCCAGGCCGATGTACCGCGCCGGCTTGGCCACCTTCGGCAGGTGCGGCTCGAGGGCCCTCCAGACGCTGGAAGACCCCGCGTTGGCTGTGGCGGAGGGGATCGGGGGCGCGGCGGACACGGTCCGCCAAGGCTACCGGAGACCTCGGAGCGTTCCCCGATCGCCCCGGCGTGGCAGCGTGCGGGCGTGGCGCTCCACCGGCTCCGGTCCGACCGGCTCACCGTCGTCCTCGACGACACCGCCGGCGTGCCGGCGATCGTGCACTGGGGTCCCGATCCCGGGCCTGTCCCACCAGGAGCCGCTGCGCTCGGCGACCGCCCGCTGCCGCCGTCCACGCTCGATGTCGACGTCCCCCTCTCCGTCGTGTCGGTGACCCCGGGAGATGCCGGGCGGCCCGGTCTGGCCGGCTGCCGCCCCGATGGCACCGGGGCCCACCCCCGCTTCACCGCCGTCTCGTTCAGGCTCGGGGACGGCTCGGTGCGCTTCGCCGCCGCCGACGACGGTGCCGGACTGCGCCTCGAGGGCTCGCTGGCGCTCGGACCCACCCTCGCCGTCTCGGTCTCCGTCACGAACACGGGAGCGGCCCCGTACCTGCTGCAGCGGCTGGCCGTGACCCTTCCCCTGCCCGCCGATGCCGACGAGGTGCTCGCCTTCGACGGGCGCTGGTGCGCGGAGATGACCCCCGTGCGCCGGCCGTGGGCGTCGGGGAGCCTCCTGCTCGAGAACCGCCGGGGCCGGACGTCGCACGACCACGTGCCCGTCGCGTTCGTCGGCCGCCACGGGTTCGGAGAGGCCGCCGGCCCCGTCCACGGCGTCCACCTGGCCTGGAGCGGCAACGCCGAGATCGTGCTCGAGCAGCGCAGCGAAGGCCGCCGGGCGGTCCACGTCGGGGAGCTGCTGCTGCCGGGCGAGGTCGTGCTGCGCCCGGGCGAGACGCACGACGGTCCCGTCGTGCACGCCGTGTGGGGCGACGGGCGCGTCGCCGCCGGCGCCGGGTTCCACGCCGAGGTCCGACGCCACTTGCCGTCCCGCCCCCGCCCGGTCACCCTCAACACGTGGGAGGCCGTCTACTTCGATCACGACGCCGGGGTGCTGCGCGCCCTGGCCGACCGCGCCGCGTCCGTGGGCGTCGAGCGCTTCGTCCTGGACGACGGCTGGTTCGGGGGCCGCCGCGACGACACCGCCGGACTCGGCGACTGGTGGGTGTCCCCGGACGCCCACCCCGACGGGCTGGCGCCGCTCGTCGACCACGTCCGCGCCCTCGGCATGGAGTTCGGCATCTGGGTCGAGCCCGAGATGGTGAACCCCGACAGCGACCTGTACCGCGCCCATCCCGACTGGGTGCTCGGCGATCCCGGGGTCCTCGGCCGGAACCAGCTGGTGCTCGACCTGTCCATCGGCGAGTGCTGGGCCCACGTCCACGACGCGCTCCACCGGCTGCTCGCCGACCACGAGATCGCCTACGTGAAGTGGGACATGAACCGCGACCTCGCCGGCGCCGGCGCCCACGCGCAGGTCGTGGCCCTGTACCGCCTGCTCGATGCCCTGCGATCCGCCCACCCGCACGTCGAGATCGAGTCCTGCGCCTCGGGAGGCGGGCGGGCCGACCTGGCGATCCTGCAGCGCACCTGCCGGGTCTGGGCCTCGGACTGCAACGACGCGCTGGAGCGCCAGGTGATCCAGCGTGGGTTCTCGCACCTGTTGCCGCCCGAGGTCGTCGGTGCCCACATCGGCCCGCCGCGGGCGCACACCACCGGACGCTCCCAGCGCCTCTCGTTCCGGGCCGCCACCGCCCTGTTCGGGCACCTCGGCATCGAGTGGAACCTCCTGGACGCG
>JAKFET010000259.1:0-38343 GCA_036675575.1 Acidimicrobiaceae bacterium
GCCGCCATCGGGTCGGCGGGGCTGGCCGAGTCCGCCGAGCACGCCGCGGTCGGCGCCGGCGCGCTCGCCGTCGTTGCCGCCGCCACCATCGGGCCCTTGGCGCCGGTCGGCCGCCCGGCGCGGCTCGATCCGCTGGCCGTCCTGGCCGTGGCCTTCGCGGTCGTGCCGCTGTGGGGTTGGGCCGGCGTCGACCTGCCCGGGCACCGCACCGCCCTGGTCGTCGCAGCGGCGGTAGCGCTCCCCGCCCTCGTCCTCGGGACCCCAGCGTGGCGGGATCTGCTGGTGCGCAGCGGTACGCTCAGTCGCCGCCCGTCCGCGGGACCGACCCATGGCACCGCCCACCTCGAGCCCCTCCCGGAAGCCGGCCAAGGGCAAGCCGGCGCCCACGCGCCGTAGCTTCCTCTGGCGGTTCCGGCGCAGCCTGTTCCTCGGCGCGCTCCTCTTCGTCGGCAGCATCGCGGGAGCCGGCTTCGTGCTCGCCCAGGTCGACGTGCCCGACGCCGATCCGCTCCTGCAGTCCACCTTCGTCTGCGCCGCCGATGTCACCGACGGCTGCGGGGCGGACAACGCCATGGCCAAGCTCTCCGGCGAGGAGGACCGCGTGTCGGTGCCCCTCGAGGAGATGCCCCAGGTCTTCATCGACGCCGTGCTGGCCGCCGAGGACCGCCAGTTCTTCTCCCACTCCGGCATCGACCCGGTCGGCATCGCCCGGGCGATCTACCGCGACTTCAAGGGCGACGGGGTCCAGCAGGGCGGCTCCACCATCACCCAGCAGTACGCGAAGAACGCCTTCCTCTCCTCGGAGCGGACGATCACCCGCAAGCTCAAGGAGGCCGTGCTCGCCGTCAAGATCGAGCGCGACCTGTCCAAGCAGGAGATCCTCGAGCGGTACCTGAACACCGTGTACTTCGGTCGCGGCGCCTACGGCGCCGAGGCCGCCTCGCGCGCCTACTTCGGCCTGTCCATCCGCGACGTGAGCCTGCCCCAGGCGGCCTACCTGGCCGGGCTGGTGCGGGCGCCGGAGACGGCCGACGCCACCATCGACCCGGAGCGGGCCACCTTCCGGCGCGACTCGGTGCTCGGCGGCATGGTCCGCACCGGCGCCATCACCGCGGCCGAGGAGGCCGAGGCCGCCGCCGTCCCCATCGTCGACATGGTCCAGGCGCGGGCACCCCGCGACGGCGTGTCGATGATCCGCGGCGCCGACGTCGGCGCCACCTACTACGTCGAGTACGTCCGTCGGCTGCTGTACGAGGAGTACGGCGCCGCGGTGGTCAACGGCGGCGGGCTGCGGGTGTACACCGCCATCGACCTCCAGCTGCAGACCGAGGCGGCCCGCTCGGTGTGGGAGACCCTCGACCAGCCCGACGATCCGGCGGGCGCGCTGGTGTCCGTCGACGACGTGGGCCGGGTCGTGGCGATGATCGGCGGGCGAGACTTCGACGCCTCCGAGGTCAACCTCGCCCTCGGCGCCGCCGCGGGTGGTTCCGGCCGCCAACCGGGGTCGGCCTTCAAGCCGGTGGTGCTGGCCACCGCCCTCGAGCGGGGCGTGTCCCTGAGCTCCCGGTTCGAGAACGAGTACGAGCGCACCTTCCCCGACGCCAACGCCGGCGAGGACTGGGAGGTCACCAACTACGCCCGCGGCAACAACACCGTGATCGACCTGGTCGAGGCCACCAAGGTCTCCTCCAACACCGTGTACGCCGACCTGATGCTCGAGGTCGGGCCCGGCAACGTGGTCGACGTCGCCAGGAAGATCGGCGTGGGCACCGAGCTGCCGGCCGTGAACTCCCTCGTGCTCGGCGCCGGCGAGGTCTCGGTGCTCGACATGGCCAACGCCTACTCCACCTTCGCCCGGGACGGGGAGGCCATCGAGCCGATCGTGATCACCAAGGTCGAGCGCGTCGTCGACGGTGAGGTCGAGGTGCTGTCGACCAACACCTCCACGCCGCAGCGGGCGGTGTCGGAGACCACGGCCGCCCAGGTGTCGTGGGCGCTGCGCCAGGTCGTGCTCAGCGGCACGGGCACCGCAGCGGACCCGGGCTTCCCCGTGGCCGGCAAGACCGGCACGACCCAGGACTACCGCGACGCCTGGTTCGTCGGGTACACGCCGCAGCTCACCACCGCGGTGTGGATGGGGTACCCCGACGTGGACGAGCAGGGCCAGCCCCGCTTCATGGAGGACGTCCGCGGGCGCGACGTCACCGGCGGCTCCTTCCCGGCCGAGATCTGGCGTCGGTACATGCAGGCCGCGGTCGGCGACGAGGACCACGGCGACTTCCCGAAGCCGAGCTTCACGGGCGAGCCGCTCAACCCCGACCTGAGCACCACGACCGAGACCCGGGCCACCGTGCCCGCGTGCGAGGAGGGCGAGGACCCCGACGAGGACGACTGCCGGGCCACGACCACCACCACGAGCGGGGACGAGACCACCACGACCGAGGACGAGGGGGACGGGTCGACGACCACCACCGAGGCGCGCAGCACCACGACCTCTCCTGCGTCGACCACCACCACGGCGGCCCCGACCACCACCGCCCCGCCGCCCTCGTCCACCACGACGACCCGCCCGGGCGAGGGCATCATCGACGACTGATCGCAGGCGGTGCCGGGGTCAGACGTCCTGGTGCGGGTAGTGGGCCCGGCAGGCGTAGCACCAGTGCTCGGTGCCGGCCTGGGGCTCGGCCTTGCCCTCGGTGTCCCAGTCCTCCGGCGTCACGTAGACCCGCCGCACCTCGGTCACGTCCTCTTCGCTGCCGCAGCTGTCACAGGTCCCGGTGGCCATGGCCGGCACGCTACCGGCCGGCGCGGTCGGGCCGATCCCGACGAATCGCCCCCGTCCGGGGGTGACGCGGCGTAACGTCCGGTCGAGCGCGGCGTGGGGGCCGCGTCCGGCACATGGAGGAACAGCATGCGAACCCACCGGTACCTCGGGGCGGCGGTGTGCGCCTCCCTGCTGATCGCCGCGACAGCGTGCGGGGACGACGACGACGTCGACAGCGATGCGGCCGTCACCACGACGACGGCGGCGGAGGGTCCCACGGCGATCGAGGTCACGCTCACGGGCGACGGCTTCGAGGGCATGCCCGGCGAGCTCGCCGCCGGCCTGGTCGAGATCACCCTCGTGAACGAGACCGACGACTTCGCCAGCCTCGACATCACCCGGGTCGACGCCGGCACCACCGAGGACGAGTTCGTCGAGGGGCTGGCCCCGCTGTTCGAGGGCGGGGAGTTCCCGGAGTTCTTCGAGTCCAACGTCGGCGTGGGCGCCGGCGCGGGCGAGACCGAGACGTCCACCGTCGTGCTGCGCGAGGGCGAGCACATCGTGTGGTTCGAGACCCCCTCCGAGGAGGGCGCCGAGGACGAGGGCGAGGACGCCGAGACCGAGACCGAGACCGAGACGGCCACCGAGACCGAGACCGAGACCGAACCCAGCACCGAGACCACGGTCCCTGCCGACGAGGACGGGTCCACCTCCTCGACCGACGGCACCGACACGACGACCTCCACCACGACCACGGCCGTCGAGGGCGAGGAGCAGGGCGCCGCCGCCGGCCAGCCCACGGGCACCCTCACGGCCGTCGCCGCCGAGGACGACGCCGAGACCGAGACCGAGACCGCGACGGAGGAGGAGACCGACGCCGGCTCCGGCGAGGACTCCGGCGAGGGCGCTCCGCCGATCATGACCGCCCTGCTCGAGGTGACCGCCGGCGACGACGCGGCCGAGCTGCCCGAGGCCGACGGCGAGATCGTGGCCTCCGACTACCAGTTCGAGGCCACCCTCGACGGGCCCGGCACCATCAACTTCCGCAACGAGGGACCCCAGCAGTTCCACCACGCCGTGGTCATGGACTTCGGCACCAACGACCCGGCCGCGGTCGAGGAGGCCTTCCCCGCCATCCTCGAGAGCGAGGGCGACCCGTCGGCCATCGAGGGCGCCGAGGACCTCGACATGGATCAGGTCAACTTCGACTTCGGTGGCGGCGGCGTCTTCGGGCCCGACGGCGCCAGCGGCACCTTCGAGGCCGACATCGTCGAGGGCAACACCTACGTGCTGGTGTGCTTCATCCAGGACCGCACGGGCGGGCCGCCCCACGCGGTCGCCTACGACATGTGGGACGTCGTGCAGGCCGGCGGCGCAGGCGGCACCACCACGACCACCGACGGGTAGCGCTCGCGGAGGACGACGTCGGCGGGTGGCCAACCACCCGCCGGCGTCGTACACTCGGGGGACCGCCGGCAGGCACCCAGCCGCTGGACGGGACCGAGGAGAACCACATGCGCACGTCCTGGAACGCGCCCGCCATCCGCGCCGTCAAGACGACGGACGGATCCCCGGCGCAGCCCCTCGTGATGGTCACCGCCTACGACGCCCCCGGCGCCAAGGTGGCCCACGCCGCAGGCGTCGACCTGATCCTGGTCGGGGACTCCCTCGCCATGGTCGTGCTCGGGTACGACGACACGCTGTCGGTCACCGTCGACGACATCGCCCACCACACCGGCGCCGTGGCCCGTGGCCTCAAGGCCTCCACCGCCGAGGGCCGCCTCCCGATGGTCGTCGCCGACCTGCCGTGGATGAGCTACCACACCGACACCCACGAGGCGGTCCGCAACGCCGCCGCACTGATCCGCGCCGGCGCCCACTCCGTGAAGCTCGAGGGTGGCCGCAAGCGCCTCCCGGTGATCGAGGCCATCCTCGACGCCGAGATCCCGGTGATGGGCCACATCGGCCTCACGCCCCAGTCGGTGCACGCGATGGGCGGGTTCAAGGTGCAGGGCAAGCAGCACGACGCCGCCCTGGCCCTGGTCGCCGATGCCAAGGCCCTGGCCGCCGCCGGCTGCTTCGCGATCGTCCTCGAGGGCGTGCCGGACGCCGTCGCCCGCATGGTCACCGACGCGGTCGACGTGCCCACCATCGGGATCGGGGCCGGTCGCGACTGCGACGGCCAGGTGCTCGTCTTCCACGACGTCCTCGGCATCGAGGACCGCATGGCCCCGAAGTTCGTCCGCCGCTACGCCGACGTCGGGGGAGCCTCGGTCGAGGCGCTGTCGGCCTTCGCCGCCGACGTCCGGTCCGGCGCCTTCCCCAGCGACGACGAGAGCTACCACCTCTCGGCCGAGGCCGCCGAGACCCTCGGCCTCTACGGCAGCTGACCACCCCGTTCTGGACGCGGCTGCGTCGCAGCCCCGTCGGCCACACTGACGCCGTGCCCGACCCCCTCCTCGACCCCCCGTCGTGGGCACCCTCGTGGCTGCCCACCGTCGACGACGTGCGGGGCGCCCGGCTCCTGCGCTGGCTGGTCACCGCCGCGTTCGTCGCCGGCGTCGCGGCCTGCGTCACCGAGGGCGCCGACTCGCCGGCCGACCCCGAGCTCGCCGCCCCGAGCACCGCCGCCACCGAACCGGACCCGGGGTCCCTCGCCGGGCGCTTCGGCACCGTGGTCGCCCAGCTGGTCGCCGCCTCCGGCGAGGTGCTCGAGCTGTGCCTCCTGCACGCCGACACGATCGAGGAGCGCTCGACCGGGCTGATGCAGGTCACCGACCTCGAGGGCCACGACGGGATGCTCTTCACCGCCGAGGAGCCCACCGACGGCGCCTTCTACATGTACCGGACCCTGCTGCCGCTCTCCATCGGGTGGTGGGACGCCGATGGCGCCTTCGTGTCCCGCAGCGACATGGTGCCCTGCGAGTCCGAGGACCCGGCCGCCTGCGAGCGCTACCCGGCGGCCGCCCCGTACCGCTTCGCCATCGAGGTCACCCAGGGCGACCCGCTGGCGGCCCGCTTCGAGCCCGGCGCCCGCCTCCAGGTCGGCACCGAGGCCTGCGCCGTCGCGTCCTGAGCCCTCCGACGCGGGGTTCCTGTCACCCCCCTCGAGGATGCTGGGGGACGTGGATGTGCCCACGACCGGCCCCGTCGATACGATGTGCGATTCCCTTGTCCGTCCTGCTCCCGCGCCGCGGGGGCTCCGGCCCTGCCGGATCCACAGGAAGGTGTCCGTAGGCATGCGCGCCTATGAATTGATGGTCATCATCGACGGTGATCTCGACGAGGACCAGGCCAAGAGCCAGGTCACCTCCATCGAGTCCCGTTGCAACGAAGCCGGCACGGTCGCCACCACCGACTTCTGGGGTCGCCGTACGTTCGCGTACGAGATCAACCACAAGACCGAAGGGTCCTACGTGGTCTACGAGATCCTCGCCGAGCCGGGTGCGCTCGACGGCGTGGAGCGGTCCCTGCGACTCGCGGACGAGATCGTCCGCCACAAGCTGCTCCGACTCCCCGATGCCGAGGCCGAGCGCCGCGGCCTCATGGGGTCCGCGGCGGCAGACCAGTAGGAGGCACCAATGGCCAACGGAAACACCATCACCATCATCGGGAACGTCACGCGCGATCCCGAGCTGCGCTACCTGACGAGCGGCACCGCCCTCGCCCAGCTCGGCGTCGCGGTCAACCGCCGCTACATGCAGAACAACGAGTGGCAGGAGGAGACCTCCTTCTTCGACGTCGTCTGCTGGCGCGACCTCGCCGACAACGTGTCGGAGTCCATCTCCAAGGGCGATCGCATCATCGTCACCGGCCGCCTCGAGCAGCGCTCGTGGGAGACCCAGGACGGCGACAAGCGGTCCAAGGTCGAGATCGTGGCCGACGAGGTCGGCCCCTCGCTGCGCTGGGCCACGGCCCGCATCGAGAAGATCCGCCGCGACGGCCCCGCGGGCGGCAGCACCGGTGGCGGCGGCGGCAACTACGAGCCGCCCCGCGACGAGCCCACTTCCTACGACGACGCCGAGGAGCCCTTCTAGCCATGGCTGCACGCCCCCGCCCCACCGCGAAGAACAAGGACAACTCCCGCCGCTCGAAGAAGCGGGTCAGCATCCTGGTCTCCGAGAAGGTCGCCTACGTCGACTACAAGGACGTGAACCTGCTCCGCCGGTTCCAGTCCGACCGGGCCAAGATCCGGGCCCGTCGCGTCACCGGCAACGACACCCAGCAGCAGGCCGACATCGCCGCTGCCGTCAAGAACGCCCGCGAGATGGCCCTGCTGCCCTACACCAGCCGGGTCACCCAGCAGCGTGGCGGCGGCCGTGGCCGCGGCGACGATCGCCGTGGCCCGCGTCGCGAGGACGCCGACGACTACACCGACGGCGTGGACGAGACCACCGACGCCGACGTGACCGACGAGGTCAGCGAGGACGAGGAGGTGGAGGCATGAGGATCATCCTGCGCACCGACGTCGACATGGTCGGCAAGCGCGGCGACCTGGTCGACGTCAGCGACGGCCTCGCCCGCAACCACCTCATCCCCAAGGGCCTCGCCATGCGGGCCACGGCCTCCGCCGAGGCCCAGGCCGAGCAGATGCGCAAGGCCCGCGAGGTGCGCGACACCAAGGCCATCGAGGCCGCCCAGGAGGTCGCCACCGCGCTCGTCCCCAAGACCATCCACCTCACGGCCAAGGCCGGCGAGACGGGGCACCTCTTCGGGGCCATCCACGAAGGCGAGATCGCGGCGGCCGTGCTGGCCCAGACCGAGATCGAGCTGGACAAGAAGATCATCATCATCGACGAGCCGATCAAGACGGTCGGCACGCACTACGTGATGGCGAAGCTGCACCAAGAGGTGCAGTTCCCCATCACGCTCGAGGTCGAGGCGCTCTAGCGCCGCTCGGGGTGCGGCCGGGGGGCCGCACCCCGAATCCTCTGCTTCGACGCGCCCGCTGACCTGCACTCCTCCACAGAATCCACAGGCCTTTCCCCAGCGGACACCACTAGCGACCCACAGGGGGATGGCGCGACGGTGAACGCCGCCCGACGCCCTGTCACGGAAGGTCCCTCGTTGCCGAACACGACCACACGCAGCGACGCGTCGCTGACGGCGCCGCAGGGCTCGTCCCGCCCCAACGGCGGAGGCGCCCGCCCCGGTGGCGCCGGTCGGGTCCCGCCGAACGACCTGGTCGCCGAGCAGAACCTGCTCGGGGCGATGATGCTGTCCAAGGACGCCATCTCGGCCACCTCGTCGATGCTGCGGCCCGAGGACTTCTACAAGCCGGCCCACGCCCACATCTTCGACGCCGTCCTGAGCCTCGACGCGGCCGGCGAGCCCGCCGACCCCGTCACCGTCGCCGACGAGCTGTCCCGGGCCGGGGTGCTCGAGGCCATCGGCGGCCGTGGCCTGCTGGCCGAGATCGTGTCCACCGCCCCGGCGGTGTCCAACGCCGCCCGCTACGCCCGGATCATCAGCGACCACGCCGTGCTCCGCAAGCTCATCGGCGTGGGCGGCGAGATCGCCGAGCTGGGCTACGACGTGCCCGACGACGTGGAGAAGGCGGTCGACCAGGCCGAGTCGCTCGTCTACGAGCTCGGCCAGCGTCGGGTCACCGACTCGATGGTGCCCATCGAGTCGCTCCTCGGAGACACGCTCGACCGCCTCGAGGCCCTGGTCGAGCGGGGCGACGCCATCACCGGCCTGCCCACCGGCTTCGTCGACCTCGACCGGCTCCTGTCCGGGCTGCAGCCCAACGCCCTCATCATCCTCGGCGGGCGCCCGGCCATGGGCAAGACGTCGTTCGCCCTGAACCTCACCGCCAACGCCGCCTTCCAGTCGCGCCGGCCGGTGCTCTTCTTCAGCCTCGAGATGGGCAACCTCGAGCTCACCCAGCGACTGCTGTGCGCCGAGGCCCAGATCGACTCCACCAAGGTCCGCGACGGCCGCCTCCAGGACGCCGAGTGGGACCGCATCGCCCTCGGCGTGTCGCGCCTGGCCGAAGCCCGGCTCTACCTCGACGACAACCCCAACGTGTCCGTCATGGAGATCCGATCCAAGGCCCGCCGCCTCAAGTCCCAGGTCGGCGACCTCGGGCTCGTCGTCATCGACTACCTGCAGCTGATGCAGGGCCGGGGCCGGGCCGAGTCCCGCCAGGTCGAGGTCTCGGAGATGTCCCGTGGCCTCAAGATCCTCGCCCGCGAGCTCGAGTGCCCGGTCGTGGCGCTGTCGCAGCTGTCCCGCACGCTCGAGTCCCGTCAGGACAAGCGCCCGATGCTGTCGGACCTGCGCGAGTCCGGCTCGCTCGAGCAGGACGCCGACGTCGTGATGTTCGTGTACCGCGACGAGGTGTACAACCCCGACTCCGCCGATCGGGGCATGGCCGAGATCCTGATCGCCAAGCACCGCAACGGCCCCACCGGCAAGGTCAACCTGGCCTTCCGCAACCACCTCACCCGCTTCGACAACATGGCCCAGCTGTAGCTGCCGGGCCGCAGGGTCGACGGCGTCAGCGCGCCCGCGGCACCGACACCGGCAGCGCCGGCAGGTCGCCCGACGCTGCGCCCGCCAGCCCGAGCGTGCTGCGCAGCGCCCGGCTGAGCACGTCGAGGCGCTCTGGCACCAGCCGGTAGAGCACGAAGTAGCCGTCGCGGGCGCTGGTGACGATCCCGGCGGCCTCCAGGATCTTCAGGTGCCGGGAGATCGCCGAGTCGGAGAGGCTCAGCAGCTCCGCCAGCTCCTTGGTCGACCGCGGATCCTCGGCCACGAGCCGGGTGATCTGCAGGCGGGTCTCGTCGCCGAGGGCGCGGTGCCCGGCCACGACCTCGTGGTCGCTGGCGTGGGGCACCTCGGGGGTGCGCAGGTCGCGCAGGGGGAAGATGACCGAGGCCGGCCACGGCTCGGCCACGTCGATGAGGACGCAGGGCCAGCCGTAGACCGTGGGCACGAAGAGCAGACCGCCCCGCTCGCCGACGTCGCACGTGCGCTCCCAGTCCTTGTCGACGATGACCGCGTTGCGCTCGGGATCCCAGCGCCCCTCGGGCAGCAGCTCCCTGACGAGACCGCCGAGGCCGGATGTGACCAGGGCGCGGGCGCCGGCCGTGGCATCGGCCTCGATGCGGGGCAGGATCCGCTCCCACTCGTCATCGAACGCCGCCTCCCAGTACCGCTCGAGGAGTCGGACGTAGCGATCCCGCAGCGCACCCGGGTCGTCGAAGGCGAGCTCGGCCAGGCCACGCATGTGCTCGTCGGGAGCACCCCGCAGGACCCGCGCTCGGTAGTCGGGGTCGTCGAGGACGAACTCGTCGTCGTCGAAGAAGGTCGTGCACTCGATGCCGCCGTACGCGAACGACAGCTCGAGGGCGACGGTGTCGTCTGGAAGGGCGGCCAGCGTCCCGAGCTCGTCGGCGAAGGTGGCGTGGTCGCCCTGGAGGGCGGCTTCGAAGATCCCGGGCACGAAGGTGCCGTGGAACGGCCGGAACAGGGCCCGGATCTCGTCCTGGAGGTCGGCGGGCAGGTCCCGGCACCGCCGCACCCACGGCAGGTGGAGCGGTGCCCGCTTCGGTTCGGCGACGACCCGGAGCGAGAGGGCCGCCTCGAACATGGGCGACCAGGCGAAGTCCACCAGCCCGATGGGACGGGCGGAGGGGAACGTGAAGGAGACGGCCACCGATCCTCATTTCCGTTGATCAGTTGATCCCAGCAGCGTACCGGAGGATGATGGCGAGCGACACAGCAGAACGAGGAGGACCCATGCACCCCTACATCGACGACCTGCAGGTCCGGGCGGTCCTGGACGAGCGCCGCCGCCAGGCGACCCCACGCCGGACGCACCGGCGCGGCGGGTTGGTCCGGCGAGCAGGCGACGGTCTGGTCGCGGCGGGCGCCGCGCTCAGCGCGACCGGGCGGCGGCTCCAGGATCCGGGGCCGAGCGCCCCCTGTGTCGCCTGCTGACGCCTCAGCTGGCGAGCGTGGTGGGACGGCTCGTCGCGGTGGGCGCCGGGTTCGAGAACACCATGACGTCGTCGACCACGTCGCTGCGCTTCAGCGCCCGGTAGTCGCGCAGGTAGCTCTGGTGGACCTGCCAGGGCATCCGGGACCCCTGCTTGGGGAACCGGTCGGCGGAGCGCTGGACGTAGCCGGACGACAGCCCGAGCAGCGGGGCCGGGGTCACGGAGGCGTCGGCGTTGACCGGCGTGGCCTGGCGCAGGCCGGTGGCGCGCATGTGGTTCAGCATGCGGGTCACGTAGTCGCAGGTCAGGTCGCACTTCAGCGTCCACGAGGCGTTCGTGTACCCGATGGCGAGGGCCAGGTTCGGCACGCCCTCGAGCATCATGCCCTTGTAGGTGAGCCTGCTGGACACGTTGATGGGCTCGCCGTCGATGCTCGCCTCGATGCCCCCGATGAACAGCAGCTCGAGGCCGGTGGCGGTGACGATGATGTCGGCGGCCAGCTCCCGGCCGGACTGCAGGCGGATCCCGGTCTCGGTGAAGGTGTCGATGTGGTCGGTGACGACCGAGACGCTGCCGTCGCCGATCGCCCGGAACAGGTCGCCGTCGGGCACCAGGCACACGCGCTGGTCCCACGGGTCGTAGCTGGGGGTGAAGTGGGTGTCGATGTCGTAGCCCTCGGGCAGCAGGCCCTCGAGCCGCTTGCGCAGCAGCTTCTTGACGACCCCGGGGTACCGCTGGCTCAGCTGGAAGAAGCCCTGCGAGCCGAGCGCGTTGATCCACTTCACGATCGGCCCCGAGTACCGGCTGGGCAGGTACCGCTGGAGCAGCTTGGCCAACGGGTTCTTCGCCGGCATCGAGACCACGTAGGACGGCGAGCGCTGGAGCATCGTCACGTGCGCGGCACCGGACCCGTCGCCCCGGTCGGCCATCGACGGCACGAGCGTCACTGCGGTGGCACCGCTGCCGATGACCACGACCTGCTTGCCGGCGTAGTCGAGGTCGGCCGGCCAGTGCTGGGGGTGGACGACCTGCCCGGCGAAGTCGGCCATCCCGGGGAAGTCGGGCTGGTAGCCCTTGTCGTAGCGGTAGTAGCCGCTGCAGGAGAAGATGAACCCGGCGGTGAGCTCGATGCGCTCGGGTGCCGCATCGGGGCGGTCGGGGTCGCTGCGCTCGGCGGTGATGCGCCAGTGCCCGTCCTCGGTCGACCAGTCGGCGGCGACCACCCGGTGGTTGAAGCGGATCTTGCGGTCGATGCCCTCGACCCGGGCGGTCTCCCGGATGTACTCGAGGATCGAGGCGCCGTCGGCGATCGCCTTGTCGCCGACCCAGGGCCGGAAGGAGTACCCGAGCGTGTACATGTCCGAGTCCGAGCGGATGCCGGGGTAGCGGAACAGGTCCCACGTGCCGCCGATGGCGTCGCGGGCCTCGAAGATGGCGTAGCTCGCCCACGGGCACTCGGCCTGCAGGTGGTGGCCTGCGCCGATGCCGGACAGGCCGGCGCCGACGACCAGGACGTCGAGGTGCTCGGTGCTCACGTGGTTCCTCCGCTGGGTTACTCCGGGTAGGCCCGTGACCGTACCCCAGGTCCGCGTGGACGGTCACGTGGTGATCCGTCACACCAGCGCGCCATCAGCGGCGCACGAACGTGGCCCACTCCTCGAGCGGCATGCGGTCGCTGCGCAGGCCGTTCACCGGGTTGGCGGGGTCGGCGTGGCCGACGGCCACGCCGCAGAAGAGCATCTCCTCCTCCGGCGCGCCGACGAACTCGGCGACCGCCTGGGACCACGTGGCCCAGGCCTCCTGCGGGCAGGTGTCGAGGCCGCGCTCGGTGCACAGGAGCATGAAGGTCTGCAGGAACATGCCGAGGTCGGCCCACTGCGGGGGGCCCATGCGGCGGTCGATGAAGCAGAAGACGCCGACGGGGGCGTCGAAGAAGCGGAAGTTCCGGGCGAGGTGGCCGAAGCGGCCGGCCTTGTCCTCCCGGGGGATGCCGAGCGTCTCGTACATCTGCTCGCCCAGCTGGAAGCGGTTGGTCCGGTAGGGCTCCCACAGGCCGGCCGGGTAGATCTCGTAGCCGGGTGCCTCCATCTCCCGCCCGGCGAGGAACTCCAGGAAGTCGGGCATGGTGTCGGTCCCGACGACGTAGATCCGCCACGGCTGCACGTTGCCGCCCGACGGGGCCCGGGCGGCCAGCTCCAGCAGCTCGGCGATGGTCCCGTCGTCGACCGGGGTGGGGAGGAAGGCGCGCGCCGACATCCGGCGCTGCACGGCTTCGGTGACGTCCATGGGTGCTCTCCTGGCTCGGCGGGGTGCCAGCAGGATGGCAGAGCCCGCACGCCGTCACGATGGCCCATGATGGTCCGGTGCACATCGACCTCCACGTGAGCCGGTTCGACTGGGCCGGCGGCGACGACCGCATCGGCCCCGGGGTGAAGGAGCTCGCCCGGCGAGCAGAGGCCATCGGCGTCCGGACGCTCTCGTTCATGGACCACTTCTTCCAGATGGACTGGATGGCGCCGGCGGAGGACCCGATGCTCGAGGGCTACACGGCGCTCGGGTTCGTGGCCGGCGCCACCGAGACCCTGCGCCTGCGCCTGCTGGTGACCGGGGTGACCTACCGCCACCCCGGGCTGCTGGCCAAGACCGTCACCACCCTCGACGTCGTGTCCGGTGGCCGGGCCGAGCTCGGCATCGGCGCCGCCTGGTACGAACGGGAGCACGACGGCCTCGGGGTGCCGTTCCCGCCCACGGCCGAACGCTTCGAGCGGCTGGAGGAGGCGTTGCAGATCTGCCTGCAGATGTGGAGCGACGACGACGGGCCCTACACCGGGGTGCACCACACCCTCGCCGAGACCCTCTGCCGACCGCGGCCGGTCAGCTCGCCGCGACCGCGCATCCTGATCGGGGGCGGCGGCGAGCGCAAGACGCTCCGCCTGGTCGCCCAGTACGCGGACGCCTGCAACCTGTTCGGCGGTCCCGAGGAGGTGGCCCACAAGCTCGACGTGCTGAAGCGGCACTGCGAGGCGGTCGGGCGCGACGTCGGCGAGATCGAGGTCACCGCCATGTTCCGGGACTTCCCGGCCGGCACCACGCCCGCCGAGCTCGTGGCGCGCGCCACCGAGTTCGCCGACGTCGGGGTGCACACCCTCGTGCTGGGCGCCACCGGGTCCGACCCGGCGCGCGAGCTCGAAGAGACGTTCGGGCCGGCCATGGACGACCTCCGGGCCGTGGGCGCCTAGCGCACCCTCGGGCCAGGGCTGCGAGCTCAGGCCGCGCCGAGGTCGGCGGCCAGCGCGGCGCAGGGGTGGTCCGCCGCCGGCCGCCAGGGTGCGATGCCCGCCGGCGTGGCCAGCAGGGCGCCGGGCCAGAGGACGGGTCCCTCGCCGGCGACGATCGAGCGGGTGCTGGCGAGGATCGAGCCGAGCAGGTCGTGCGCCGAGGGGTCGACCACGACGAGCTCGGTGGGCACGGGCGCGAGCACGACCGCCTCGGGCAACCCGCAGGCGGCGAGCAGGCGGTCGGGCGCGGCGAGCCAGACCGGGGGGTGGTCGGCCGGCGCGGTCGGCACCCACGCCGGCTGCCCGGGCCCGACGGGATCGAGGCCCGGGTCGGTGGCCGCCAGGTTGGCCAGGGCGGCGGTCCGCACGTCGTCGACGCCGACCTCCCAGGTCGCGGCGTCGGCCGCCTCGACGAGCAGGCCATCGGGTCGGTCGAGCACGACGCGCGCCTCCAGGACGCCGCCGGCGACGGGCCAGGCGATGGCGTCGGGGTGGGCACCGACCCGGTCGACGGCGACCCGGAGGCGGGGCCGCGCCTCGTCCCAGGCGGTGCCGTCGGCCGCCGGAGTGGCGGGTGTCGGCTGGTGCGCCGCCGGCGGGACGACCGGCGCGACGTCGGGCGGCGTGGGATCGAACCCGTCCCCGGTCTCCTCCGGGGGTCCCGTGGGCGGGGCCACGGCGGCGATGAGGGCGTCCATGATCTCGATGCGGTCGAACCCGTTCGCCTTGGACCAGCCCTCACGGGCCGCGGCCAGCGACAGCGTCGACGTGTAGGGGTTCCCGACCCACGCGACCTCCACCGTGTCGGCGTCCAGCGCCTCGGCGCCGGCGACGCCGGCCACGGCCCGCAACCGGGCCACCGCCTCCCACGTCATCGCGTCCGGACCCGGCGCCTTCTTGAACCGATCGAGCAGCCCCATGGCGGGGACCGTACCCAGCGACGCCGCTCCGTCCGGGCCCGAGCGACGACCGACCGTCAGCGGCGGGTGTAGGCCAGCTCGGCGATGGCGCGCCCGGCGGCGAGGCCCTTGGCCTCGTACCCGAGCCGCGGGCGCCAGGCCGGGCGCTCGGCGGGCCCGCCCTCGAAGGCGGGGTGCTCGTCCAGCACCGCCCGGGCGTGGCGGGCGTAGTCCTCGCTGTCGGTGGCCACGAGCAGGTGCCCGCCGGCGGACAGGCGGTCGGCCAGGAGGTCGGCGACGTCGGTCCGGAGGAAGCGCCGCTTGCGGTGCCGGGCCTTGGGCCACGGGTCGGGGAAGAAGACGTGCACGCCGACCAGCGACCCGGGGGCGAGCTCGTGGTCGAGGAGGTCGAGCGCATCGGCCCGGGCGACGAAGACGTTCGGGCGCGGGTGCGCGTCGAGGGCCAGGAGCAGGTGGGCGATGCCCGGGGTGTGGACGTCGGTGGCCAGCACGTCGGTGCCCGTGTGGGCGTCGGCGAAGGCCAGCGCGGCCTCGCCGCTCCCGCAGCCCACCTCGAGCACCAGCGGTCGGCCTGCGTCGCGGCGGGTCCGGTCGTGGCGAGGGCCGATGTCGCGCAGGGCGGTGCGCATCACCTCGGTCACCCGCCCGTGGCGGGCGTGGAACGTGCGGATTCGGGGATGGCCGGGATCGGTCACGCGGCCCATGCTCGCAGGTCGTCCCGCGCGTCCCTTCCCGCGCAGCGGCGCCGCATGGTGACCGTGCGTGGCCCTGTTGCGGTACGGTGACGACGCCGATCGGGCGGCGGTGCGACGCTTGGGGTCTGCCCATGGGGCCGAGACGACTGGACAACCCGATCCACACGGCCGTCGGCATCAGCCTGGCGCTGCTCCTCGCGCTCGTCGTCGCTCTCCCTGCGGGGGCCCAGGACGGCGGGCCCGACCCGCTCGCCGAGGCCCGCCGCGCCCGCGACTCCGTCCGCGACGAGCAGGACCGCATCGCCGCGCAGCTCGACGTCCTCAGCGCCACCGACGCCCAGATCGAGGCCGCCCTCGACGAGCTGGACGAGGCCCTCGCCGCCCAGGAGGTCGTGCTGAAGGAGGCCCTCGCCGCCGCCGACGCCGCGGCCGGGGCCCAGCGCGCCGCCGAGGCCGAGCTGCGCACGGCCGAGCGCGACGTCGAGGTGCTGGAGCAGGCCATCGTCGAGATGGCCGTCGCCTCCTACGTCCGTCCGCCCACCGCCGACCTGATCCAGAGCCTGCAGGCCCACTCGCTGTCCGACGCCCTGATCCAGCGGATCTACCTCGACGCCCGTGCCCGCCGCGACCTCGACCTGCTCGACCTGCTCGAGGAGGCCGAGCAGCGTGCCGAGCAGCAGGCCGCCGAGGTCGCCGCCCGCGCCGCGGCAGCAGCGGACGCCGTGGAGGCCGCCGACGCCGAGCTCCTCCGCCTCGACGACGAGCGCCTCCAGCAGGCCAGCTTCGCCGCCGACCTCCAGGGCCGCATCGACGGCGCGCTCGCCGAAGCCGCCGCGCTGGCCGACCTCGACGCCGAGCTCTCCGAGCAGATCGTCGCCGAGCAGGCCGCCCTCATCGCCCGGCTCCCACCCCCACCGCCCCCGCCCGCCCCCGAGCCCGCGGAGGTGCCAGCCGCCGTCACCCCGAGCGCGCCCACGCCGACGGTCCCGACGACGCGCCCCAGCCCGACCCCCTCGGTGGAGTCACCCGACGATCCCACCCCGACGACCACCACGCGCCCGCCGGCCACGACGGTCTCGCGCCCCTCGACCCCCGCGCCGCCGCTCGCCACCGTGCAGGGCTTCACGGTCCACGCCGGCATCGCCGACGACGTGGACGCCATGCTGACCGCGGCCGCCGCCGACGGCATCCGCTTCGGCGGGAGCGCCTACCGCAGCACCCAGCGCCAGATCGAGCTCCGCATCGCCAACTGCGGGCCGACGGACTACGACATCTGGTACCGCCCCGCCTCCACCTGCTCGCCGCCCACGGCCGTCCCGGGCCGCTCGCTGCACGAGCAGGGGCGGGCCCTCGACCTCTCCTTCGAGGGACGGCTCATCACCAGCCGGGCCAACGAGGGCTTCCAGTGGCTGGCCGAGAACGCCGCCTCCTACGGCCTCTTCAACCTGCCGAGCGAGCCCTGGCACTGGAGCACCACCGGCGGCTGACCGCCTGGCACGAACGAACCGATCGGTCCGTTGGTGGCGCTCGGTGGAACGAACGAACCGATCGGCGCGCTCGTCCCGGGGGTGGCCCAGGTCAGAACGCCCCGTGGCGGCCCTCGCCGGCGGCGAAGCGGGCCGCTCCGGCCTGGGTCTCGCCGGAGCGCACGGTGGCCAGGCCGAGGACGGTCTCGTTCGCCAGGGCCGCCCACTCGCCGAGCGACCACTGCTCGAGCGCCGAGGCGCGATCGGAGCGCATGCAGCGCTGGGGGAACGCGGCCAGCTGCTCAGCCAGGGCGAGGGCGCCCTCGAGCGCGCCGCCGGGGTCGGTGAGCCGGTTGGCCAGCCCCCACGCCTCGGCCTCCTCGCCCTCGACGGAGCGGCCGGAAAGGATCATGTCCATGGCCCGGCTCTGGCCGATGAGGCGGGGGAGGCGGACGGTGCCGCCGTCGATGAGCGGCACGCCCCAGCGCCGGCAGTAGACGCCGAAGACGGCGTCGCGGGCTGCGACCCGGAGGTCGCACCACAGCGCCAGCTCGAGGCCGCCGGCGACGGCGTGCCCCTCGACGGCGGCGATGACCGGCTTGGACAGCCGCAGGCGGGTCGGGCCCATCGGGCCGAGCGCGTCCGGCGCCGGCAGGTCGGCGACCATGGCCTCGATCCGGTTCCCGTCGCCGGTGGAGACGGCCTTCAGGTCGGCGCCGGCGCAGAAGGTCCCTGCGGCGCCGGTGAGCACGGCGACCGACTGGGTGTCGTCGGCGTCGAAGTCGAGGAACGCCCGGTGCAGTGCGGCAGCGGTGGGACCGTCGACGGCGTTGCGGACCTGGGGCCGGTCGATCGTGACGACCGTGGTGGTGCCCTGGACCTCGACCCGCAGCGTCTCGGCCACGGTCAGCCCCGAGCCGACGTCCGGGTCTTGCCCGGGCGGGCGTTCTTCTCGATGAACTCGATGACCTTGCCGGCCACGTCGATGCCCGTGGTGCCCTCGATGCCCTCGAGCCCGGGGGAGGAGTTGACCTCCATCACCACCGGCCCGTGGTTCGACCGCAGCAGGTCGACACCACAGACGTTGAGGCCCATCGTCTTGGCCGCCCGCACCGCCGTGGAGCGCTCCTCCGGCGTGAGCTTGATCTTCTCGGCGTAGCCGCCCTGGTGCAGGTTGGAGCGGAACTCGCCCGGCGCGCCCTGGCGGCGCATGGAGGCCACGACACGACCCCCGACGACGAAGGCCCGGATGTCTGCGCCCTTGGCCTCCTTGATGAACTCCTGCACGAGGATGTTCGCATCGAGCTGGCGGAAGGCGGCAATGACGGACTCGGCGGCCTTCTTGGTCTCGGCCAGCACCACGCCCACCCCCTGCGTGCCCTCGATCAGCTTGACGATCAGCGGCGCGCCGCCGACGAGCTCGATGAGGCCGTCGATGTCCTTGGTCGAGTGGGCGATGCCCGTCACCGGCAGCCCGATGCCGTTGCGCGAGAGCAGCTGCAGCGACCGGAGCTTGTCCCGCGACCGGGAGATCCCCTGGCTCTCGTTGGTGGGGAACACGTTCATCATCTCGAACTGGCGCACCACCGCCGTCCCGTAGAACGTGTGGGTGGCGCCGATGCGGGGGATGATGGCGTCGTAGCCCTCGAGCTCCTGGCCGGCGTAGCGGATCCCCGGCTTGTGCGAGGTGATGTCCATCACGCAGCGCAGGTAGTCGATGACCCTGACCTCGTGCCCGCGCTCCTCGGCGGCCTCCTTGAGGCGGTTCGTCGAGTACAGGTTGGCGTTCCGGGACAGGAGTCCGATCTTCATAGAGCCGACGACGCTACCCGGGCGGGCGGTGGCGGCCGCCGCCCAGCAGGTACGAGGTGCCGGGGTCGACGAGGAGGTGCCGGGCCATGCCGGTGCGGCCGAGGAGCATCCGGAAGCCCATCTGGTCGCGCTTGGTCAGCGTGAGCTCGATGCCGTAGCGCTGGCCACCGAGGGCGAGCGTCGTGTGCACCACCGGGCGCAGCTCCACGTCCCCGTTGGACGAGCGGACCTCCCGCTCCTCGACCAGCGGCGCCTCGGTCCGCACCACGTGGTCGTCGTCGTGCTGGCGAGGGTGCAGGTTGAAGCGGACCCAGTCGTCGCCGTCGCGCTCGAAGCGCTCCACGTCCCAGGCGTGCAGCGCCGAGGTGCGGGCGCCGGTGTCGACCTTGGCCTTGATCCAGCCGTCCTCGAGGAGGTCGGGGAGGTGGATCCACTCCCGCCACCCGATGAGCGTGCGCTCGGCCGGCTCGGGGGGTGGCGTGTCCCGCGTGGTCACACGTGGCTCCGCAGCCAGTCGACGACGAGGTCCATCCCGGCCCCGCGGTGCCCCTCCAGGTAGTGCGGCGCGCCGGGCAGCTCGACGTAGGTGACGTCGTCCGCTCCGGACACCTCGGCCAGCTCGCGGGCCTGGTGCAGCCGGATCTCGGTGTCGGCCGTCGGGTGCACCACCAGGGTCGGCACGGTGACGTCGGGGAGGTTGGTCGCCATGCGGGCGTGGCTCGACAGGCCCGACCAGGTCGACAGCCAGCCGCGGGGCGTCATCACGCGACCGAGGCCGAACGTGCCGTGGTTGGCGTCGAGCGGGTCGGGGAAGGCGAAGATCGTGCCGGGCGCCCGACCCGGCGTGCAGCGGTCGTCGGGGTCGATGTCGGGGTCGAGGTAGGCCGGGTCGGCCAGCGTGCGGTACACGGTGAGGTAGCGGCCGAACACGGCCCGCCTGCGCAGCTGGTTCCACGTGCGGGATCCGCGCTCGGCTGCGGACGCCAGGGCGCGGAACTCGTCGGCGCGAGCGATCTCGGCCTCCGCGATGGCGTCGATGCGGGCCACGCGGGCGCGCTGGGCGTCGCGGTAGCGCGCCAGCCAGGCCGGGTCGTACGAGGACGCCTCCGGGAACGGGCGCCAGCCGTTGTCCGGGTTGTACATGTCGAGCTCGGGGTCGACCGAGAACGGGTCGGCCTCGTCGGTGAGCGACGGGTCGATCACCTGGAGCATGAACACGCCCTCGCCGGGATGGGCGGCCAGGGCGACGAACGCGTCGCCGAGGTGGCGGTGCTCGCGCTCGGCTGCGGCCTGGGCCTCGGCCATGAGCGAGCCCCCGCCCGAGTTCCCGAGCAGCACCACCTGCTCCGCGCCGCGTGCCCGCATCGCCGCCACCGCCGTGGCCACGTCGACGGCGGCCAGCTCGTGGCGGCAGTCGGTGTCGTTGTTCACGTAGCGGGTGGCGAACCCGAACGTGGCGTACCCGGCGGCGGCCAGGAGCGGGCAGGCGTAGTGGGTCGAGAAGTCGCCCCGGGGGTGGGAGAGCACGACGGCGCTGCGCCAGGGCGTCCCCGCCGGCGGCGTCCAGAGGATGCCGCGCACGACGGCACCGTCGGGGGAGATCAGCGCCAGCGGCTCGCGCCGGACCTCGACGCCGGGATCGTCGGCCGGGTCCGGCCAGTAGCCGAGGAAGGTGCGGCGATCAGCGGGCCACCAGGCCTCGGTCGTCACGCTCAGGTCGTCGGGATGCCGGCGGCGCTGGCGACCGGCTCGGGCACCGGGACGCGGGCGGCGTGGTCGGCAGCCGAGTGGAACACCGGCATCGGCGGCGACTCGAGCTCGGGGGCGTCGTCGTGCAGCACGGCGAGGGCCCGGTCCCTGTCGGCCTGGGTGTACGGCGCCGTGTCGGTGCAGAACTCCACCAGGATCCCGTTGGGGTCCATCGTGTAGATGCTGGTGCAGAAGCCGTGGTCGATCTCCATGACGTCGACGCCGCCCTCGAGCCACTGGGTGCGGCGTCGGGCGATGTCATCCAGGCCGTCCGCGGCGAAGGCCACGTGGTTGACCCACGCCTCGAAGCCGAGGCCGGTGGAGATGGCGGTGTCCTTGCCCTCCATGCGCTCGTCGTGGAGCTCCCAGAAGGCGATGAGGGCCGCATCGTTCTCGCTGCCGTCGTGCTCGCCGATGGCGTAGAAGAGGTGCTTGGCCCAGCCGCCGGGGCGGTCGGTGGGCGCAGCCACCGCCTTGACGAGCTCGAAGCCGAGCACGTCGGCGTAGAAGCGGTGGGTGGCCTGCATGTCGCGCGAGGCGAAGGCCAGGTGGTGGTAGCCCATCTCGGATCCCCTCCGGATTGGAAACGTTCGGTGCCAGTGTCCCACAACCGCCGGCGGGAGGCGCCGTGCCCTGCGGGCGTAGCGTGGCGCCATGTTCCTCGGAGAGGACCTGCTGGCCTACCTCGTCCTCGCCATCGGCGGCGCCATGGCCGTCGGCTCGATCCTGGCCATCGTCCGCCCGCCCGAGCAGGTGAAGGACGGCGACCTGCCGGCCGCGCCGGTCGGTCGCAGCGTGGCCTTCGCCGTCGTCGGCGCGGTCGGCGCGATCTGGGCCCTGGCCAGCCTCGTGGCCGGCTGACCTACGAGGAGCCGACCGTCCGCGTGGCGCTGGCCGGGTCGGCCTCGGTGCGGCGCACGTCCAGGCCCAGCGACTGCAGCGTCTCGAGCGGGCGGTTGTAGCCCCGCTCCAGGTGGTGGACGCCCTCGATGACCGAGGAGCCGTCGGCCACCGCGGCGGCGATGACGCCGGAGAAGCCGGCCCGCAGGTCGGGGATCTCGACGTGGGCGCCCGTGAGCCGGGACACGCCGCGCACCACGGCGGAGTGGACGGCGTTGCCGTCGTGGAACCGGCAGGCGGGACCGCCGAGGCAGGTCTCGAACAGCTCGATCTCCCCGCCCATGGCCTGCACGACGGTGGCGGGGTAGCGGATGCGGTCCTCGAAGACCGTCTCGTGCAGCACCGACATGCCCTCGGCCTGGGTCATGAGCACGAAGAGCGGCGACTGCCAGTCGGTCATGAAGCCGGGGTGGGTGTCGGTGTGGATGGCAATCGCCTTGAGCCCGTGGGGCGCGTGCGCGCTGATCCAGTCGTCGTTGATCTCGAGGGCCGCGCCCATCCGCTGCAGCGTGGAGATCGCCGTGACCATCCGCTCCTGCGCGCAGCCGGCCACCCGGACCTCGCCGCCGGTGACGAGCCCGGCCACCAGGTAGGAGAAGGCCTCGAGCCGGTCGCCCTGCAGCCGTGTCGTGGCCCCGTGCAGCTCGTCGACGCCGTCGATCACGAAGCGCCGGCCGGGCGTGAGCTCGACCCGTGCACCCATGCGCTGGAGGAACAGGGCCAGCTCGATGATCTCGGGCTCGGTGGCGGCGTTGTTGAGCACCGTGCGGCCCTCGGCCTGGGCGGCGGTGAGCAGCACGGTCTCGGTGGCGCCGACCGACGGGTACGGCAGCGTGATCTGGGTGCCGACGAGCCGCCCGGCCACCTTGGCGCGCACGCCGTCCTCGGTCTCGATGACCTCGGCGCCGAAGGCGCGGAGGGCCTCCACGTGGAAGTCGACCGGCCGGGCGCCGATGCGGTCGCCGCCGACCACGGGCACGAAGGCCTCCTGGTGGAGGTGGAGCAGCGGGCCGAGCAGCAGGATCGGGATGCGGTTGAGGCCCGAGTAGCGCTGGGAGACCTCGGGGTCGATCTCGGCGCCCGGCGAGATCGTGATGGAGTCGCCGTCCAGCTCCACGCCCACGCCGAGCGACCGCAGCACGTCGGTGGTGATGCCCACGTCGCCCACGTCGGGGACGTTGTGGATCGTCGACGGCGAGCTCCCCATCACCGCGGCGACCATGTGCTTCGTGATGGCGTTCTTGGATCCGGCCACCCGGACCTCCCCGCGCAGGGGCCCGGACGGCTCGACCGCCCAGGCGGTGGCGGGCGCGTCGGGCGCGACGGGGGTCATGGGACCGAGTGTACGGGCGGTCCCCGGCCGTCTGCCGGGCTGAGGTCAGGCGCCGCGGGCGGCGTCGAGGTCGGCGTTCATGGCATCCAGCGCGGCCCGTGCCGCCGCCCCGAGGTCGTCGGTCCCGGCGTCGCGCCACGCCCCGGTGATCGCACGGCTCGAGGACACCAGCACCCCCCGGCCGTCGGGTCGGGCGCCGGCCACCGCGTCGCCCGCCGACGCGCCCTGGGCCCCGTAGCCGGGCACCAGGAACACCGTGTCGGGCATCCGGTCCCGCAGGGCGCGAGCGTGCTCCGGGTAGGTCGCACCGACCACGGCGCCCACGTCGCTGAGG
Source organism: Acidimicrobiaceae bacterium (assembly GCA_036675575.1). Taxonomy (GTDB): domain Bacteria; phylum Actinomycetota; class Acidimicrobiia; order Acidimicrobiales; family Salinilacustritrichaceae; genus Salinilacustrithrix. Next base: position 23,198 of record JAKFET010000259.1, read on the forward strand.
CCGCAGGTGCCGAGGCGTTCGGCGCCCCACGCCGCGACCCGGTCGGCCATGCGGTCGGCGACGGTGCCGCCACCGGCCACCGCCAGGTCCTGCAGCTCGCCGCTGCCCGGGTTCGACGTCTTCACCAGCACGAAGACCCCGCCGCCCGCCGCCAGCACCGGCTCCACGCCGTCGCTGCCGAGGTAGCCGTTGACGGTGAGCCAGTCGGCCCCGATGCCGTCGCAGGCTCCGCCGTCGAGGTCGGGCGCGCCGCCGAAGGCCATCTGCCCGTAGTGCGCCGCGGTGGAGCCGATGTCGCCCCGCTTGGCGTCGAGGATCACGGGGATGCCGGCGTCGACCGCATGGCGCACGGTGTCCGCCAGCGCCTCCCAGCCGGGGACGCCGTAGGCCTCGTAGCACGCGACCTGCGGCTTGACCGCCGCGCACCGGTCGGCCACGGCATCGATGATCCGCCGGTTGGCCTCCGTGAACGCCGCCGCCACGGCCGCCGCCGGCGAGCCCACGCCCCGGTGGCGCTCGGCCAGCGCGGGAGGCAGCAGGTCGGGTCGGGGGTCGAGGCCGACGCAGGCGATGGACCCGGTGCGTGCGATGCGGGCGTCGAGGGCGTCAGCGGCGTGCACGACGATCGACCGTACTCAGCGACCGGTGCCTGTTCGGTGCGCACCGTCACGTCGTGCCCCGAGGTCCTAAAGCCAGGGGGTCGTCCTGCCGATGACGTGAGCAGCCTGGGCAACGACGCAACACCGGAGACCCCGTGACGACCTCGCACAACACGACATCGAGCACACGGCGTCGTGGCCGCTCCGTGGTGCGCCGGCAGGGCGACGAGCGCGGTGCCGCCCTCGTGGAGTTCGCGTTGATCGCCATGCCCCTGTTCCTGATCCTGTTCGGGACGATCGAGTTCGGGTGGGCGTTCTTCCAGCTCAACGACATCCGCCATGGCGCCCGCGAGGGCATCCGCCTCGTGGCGGTCGACTCCGACCTCGACCCTGCCTACGCCGGCGTGGACATGGACACCAACGGCGAGCGGCTCGCCCAGGCGACGTGCGAGCGGATGGACCAGGAGGAGGGGGTGGTCGTGACGATCTCCCTCCGAGACCTCGACAGCCCAGCCAACGGTCTGGACATCGGTGATGACGTGACGCTCAGGACCTCGAAGGGCCTCGATCAGCTCACGATGGTCTTCGACCCCGTGCTCCGCAGCGTGGAGCTCGACGAGGTCGTGACGAGCAGGCTCGAGCAGAGCCCATCGGCCAACATCCACGGAACGACCTGGGCGTGCAGGTGACCGGCCGCCCGGTTCGACGTGCCACGGGCGAGCGCGGCGTCGCCGCCATCGTCTTCGCGCTGATGCTGACCGCGCTCCTGACCATGAGCGCGATCGCCATCGACCTCGGAGCGGGGTACGCCGAGCGCCGCCACGATCAGAACACCGCCGACGTGGCCGCGATGTCCGGCGCCGTCCAGGCCGTGCTCGGCGGGGGTGTCGTCGACGACGTGGTGGCGGAGGTCCGCGCGAAGGTCGACACGACGCTCGACAAGACGGTCACCGACGCCGAGTGGACCGCATGCAAGGACCCGGCGCACCTGGAGCTGACGACCATCGCCCTCGCACCGGCGAACCCCACCATCGATCCGGTCACGGAGTGCATCTCGTTCAACCTCGGCTTCGACCGCGTCCGGGTCAAGCTCCCGCCGCAGGAGGCGATCGGGGCCTTCGGTCCTGCACTGGGCTTCGGCAACATCACCACCTCGGCAGCCGCGGTCGCGCAGGTCGAGGCATCGAACGGTGCTGGCGCCCCTCCGTTCATCGCCTTCGAGAACGCGAAGAAGGGTGACTTCGTCTGCCTCCGCACCGGTGGCGCCGAGAACGCGGAGCCGGAGAACCTGATGCAGGGCAACGGACCGGGGAACGCGCCGTCCGTGAGCACCGCGCTCGACCCCTGCCACAGCGCCAACTACGGCGTGAGCAGCTCCACGTTCGGCACGGTCAAGCCGTACGCGTACAAGAGCGGCTGCACGTCGCCCGGCAACACCGAGATCCGCCGGGCGATCGCCATCGGCATGGACCACCTGCTCGGTGTCTTCCCGGGCGGGTTCGACACCGCGGCGGACACCGCGCCCGGCGCCGTCGTCAACGACGGCTACGACAGTCGCCAGCGGGTGGACGGCTGGGACGGCTGCAAGGCTGCCTACCCGAACACCCTCCAGGTCGACACGGGGTTCACGGCCAACCTCCTGCGCTGCGCCCTGCTGTCGCCGTCCAACTCCGACATCTGCGTGAACGACGTGCCCCGCCTGAAGCAGGGCGCCGGCCACCCGAGCGGGTACACCATCACCAACGAGACGTTCGACAACACCCCCCTCTGGACGTTCTTCCGTCGAGCGAAGGCGCTGCACGATGAAGGCGCGCCTGTCTCCTGCGTCGTCGCGGCGACAGCCGCCCAGGACACCGGCGGAGGTGTCGAGGACGTCGACTTCTTCAACCTCGCCAAGACGACTCGGGCCGGGCACTACAAGACCCAGTTCCTCGACCTGTACCCGAACTGGCGGAAGCCGAACTGGGACCCCTACGACCTCTTCGACTGGACCGACCGGTGCCTCGACGAGTGGCAGGTCGGGACCAACCTGGACGGCACGCCGAAGGACCCCGAGCTGTTCACCGAAGCCATCGGCGACTACCCGCGCTTCGCGTTCATCCCGCAGGTCGCGGAGGCGAGCCTGTCCGGGCCCGGACAGCTGGTGCACATCGAGGGGTTCCTGCCCGTGTACCTCAACCGGGTGTACATCCCGACCTCGGGCAGCGCGACGGCCCGTGACATGTGCGGGCCCTACGACACGAGGGTGAGCGAGCGGTACCTGGTGCACGACGCCGGGCAGCCCTGGAGCTGCGGTGTGGGGAACGACGACATCGCTCGCCTGGCATCCATGGTGCTCGCATGCGGCATGGTGTCGGATTCGCTCTGCGACAAGGACTCGAACCTGCCCCAGACCGCCGGTCTCGACGTCTACGAGTTCCGCCTCATCGAGTAGTCAGGCCGTCTCGGGCGGCGGCATGCCGTCGAGCTGGAGCTGCTGGCGATCGGCCTCGGTGGCGTACTCCACGGCCCGTCCGGCCAGGGAGCCGTGCACCACCAGCGACAGGCAGATCACGAAGAGGGTGATGGCCCAGAGGCGGTCGATCTCGGGGAAGTCGCCCTCCACGCCGGCGTGGGCCAGGTAGTACACGGAGCCGACGCCACGGATGCCGAACGCGGAGGTCACCCAGCGCTGCGGACGGTCGAGGTCGGTCCCGAAGAGGCTGAGCCAGCCGGTGAGGGGCCGGATGACGGCCACGATCGCGATGCCGACGAGGATCTCCGGCCAGCCGAGCGGCGCCAGCGCGCCGCTGGCGATGGCGCCGCCGACCAGCAGCAGCACGAGCGCGCTGCCCAGGTTCTCCACCGCCTCGGCAGCCGCGTGCAGCGCCTCGTGGTGCTCGTGCTCGGGCTCGCGGTGGCGGAGGGTGACGGCGGCGATGAACACGGCGAGGAAGCCGTAGCCGTGCACCAGCTCGGTGAACCCGTAGACGACCAGGGTGGCGCCGATGGTGGCGATCGCCTCGCTGCGGTTCTTCAGCCAGCTGCCCTCGAACTTGTCGAAGATCAGCCAGGCGAACAGCCGACCGCACAACCACCCGGCACCGAGCCCGACCGCCAGCTTGATCACGACGTCGTCGAGGAGCCAGCCGCCGAACCAGGCGCCGCCGGCGAGCATGGCGATGGCGGCGTTGACGAACGGGAACGCCAGCGCATCGTTGAGGCCCGCCTCGCCCGTGAGCGCGATCGGCACCTCGCCGATGTCGCCCTCGTTCGGCCCCGCCACCTGCACGTCGGAGGCGAGCACCGGGTCGGTCGGGGCGATCACCGCGCCGAGCAGCAGGGCGGCGGCCGGGGCCAGACCGATCGCAGCCCAGCCCAGCAGGGCGGTGCCGGCGATGGTGAGGGGCATGCAGATGGCGAGGAGGCGCCACGTCGGCCCCCACGTGCGCCAGCGCGGTGCACGGTCGATCATCAGGCCGGCGCCGGTGAGCGACACGATCACCACCAGCTCGCTCAGCCGCTCCGTGGCCGTGGCGTCGCGCACCGGATCGACCTCCGGGAGCGTCGGCACCAGGAGGAACAGCGCCGCGCCGGCGAGCACCTGCAGCGCCGGCAGCGACACCACGCGCCGGTGCACGTGCCGGGGGAGTGTGACCGCGCCGATCACGCCGATCCCCAGCACGAGCAGGAAGATGTAGTAGCTCACCGGCCCTTCGTACCCTCCCGGCCCGCCCGGCGGTCAGCGGCCGGCGAGAAGTGGAGCGGGTGACGGGAATCGAACCCGCGTTCTCAGCTTGGGAAGCTGACGTTCTGCCATTGAACTACACCCGCAAGGCGGGGCTCCGGCCCCGTCCGAGGACGCCACTCTAGGCACCGGGCGCAGTCCGGTCACCTCCGCTCGGTGCACTTCGGGCGGTCTGGGGCATCCCTGTCGAACCGGGCCGCCTGCCGTACCGTGGAGCCGTGGAAGAGCGCCGGGAAGGCACCATCATCGCCCGAGTGGGCCGCGGCGACATCGAGATCGACCTGGCCGCCGACGGTGCGATCCGCGCCGCGGTCGACGGGCTCACCCGGGGCGACGTGAACCAGCGGCTCGACGCCGCGCAGCGCCTGCGCCAGGCGTCCGAGGCCCTCGTCGCCGAGCTCGTGGCCGAGGCCCGCAAGAAGGGCGCCACCTGGTCCGACATCGGCGACACGCTCGGCGTCTCCACCCAGGCCGCGCACCAGAAGTACCGCTGGGTCGCGGCGCGCTCGCGCCAGTCCTGACCGACGCGTCCGGGCACCTAACCTCCCGGCCGTGATCCTCTCCGACCGCACGATCCGCGAAGAGCTGGCCAACGGTCGCATCGTCATCGACCCGCTGGACGAGTCCTTCATCCAGCCTTCGTCGGTCGACCTCACCCTCGACCCGCGGTTCCTCGTGTTCCGGAACCACACCCGGGGCATGATCGACGTCAAGGAGGACGCCAGCGACCTGACCGAGATGGTCACCGTCGGCGACGACCAGCCCTTCGTCCTCCACCCCGGGGAGTTCGTGCTCGGCGCCACGCTCGAGCGCATCGGCGTCCCCGAGGACCTCGTGGCCCGCCTCGACGGCAAGTCCAGCCTGGGGCGCCTCGGCCTGCTCATCCACTCCACGGCCGGCTTCATCGACCCCGGCTTCTTCGGCCAGATCACGCTCGAGCTGTCGAACGTGCACAACCTGCCGATCACGCTGTACCCGCGCATGAAGATCGGCCAGGTCAGCTTCCTGCGCATGACCACCGCCGCCGACGTCCCCTACGGCACCGGCGCCCTCAAGTCGAAGTACCACGGCCAGGACGGCCCGACCCCCAGCCAGTACTGGAAGAACTTCGAGGCCTGAGCAGCCCGTCGATGGCGGCCACCAGGTCCCGGGCGTGCACCGGCCGTTCGAGGTGGGCGTCCGCACCCGAGGCCAGCAGCAGCTCGCGGGTGCCGGCCGACTCGAGCACCAGCACCCGGCACGACGACACGCGCACGTCGCCGTGGCTGCGGACCAGGTCGAGCAGCTGCAGGGCGCTCCCGAGTCCGCCTCGCGGCAGGTCGACCACGATGCAGCGGGGCAGAGAGGTCGACGACGCCTCGAGGGCCGGCGTGACCTCGCTGGCCCTGACGGCCCGCAGGCCGTGGCGCACGACGAGCCGCGACACGAGCTCCACCGACCCGGGCACGTCGCCGACGATCAGGACGACCGGCGGCTGACGCCTGTCGAACCCGGGCGAGTTCTGAGGCTCTGCCGAAGAGCTCGAGGTCGCCGCAGGCGACACTCAGTCCGTCATGGTGAGGGGCGAGGAGGCGTCGCGCGCCTCACCGGCCTCGATCGCCTCGAGCACGTGCATCGCGATGTCGGCCACCTTGATGCCATCGTCCTCGGTGCTGGCGGCCTTCACGCCGTCGTCCATCATCACGTAGCAGAACGGGCAGGCGGTGGCGATGCGATCGGCGCCCGTGGCGACGAGCTCACGGGAGCGCTCGTCGTTGACCTTCGTGCCGATGGACTCCTCCATCCACATGCGGGCACCGCCGGCGCCGCAGCACATGCCCTTGGTGCCGTTGCGGGGCGCCTCCACGATCTCGACGCCGGCGAGGGAGCCGATGACCTTGCGGGGCGACATGTAGATGTCGTTGTGGCGACCCAGGTAGCAGGAGTCGTGGTACACGATGCGCTCGTCGAGGCGGGCCCGGCTCATGTCGAGCTTGCCGTCGGCGATGAGGTTCTCGAGCAGCTGGGTGTGGTGGATGACCTCGTAGTGGCCGTCGAGCTGCGGGTACTCGTTGCCGAGCGTGTTGAAGCAGTGCGGGCACTGGGTGACGATCTTCTTGACGCCCATGGTGTTGAGCGTCTCGATGTTCTGCATCGCCAGCATCTGGTAGATGTACTCGTTCCCCGAGCGGCGGGCCGGGTCGCCGGTGCACATCTCGTTCGAGCCGAGGATGGCGAAGTCGAGGCCGGCGCGGCGCATGAGCTTGGCCATGGCCTCGGAGACCTTCTGGTTCTTGTCGTCGAAGGACCCGGCGCAGCCGACCCAGTACAGGTACTCGTGGTCGAAGGCGTCGCCCGGCTCGACGATCTCGATGCCGTCGACCTTCTTGGACCAGTCGCCGCGGGTGGCGTTGGACATGCCCCAGGGGTTCCCCTGGTTCTCCATGTTCTGGTAGGCGCCACCGAGCTCGCTCGGGAAGTTCGACTCCATGAGCGACAGGTAGCGCCGCATGTCGAGGATCTTGTCGAGGATCTCGATGTTGACCGGGCAGATCTCGTCGCAGGCCTTGCAGGAGGTGCAGGACCAGATCTCCTCGGGCGTGATGCGCTCGAAGAAGGAGTTGGCCGACACGGTGATCTCCGGGACGGTGCCGAGCGGCGGGCTCACCTGCGGCGTGCCGGTGGCGGCCATGACCTCGCCGGACTTCAGCACGATCTCGCGGGGGTCGAGCGGCTTGCCGGTGGCGTGCGCCGGGCAGACGCTGGTGCAGCGCCCGCACATGGTGCAGGCGTCGAGGTCGACCAGCTGCTTCCAGGTGAAGTCCTCGACCGTGGAGGCGCCGAAGCTCTCGAGCTCGGTCTCCATCAGGTTCGGCATGGCCTTCATGGCGCCCTTGGGGCGCTCCCGATCGCGCAGGTACATGTTGATCGGGCTGGTGAACATGTGGCGCAGCATCGTGACCGGCAGGATCACGAGGAAGACCAGGAACGAGATGACGTGGAGGATCCACATGGCCTGGTGCCAGCCGTGGACGGCGTCGAGGTTCTCGACCAGCCCGGAGAGCGGGTAGCCGACGAAGCTCCACTTCTCGAAGTCGGGGCGGTCGTCGACGGCGATGCGGAACATCTCGGCGAGGAAGCCGGTGACCCCGATGGCGAAGAAGGTGCCGAGGATGACGGCGTGCTCCGGCTTGCTCTTCATCCGGATGCGGTACGGCTTCTGCACGTAGCGGCGGACGATGGCCCAGCACACCCCGACGAGGAACAGGACGCCGGCGGCGTCCCCGACGAAGGCGTAGGCGCGGTAGATGTCACCGTGCAGGAACTTGGCGCCGTCGGGCAGCTGGTGGTTGACCTCGAGCACGGTCGTGACGGCGAGCAGGATCAGGAACGGGAAGTAGATGAGGCTGTGCATGATCCCGGCCGCAGGGTCGCGCAGCAGGGTCTGCATGTACACGCCGGCCCGGAAGTCCTTCAGGCGGGTCTTGACGTTCTTGGTGGTGGTGCGCCGGTTCTCCGGGGCGCCGCGCTCCCAGTTCTTCATGCGCTGGCTGAAGGCGACGGCGCCGTAGAGCAGCGTGATCGGCACGATCATGTAGAACGCGGCCTTGAGCGGCGAGGGGATGTTCTCGAAGACCTCGCGGGTGACCTCGGACTCCCCGTGGAACTGGAACACCGTGGCGGCGATGCCCGAGACGACGGTGACGACCGCGATCAGCACACCGAGCCCGAGGGCCAGCTGGTGCGGCTTGATCCGACGTGGGGACTCGACGGTGGGTTCCATAGCGGCAGGGAGGCTACTGCCGGTCAGGGAGACGTGGGAAAGCCCGGGTCGTGCACCCGGACGCCGAGCGCCCGTGCCATGCGGGCGGCGAGCGCGACGGCCTGCGCAGGGCTGATGGTCGTCCCTGCCAGCGTGGCCACGGCCGTGACCGGCGTGAGGTCCGCCGCGGTGAGATCGACCCGCTGGCATCGGGTCCGCTCGAGCACGACGCCCTCCATCGACACCCCGGAGAACGACACGTCGGAGAGGTCCGCAGCGGTGACGTCGAGGCCGTCGATGCGACCGCCCACGACGGCCACCCGACGCACGCGGGCCAGCCGCCACGAGGCCATGTCCAGGGCGCAGTCCTCGAACGTGACGTCCTCGAGGGTGGCCTCGGCCAGGTCCGCCCCGCTCAGGCGGCACCGGAGCAGGTGGGTCCGGACGAGCCCGGTGATGCGCCGTCCCACGAGGTCGACCCCGTCGAGCACCGAGTCCCGGGTCTCGACGGCGCACTCGGCGGGCACGTCGAGCACGCAGGAGCGCAGCCGGCTGCGCAGGAGGTCGACCGTCCGGGCCTCGGGCAGGGAGAGGGTCGCACCCTCCGCCGCCAGGCCGTCGATGTCCGGGTACAGCTCGTCGAGGTCGTCCAGGTCGACGGCGGTGCTCGGCGCATCCGGGAGGACCGGCGGCTTCGGCGGCGCGACCAGCTCGTGCTCCGCCCGGACCATGGGCGCACCGTAGGTGCCGGACGGCGGCCGAGGTCGCGGAGGCGTCGAAAGATCCGGTTTCTGCCGTTCCGCGTGGCGATCGCGGGTGCGGGGCGTCACGATGGGGGCATGACGACGCGCCGACCCGGGGCCGCTGGTGCGGTGGCCATGGTCGCCGCAGCCCTCCTGGCCGTGCTGTCGCTGCTCGCCGGGCCCGTGGGTGCGACGGCGCCGGAGTGGAACATCGACCGCATCGGCGCGCCGGCCGGCGCCCGGGGCATCGTGATCGCCGTCGTGGACACCGGGGTCGAGGCGTCCCACCCCGCGTTCACCGGACGGGTCCTGCCCGGCATCGACCTGGTCGACGGGCGCGGCGGGGACCCGAACGGGCACGGCACGCACGTGGCGGGGACCGCGGCCGGTGCGGACAACGGGTGCGGTTCCATCGGGGTGGCACCGGATGCCTCGATCCTGCCGGTGCGGGTCCTGGACGAGGAGGGCGCCGGCACCGTGGACGTCGTGGCCCAGGGCATCCGGCGAGCCGCCGACGCCGGCGCGGCCGTCGTCAACCTGTCGCTCGGCACCGACGTGGTGCTGCGCAACGTGTCCGGGTCCGGCCTCCAGGACGCCATCCGGTACGCGTGGTCGAAGGGATCGATCCCGGTGCTGGCCGCCGGCAACGACGGGATCTTCGGTGGCCTCTTCGGCTCCGGCTACGGCGACCTGCCTGCGGTCGTCGTGACCGCGACCGACCGCGAGGACCGCGCTGCGCCGTACGCCACCTCCATCGGTTCGGCGGCCTGGGGCGTCGCCGCGCCGGGCGGGGACGCCAGCGGGGAGGAGGGGCGCGACATCCTGTCGGCCTACCCGGGCGATCGCTGCGCCCTGCAGGCCGGCACCTCCATGGCGGCCCCGCACGTGTCCGGGGCGCTGGCCGCCCTGCGAGCGAAGGGCCTCACGCCGCAGCAGGCCGTCGACCGCCTCCTGTCCACGGCCCGCGACCTGGGCAGCGCCAACACCTACGGCCACGGCCTCGTCGACCTGCGGGCCGCGCTCGGCGCACCCTCGCCCGGGCCGGCGCCCACCGTCGCCACCACACCCGAACGACCGACGACGAGCGCCTCGGCACCGTCCGACGGCTCGCCGCCGACCACGGCCGCGAGAAGCGGGGGGTCGGCCTCCCGGCCCTCAGGGTCGTCGTCCCCGACGCCCGAGGCAGGGGCGGAGCAGGGCGGGGCGGGCGAGGCGGCGAGCGGCGATGGCGTCCGCAGCGCGGACCCGGCCACGACCAGCCGGCCCTCGTCCGCGCCCGGCGGATCGGCCGCCCCCGTCGTCGTGCGCGACGCCGATGACGGCGACGACGGGGTGCCAGGCGCCCTCGTGGCGGTCGCCGTGGCTGCGCTGGCGGTCAGCGGTGCGGGCGCAGCCGGCGTGGCGCGCTCGCTCGGGCGGCGTCCGGGCTGAGCACCGGACGGCCCGATCGGCGGGTCAGCCGAACGCCTTCGCGTCCAGCTCCCGGATGCGGGCGGCCATGGCCCGAAGCAGCTTGTGGGAGATCGAGGGCACCTCGTCGAGGAGGCCGGCGAACTCGCGGGGTCCGAGCACGAGCGCCTCGACCGGACCCTGGGCGACCACGGTGGCGGTGCGGGGTCCCTTGTCCAGCAGCCCGAGCTCGCCGAGGACGGAGCCGGGACCGAGCTCGGCCACCTTCCGGCCGTTGCGCTTCACCACGACCGTGCCCTCGGTGACCACGAACGCCTCGCGAGCGGACTGGTCCTGCTTCATCAGCTCGGTCCCGTCGGGGAACGACATCTCGGTGGTCGCCCTGGCGATCACGCCGAGCTCCTTCTTGGAGCAGGCGTTGAACAGCGGCACTGCTGCCAGGTGGTCGGTCACGCTCGTCTTCGGCATGAAACGGAGCATACGGAACTGCCTGCGGCGGTGCCGGAAGAACTGCGGGAAGCGGTGACCGGCGGGAAACACGGGTGAAACGGAGCGTCCGTAGCGTCCCGCGTCGATGAAGGACGTGAGGATCGTCCGCTGGCCGAACGAGCGGACACTGCGGGAGGAGCTGGCCAAGAGCGGCCAGGCCCGCCTGCTGATGGTGGACGCCGACGCCGCGCCGCCGATCGCGTCCGATCCGCTCGAGGACTGGGTCCGCACGCCCTGCGGCGAGCTCGACGTGCGCGCCCGCCTCGAAGGTCTCCGGCTCCGCCTCGAGCGGACCCTCGAGCTGGTGCCCGAGCTCGACGTCGACGGCGTCATCCGCTACGGCGATCGCTGGGCACCGCTCCCGCCGGTCGAGGCCCGCCTGACGGGCGTGCTCGTGCGCCGCTTCGGCGCCGTCGTGAGCCGGGACGAGCTGGTGGCCGCCGGCTGGCCCGGAGGCACCCCCGGCCGCAACGCCCTCGACGTCCACGTCCTGCGCCTGCGGCGACGGCTCGAGCCCGTGCGCCTCGCGATCCGCACGGTCCGGTCGCGCGGCTACCTCCTCGAGCCGGCGGCGGCCGGCCACGGCGCCTGATCGGCGAAACACGCCGGTCACACAGCGTTGCCACCGGCGCAACGGCGACGAGACCGACGTGCAACGGGCGGTGCTTACCGTCAGTTCCGGGTCAGATCGCTGTCAGCAGACAGTCCCCACCACCCCAGTCAACAGAACTGAAGGAGTCAGCTGTGAAGCGCAAGTTGCTCATCGGAGCAGGACTGGTCGGAGCAGCGGTGCTGCTGCTGGCCAACCCTGCTGCCGCCCAGGAAGCCGAGGAGGTCGTGCCCGCCTCGCAGGTCGTGCTCGACAACATCTTCGTCTTCGTGTGCGGGATCCTGGTCTTCTTCATGCAGGCCGGCTTCGCCCTCGTCGAGGCCGGCCTCACCCGGGCCAAGAACGTCTCCAACATCATGATGAAGAACCTGATGGACGGGATGGCCGGCGTCCTGGCCTTCGCTCTCGTCGGCTACGGCATCGCCTTCACCGGCGACGAGATGCTCGGCGGCTGGTTCGGGTTCGGCTTCGGCATCCCGGGCATCGAGGACGCCGGTGCGGCCCAGGCGCTCAACCTGTCGCCCGCCACCTTCTTCTTCTTCCAGGCCGCCTTCGCCGCCGCGGCCGCCACGATCGTGTCCGGCACCATGGCCGAGCGGACGAAGTTCAAGAGCTACTTCGTCTACAGCGTCGTCATCACGGCGTTCATCTACCCGGTCGTGCTGCGCTGGACCTGGGGCGGCGGCTGGCTCTCCCAGCTCGACATCCCGTTCTCGGACTTCGCCGGCTCGACGATCGTGCACGCCACCGGCGGATGGGCGGCCCTCGCCGGCGCCATCGTCCTCGGCCCCCGCATCGGCAAGTACGGCCCCGACGGCAAGCCCCGGGCGATCCCGGGCCACAACGTGCCCTTCGTGATCCTCGGCGCCATGATCCTCTTCGTCGGCTGGTTCGGGTTCAACCCGGGCTCGGAGCTGGCGGCCGACAACCTCGTGCCCCAGCTGGCGGTCAAGACGCTGCTGGCCGCCTGCGCCGGCGCCTGCGTGGCGATGACCGTGAACTGGCTCCGCGACGGCAAGCCGGACGTGACCATGGCCGCCAACGGCATGCTCGCCGGTCTGGTGTCGGTGACCGCTCCCGTGGGTGCCATCGAGACGTGGGCCGCCCCCGTGATCGGCGCCGTCGGCGGTTGCCTCGTGGTCCTCGCCGTGGCCTTCTTCGACAACCGCCGCATCGACGATCCCGTCGGTGCCGTGTCGGTCCACGCCGTGTGCGGCACCTGGGGCACGCTGTCGCTGGCCCTGTTCGCCCGCTACGACGACGCCTTCCTCGGACGGGAGGACGCCGGCCTCTTCTACGGTGGTGGCATCGACCAGCTCTCCACCCAGGCCCTGTTCGTGGGCGTGCACTTCGTGTTCGTCTTCGGGTGTGCGTTCCTGCTGTTCCACGCCATCAAGGCCACCATCGGCCTGCGTGTCACCGAGGAGGAGGAGCTCGCCGGCCTCGACGTCGAGGAGCACGGCCACATGGGCTACGCCCCCGATTCCGGCGGGTCCAGCTCGCTCGGCACGTCCACCTCGTCCCACAAGCCCGTCTCAGTCTGAGCCGACCCCAAGGAGCACTACGTGTTGCATCTCGTGACTGCGGTGATCAAGCCGCACAAGCTCGACGACGTCAAGGAGGCCCTCAAGGGCGTCGGCGTCCAGGGCATGACCGTCTCCGAGGTCAAGGGGTTCGGTCGCCAGGGCGGCCACACCGAGACCTACCGGGGCGCTGAGTACACCATCGACTTCGTCCCCAAGGTCAAGGTCGAGGTCGTGTGCGGGACCGAGGACGCCGAGAAGGTGGCCGACGCCATCGCCACGGCCGCCCAGACCGGCAAGATCGGCGACGGCAAGATCTGGATGACGACGGTCGACCGCCTCGCCCGGATCCGCACCGGCGAGATGGGCACCGACGCCGTCTGACGCTCGGAACGAACGAACCGATCGGTCCCGACGTTCCACCCGGTGGAACGAACGGACCGATCGGTTCGATCGCGCTGGCGCTCAGGCCCGGTCGCCGTCCCCGTCGTTCGACGTGGCGTCGCCGTGGGCGGCCTTGCCCTGCTCGGCCACGGCACGGGCGGCTGCCTCGACCTCCTCGGGGTCGGCCAGGTAGCGCTCGACGACGGTCTTGTCCTCGAGCGGGTGGAAGTCGTCGCCCAGCTCGTAGACGAGGGGCTGGCCGGTGGGGATGTTGAGCGACGGGATCTCGTCGTCGCCGATCCCCTGCAGGTGCTTGACCAGGGCCCGCAGCGAGTTGCCGTGGGCGGCGACCAGCACCGTCTTGCCGGCGGCGAGGTCGGGGATGATGCCGTCGAACCAGTAGGGCAGCATCCGGTCGACGACGTCCTTCAGGCACTCGCTGGTAGGGCGGAGCTCCGGGGGGATGTGGTCGTAGCGGGGATCGGCCATCGGGTCGAACCGGTTGCCCTCGGTGATGGGGGGCGGCGGGATGTCGTAGCTGCGCCGCCAGATGTGGACCTGGTCCTCGCCGTACTCGGCCGTGGTCTGGGCCTTGTCCTTGCCGGTGAGGTCGCCGTAGTGCCGCTCGTTGAGGCGCCAGTGCCGGCGCACCGGCACCCACAGCCGGTCGCACGCGGCGAGCGCCAGGTTGGCGGTGGCGATGGCTCTCGTCTGCAGCGAGGTGTGGGCGACGTCGGGGAGGATGCCGTGCTCGAGCAGCAGCTCGCCGCCGGTGCGGGCCTCGAGCTCGCCGAGGTCGGTCAGCTCGGCGTCCCACCACCCGGTGAAGAGGTTGTCGAGGTTCCACTGGGACTGCCCGTGGCGGAGCAGGACGAGCGTGTGCGCCATGGCTCGGACCGTAGTTCGCGCTCGGCACGGCAGGGACACGGGCGACGGACGTACCATCGACCGCAGGGGAGAGGGAGGGCGACATCGTGCTGGACACCGACGAGACGACCGACAACGGGGCCACCGCAGCGAGGCTCCGCTACCTGACGGAGGGCGTCCCGCTCCGGCTCGCCGCCCTGGGCGACAGCCTCGGCGGCTACGCCTGCACCGTCGTGGAGGCCGATGGCCACACGGTGTGGATCGACCTGCCCATCCGGCGCGACGGCATGCTGCACCTCGAGGTCGGCCAGCTCGTGTCGGTCCGCTTCGACCGGGCGGGCGACGCCGTCTACTCCTTCGACACCGTCGTCGCCGGCATCCGCAACGACGACCGGGCTCCGTTCGGCCTGGCCGCGCCGGTCACCATCGGCCGACGCCCGCACCGCAACGACGCCCGGGTGCCCCTGGTGCTCGACGCCCACTTCGAGGTCGAGGGCGGCCCGAGCGGCCTGGCCAAGGTGGTCGACCTGTCCGCCGGCGGCGTCGGCCTCATCTGCGAGGACGAGCTGGCCGCCGGCGCCGTGCTGACCCTGCGGTGCGCGCTGCCCGGTCCGGACGGCGACGTGCCGATCGAGCAGCAGGCCATCGTGCGCACCGTCTCCATGTACGGCCGGACGCCCGGCGGCACGACGCTGCATCACTACGGCGTGGCCTTCACCCACGGCGACGACGCCCTGCGCGAGCAGATCCTGACCTCGGTCATCTGGAACCTCACGCACAACCCCGCCGTCCTGTAGCGGCGTGGCCGAGGACCCGGAGCGGAACCCGAACCCCCGGGTGCTGCTGGCGATCCTGCTGGCGGTGCTGGCCATGGCACTGTTGCTGGCCCTCGCCCCGTTCTGACGCGCTCGTGGGCGCCGATTCGCCGACGTGAGTACCGGTGGTCAGTGCAACACCTGTCGTGTGGAGCGAGGAAGGGTGTTGGATGGTCAAGGAGTACGAGCGGTTGTCGTTCCAGGAGCGCACCGAGATCAGTCGGCGGCTTCGGGACA
>JAKFET010000279.1:0-7219 GCA_036675575.1 Acidimicrobiaceae bacterium
GTTCCGGGGCTGCTCACGCACCCTCCTCGTGGGTCACCGGGTCCGCCTCGGCGCCGGGCTCGGGCTCGGGCTCGGGTCGGCGCTGCCACCACAGGAACCAGACCACGGCGGCGAGGACCGTCAGGCTGCTCACCCAGATGTTGACCCGGACGCCCGCGATGCGGGTCGCCGTGTCGATGCGCAGCGCCTCCACCCAGAGCCGGCCGAGGCCGTAGCCGCCGACGTAGAGCACGAACAGCTGGCCGGGTCGCAGCACCTTGCGTCGCCCGAGCACCACGAGGAAGGCGGCCAGCGCCAGGTTCCACAGCGCCTCGTAGAGGAAGGTCGGGTGGAACGTGGCCACCGACTCGTAGCCGTCGGGGCGGCGGGCGCGGTCGATCTCGAGGCCCCACGGCAGGTCGGTGGGGCGACCGAACAGCTCCTGGTTGAACCAGTTGCCGAGGCGGCCGATGGCCTGGGCCACCGGGATGGCCGGAGCCACCGCGTCCATGAGGAGCGGGACGTCGTAGCCCTTGCGCCGGGCCACGGCCACGCCGACGAGGGCGCCGAGGAGGATGGCACCCGGGATGCCGAGGCCGCCCTCCCACACCTTGAAGGCGTCGAGCGGTGCGTCCTCGAAGCGACGCCAGTCCGTGATCACGTGGTAGAGCCGGGCCCCGACGAAGCCGGCGGGGATCGCCCAGACCGCGACCTCGCCCACGGCGTCGGCATCGCCGCCCGTGGCGATCCATCGACGGCGGGCGATCTCGACGGCGACGATGGCGCCGATGGCGATGGCGAGGCCGTAGGCCCGCAGCTCGAGCGGGCCGATCGAGATGGCGTTGTCGGGCGGGCTCGGGATGGAGGCGAGGACGGCGAGCATCAGCCCGGACGCCCCCGCAGCTCCGAGGCGTGGGAGCCGAAGGCGGTGAGGGGGTCGAAGTCCAGCTCCATCAGGGACGCAGTCTGGCTCGCCACCGCGAGCAGGCGTCCGTCCTCGGTCCACACGTTGGCGATGCCGTGGCCGTAGCTGCCGACGGCGAGGTTGGGGCGCAGGTCGAGGAGGATCCACTCGGTCTCGGCGGCGGCGCCGATGCGGATGGTGTTGTCCAGGCTGGTCCCCGCGCCGGTGACCCCGCAGCCCCGCACGATGGACAGCGGCACGAGGTCGGCGAGGTACCCGGCGAGCGCCGGCGTCACCGGGCCGCGGTCGCTGCGGCGCAGCCAGAGGCAGACGCGCCCTGGTCCCGGATCGGGGTGGCTGTGGATCTCGGCGATGCGGACCTCGACGGCCGTGTGCCAGCCGGACTCCCCGTCCCGGCCACTCGGCTGGAACCCCAGCGGCCCCTCGTCGGGGCGGCTCACCTGGGGTCGCTCCTCGAACGTGCCG
The DNA here is from genome assembly GCA_036675575.1 of Acidimicrobiaceae bacterium. GTDB lineage: Bacteria > Actinomycetota > Acidimicrobiia > Acidimicrobiales > Salinilacustritrichaceae > Salinilacustrithrix. The sequence goes on from JAKFET010000279.1 coordinate 1,370, forward strand.
GCGAGGCCGTCGGGGCGCAGCACGCCGCAGGCACCGAGGGAGGCGAACACGACGCCGTCGTCGGTGGTGGCGGTGACCCGCACCTGGCTCGTCCGGCGGCCGGCGGCCAGCACCTCGACCTGCAGGTCGACCGTGCGGCCGAGCATGGCCGTGGACACGAACTGGGTCGTGACCCACAGGGCGTCCCGGCCGGTCTCGGCGGCGGCGGCAGCCACCGACAGGGCCACGGCGGCGCCGCCGTAGAGGCGCTCGTCGGCGCGTGCCAGCCGGGAGGTGACGTCGAAGGCGAACCGGCCCTCGCCGACCTCGCGGAGCCCGAGGAACTCCTCGTCGGCGGCGACCCGGGCGTCGTGGTCCATCGGCACGGCACCAGCATCGTCCATGTCCCGGGATCCGCCACAAACGGTGCGTCCCGTCCTGATCCGCCGGCGCGCCCGTAGCCTTCCAGCCATGGTCCCCGAAGACGACCGCTCCACGCGGGACGACGTGCTCGCCGTCGTGCGCACCCTGCTCGGGCGCAGCCGCGAGCTCGCCGGCTCGGGCAGCGAGGTGCTCGGCAGCGGCATGGACGACGTGCTGCGGGCCCTGGTCGACCGCCGCGTCCAGCGCTCGCTCCGGCCCGCAGCGCTCCCGGTCACGGCCAAGGACCTCGTGCACGCCCTCGGCTCCACGTCGTCGGCCACGATGACGCCGTGGCTCGGCGCCGGCGCGGCCCGCCTGGCGCGCACGGGACGAGCCGCCCGGCTCATCGGGGGGCGCACCCCGGTGGGCCTGGCCGTGCGCTTCGGTCCCGCCATCTACGAGGCCGTGAGCACGAACCTGCGCGGCCTCGACGCCGCGCTCGGGCACCTCGTCACCCGGGCCCGCGACCAGCGCATCGAGCCCGACGCCGAGCGCCTGCGCACCGTCGTCGTGCAGGCGCTCGCCGGCGATCCGGTCGACCCGGACGCCGACGCCGACCACGGGGCGCTCGTCCGGCTGTGGCTCGGCGACGCCGGTCGCCGCCTGGTCCCGTTCGGCAGCCGCATCACCGGCTTCAACCGGGGCCGCACCCCGGAGGCGGTCGCCGCCGCGCTCGCCGCCGTCGACGTCCGCCGCCTGCGCCGCTGAGCCGATGCTCACCAAGCCCGACAAGGTCCTGATCCCGGCGGCCGACGGGCACGACGCGGTCACCAAGGCCGACGTCTACGACTACGCCGGGCGCATCGCCGATCGGATGCTGCCGTTCATCGCCGACCGGCCGGCCGTGCTGCAGCGGTTCCCCGACGGCACCGACGGGGAGGGCTGGTACCAGAAGCACGTCCCCAAGCACTTCCCCGACTGGATCCCCACGGTGGAGCTGCCCAAGCGCGGCGGCACCGTGCGCCACGTCGTGATCGACTCGGTCGAGGCGCTCCAGTACGTGGTCAACCAGGGCACCATCTCCGTCCACGTGCTCGGCGGCACCGTCTCGGCGCCGGACGTGCCGGCCGAGCTGCTCGTCGACCTCGACCCCTCGATCGACGACCCCCGTCAGGTGGTGGAGGCGACGGCTGCGGTGCGCGGCCTCCTCGACGACCTCGACCTCGTCGGCTTCGTCAAGACCAGCGGGTCGCGCGGCATCCACGTGCATCTGCCGCTGCGCGGCGACGCGCCGTTCGAGGCGGTGCGGGCGCTGTCGAACCGCATCGCCGAGGTGCTGGTCGCCCGCCACCCCGACCTCCTCACCGCCGAGTTCGCCAAGGAGGACCGCGGCGATCGCCTGTTCGTCGACGTCCTGCGCAACGCGCCCGCCCAGCACGCCGTGGCGCCCTACACCCTGCGACCGAAGCCGGGCGCGCCCGTGGCCGTCCCCCTGCGCTGGGACGAGGTCGACAGCAGCTGGCAGCCGCAGTCGACGCCGCTCGCCTCCCTGTTCCGCAGGCTCGGCTCGCTCGCCGCCGATCCGTGGGAGGGCTTCCACGACGCGCGGGTCGAGGCCGCCACCATCGCCCACCGGCTGCAGGCGCTGACCGCCTGAGCGGTCGGTACGAACGAACCGATCGGTTCGTTCGTACCGCTGGGCGGAACGAGCGCGCCGATCGGTTCGTTCGGTCAGCCGGCGGTGTAGGCCTCCACGACGGGCGCGAGCTGGGTGGGCGTGGCGCCGTGGAGGATGACGGCGTCGCAGCCGAGGGCGAGCTGGCCCCGCACGGCCGACGCGCACTGCTCGGGGCTGCCCGTGGCGCTCGGCGCCAGCCACTCGTCGGGCAGGAGCGAGGCGATGTGCTCGAGCTGCTCGGTGGTGGCGACGCCGTCGATGGGCCCGCCGATGCCGGCGACGAGCGGGTCGGCGCGGAAGCGCTCGAGCACGGCCGGGTCCCAGCCGTTGGTGCTGACCATCAGGTCGCCGTAGCCCTGCAGGTAGGTGGCGAGGCGGCCGACCGACTTCTTCAGGCGCAACGCCTCCGGCAGGTGGTCGCCGATGGTGGCGAAGCAGGACCAGACCACCACGTCGGCGGGGTCGCGGCCGGCTTCCTCGGCCGCCTCCTTCACCGTGCGCACGGCGCGCTCGGTGGTCTCGTCGGTGAAGAACGTGTGCAGCACGACCTCGTCGAAGCAGCGACCGCCGAGCTTGAGCGACTCGGGCCCGAACGCCACCAGCCCCATCGGCAGGTGCTCGTCCAGGGTCCGGTCGAGGTGCAGCACCGGCCACGACCCGGCCGGGCCGTCGTGGCCGACGATGGCCTCGCCGCGGAAGAGGCGGCGCATGATGCCGACGAAGTCCTCCATCTGGGCGGTGGTGATGCGGGACATGCCGAAGGCGTCCTGCATGGCGGGGATGCCGCGGCCGATGCCGAGCACGAAGCGCCCGCCCGTGAGGTCCTGCATGGTGCGGGCGATGCCGGCCGTGACCATCGGGTGGCGGGTGTTGTGGTTGGTCGTGGCGGTCTGGATGTGGATGCGGTCGCTCACCGCGCCGGCCGCGCCGCACAGGGTGGCCGCCTCCTTGAGGTTGTAGCGCTCGGAGATGAAGGCGGTGCCGAGCCCCATCGCCTCGGCGTCGCGCACCTCGGCGAGCAGGTCGCGGCTCGAGTCCGGCTGGCCGGCCAGGGCGTAGAAGCCGAGCTCGGGGTGGGGCTGGGTGTTCGCGGTCATGCGAGGCGCTCCGTGGCAGGGGGCCGGTGGTCGGCCGGGTCGGAAGCGCCACCGTAGATTCCGCCCCGTGGCCGAGCGACCGACCGAACCGATGCGGGCTCGGTTCGATCGCCTGCGGGCGCGGACCGAGGACGCCACCGAGGCACCCCGGGCCACCTTGCGCTTCGGCATCTACGCCCTGGTCGGGGTGCTCGTCGGGCTGACGGTGGCGGCCCTGCAGTGGGTCGCGCTGGACGTCGTCCTGCACGAGCTGCTCGACGCTCCGCTGTGGTTCCAGGCGCTCGCCCCGGGCGTCGGCCTCGTCGCGACGTTCGTGGTGCTCCGTGGTCGCACGTCACCCGCCACGTCGGACGACTACGTCCGGGCGTTCCACACCGGTGCCGACCTGCCGCCCCGCCAGCTCGTGCCCAAGCTCCTCGCCGCCCTGGCCACGCTCGGCTCCGGGGGCGCGCTCGGCGCCGAGGGCCCCTCGGTCTACGCCGGCGCCAGCATCGGCCAGCGTCTGGGCGTGCGCCTCACGTCGGTGCTCGGATCCCGCGGCCACCGGGCGCTCACGTCGGCCGGCGCCGCGGCGGGCGTCGCCGCCATCTTCCAGGCGCCGGCCACCGGCGTGCTGTTCGCCCTCGAGACGCCGTTCCAGCGCGACGTCGCCCGGCGCGCCCTGATCCCGGCCCTCATCGCCGCCGCCACGTCGTACCTCACGTTCGTGTCGATCTTCGGCGTGCACTCGTACCTGCCGGTTCCGCGCGGCGAGGTCCGCCTGCGCGACGAGGTCTTCGGCGCCATCCTCCTCGGCCTCTGCGCCGGGATCACAGCCCGAGGCCTGGCCCGGCTGTGGGCCGACTCGAAGGGGCTCGCCGAGCGGTACCCGCCGGTCGCCCGGCTCGTCGCCGGGGCGGTCGTGAGCGGCCTGGCGTTCGTCGCCGCCCGGGGCCTCACGGGCACGAGCTTCACGCTCGGTCCCGGCGTCGAGATGGTGGCCGAGCTCGCCGTCGACCCGACCATCGGCCTGTGGGTCATCGCCGCCGCGTTCGCGCTGCGCGCCCTGGCCACCTCCGCCGCGCTCGGCGCCGGCGGCGTCGGCGGCGTCTTCATCCCGCTCGTGGTCCAGGGCCTGCTGCTCGGACGCCTGGTCGAGTCGCTCTTCGACGGCGCGGCCCCGGGCCTCTACCCGGTCATCGGCCTGGCCGCCGTCCTCGGCGCCGGCTACCGCACCCCGCTCGCCGCCGTGATGTTCGTGGCCGAGACCACGGGCCAGGCCCAGTTCGTGATCCCCGCGCTCGTCGCCACCGCCGTGTCCCAGGCGGTGATGGGCGACCGCAGCGTCGCCGCCCACCAGGTCACCGAGCGCGAGGGAGTGCTCGAGCGCCGCCTGCGCCTGCCGGTGCGCAACGTGGTGATCGATGTGCCGATCCTGCACCCCGACCAGCTCGTCACCGACGTCATCGACGCCTACGGCGACGCCCCGCCGGCACAGGCCCTGCCCGTCTGCGACGACCGCTATCGCGGCCTGCTCATGCTGCGCGACATGGCGGTGGCCCTGTTCGAGATCGGTCCCGACGCCACCGTCGGCCAAGCCATGCACGAGGTCCCCGCCGTCCGCGTCGACGTGCCGGCCGTCGAGGCCGCCCGGCTCATGGGCGAGCTCGACAGCGCCATCATCGCCGTGGTCGACGGCGACGACGTGGCCATCGGGGTGGTGACCGCGCTCACCATGACCGGGGCGCTGGAGTACGACCCGGACGACTGACCCCCTGGCATAGGGTCCGCCACATGAAGCTCGGACTCTCCCTCGGCTACTGGGGCCGCGGCCCCAACGCAGACACCCTCGACAACGTGCTCGCCGCCGAGTCGATGGGCTTCGACTCGCTCTGGACCGCCGAGGCGTGGGGCTCCGACGCCCTCATCCCCCTCGCCTGGTACGGCTCGCGCACCACGACGATGAAGCTCGGCCAGAGCATCACCCAGATCAGCGCCCGCACGCCGGCGGCCACCGCCATGGCGATGCAGACGCTCCAGCACCTGTCCGACGGTCGGGTCATCTGCGGCCTCGGCGTCAGCGGCCCCCAGGTGGTCGAGGGCTGGTACGGCCAGCCCTTCGCCAAGCCGCTGGCCCGCACGCGCGAGTACGTGTCGATCCTCAAGCAGGTGTGGGAGCGGGGCGAGCCGGTCACGAGCGACGGCCCCCACTACCCGCTGCCCTACCCCGCCGACGCCGCGGGCTCGGTCGGCAAGGGCAAGGCGCTGCGCTCCATCACCCACCCGCACCCCACGCCGATCCCCGTGTACCTCGCCGCCGAGGGGCCGAAGAACCTCGCCCTCGCCGGCGAGATGGCCGACGGCTGGCTGCCGCTGTGGATGAGCCCGGACGAGTCCCCCTGGTACGAGGCCCAGATCCAGGCCGGCATGGACCGGGTGCCTGGCAAGTCGTGGGACGACTTCGGTGTCGCCGCCACCGTGCCGACGTTGGTCCTCGACGACCTCGACACGGCGATCGACATGATGCGCCCCAACCTCGCCCTCTACATCGGGGGCATGGGTGCCAAGGGCGAGAACTACCACTACGACGTCTTCGCCCGGATGAACGAGGGTCGCTACGAGGGCGAGTGCGAGAAGATCCAGGAGCTGTACCTCTCGGGCCACAAGGAGGAGGCCATCGCCACCGTCCCGGCCGCGATGGTCGACGACATCTGCCTGGTCGGCTCGGCCGACCAGGCAGATGTCGTCGACCAT
>JAKFET010000256.1:0-37819 GCA_036675575.1 Acidimicrobiaceae bacterium
CCGTACATCATCAGCTGCGCCGTGGCCTGCTCGATGAGGTAGTTGGTGGCATCGCCGAGGTTGGACGGGGCGACCTCGATCTGGTCGTAGGTCTCCTGGTCCATGAAGACGTAGCTGGTGCCGTCGTTGTACAGGTACTGGTACTCGCGGCGGTCGATCTTGGCCTGCTCGACCTTCTCCCCCGCCCGGAACGTCTTCTCGACGTTGGCGCCGGTGCGGACGTTCTTGAGCGTCGTGCGGACGAACGCGCCGCCCTTGCCGGGCTTGACGTGCTGGAAGTCCTGCACCTGCACGAGGCCCTCCGGCAGGTTGAGGCACATGCCGTTCTTGAGGTCGTTCGTGGAGACGGTCGCCATGCCGACATGGTGTGCCGACGCCGGTGGGGCGGCGCAAACGCGCCGTGCGGTCAGGGGACCGGGTCGTAGGGCGACGACGTCAGGTGCCGGGACCCGGTGGCGGTGACCACGACCGAGTCCTCGATCCGGACGCCGCCGTGCTCGGTCAGGTACACGCCAGGTTCGACCGTGATGCAGTGGCCGGGTGCGAGCAGGGCGGTGGACTCGGTGCTGACCCGGGGCTCCTCGTGGATCACGAGGCCGATGCCGTGGCCCGTGCCGTGCACGAAGGCGTCGCCCCAGCCGGCGTCGTCGATGACGGCGCGGCAGGCGGCGTCGACGTCGACGGCCCGCACGCCGGCCCGCACCGCACGCACCCCGGCCTCCTGGGATGCCCGGACCACCTCGAGCATGCGCACCTGGGTGGCCGACGGCTCCCCCACCACGAACGTCCGGGTCATGTCGGAGTGGTACCCGTCGTACAGGGCCCCGAAGTCGAGGACAACCAGCTCACCGTCCTCGGTCCCGATGACCCGGTCGGACGGTCGGGCGTGGGGCCGGGCACCGTTCGGGCCGCTCGCCACGATGGTCTCGAACGAGGGGCCCTGGGCACCGTGGTCGAGCATCGCCGACTCGAGGGCGCGAGCGAGCTGCCGCTCGGTCGGCCGCTCGTGCAGCAGGTGGCGCACGTCGGCCAGCGCCGCGTCGGCGATCTCGGCGGCGCGCTCGAGCCGGTCGACCTCGCCCTCGTCCTTCACGGCGCGCAGGCCGACCAGCAACCCGACCACCGGCACGAGCTCGGCGGACAGGGCGCCGGCCCAGCGCTGCTGCGCATCCCAGGTGACGTGGTCGGCCTCGAGCGCCACGCGCCCGATGCCGTCGAGGACCGTGGCGAGGCGGGCGTCGGTCTCCCGGGTGATCTCCACCCCGGCCTCGACGCCGGCGGCGCCCAGCTGGTCGGCGGCCTGCTCCTGGTAGCGGCCGTCGGTGACCAGCACCAGGTCGTGGCGGCGCACGACGAGGACGCCGGCGGAGCCGGTGAACCCGGTGAGCCAGCGGACGTTGGTGAGGTCGGTGACGACGAGGGCGTCGCACGCCACCTCGGCCAGCTCGGCGCGGACCCGGTCGGCGCGGGCGGCGACGTCGAGGGGGGCCAGCTCGGGCGTGCTCAACGGACGTCGCCCAGCGCGGCCCGGGCGACCTCGGGGTCGACGCCGGTCACGACCTCGACCCCGTCGTCGCCGTCGAGGGCGAAGGTGAGCCCGGCGATGGCCTTCTTGTCCCGGCCCATGAGCGACACCAGCTGGTCGTCGGTGAGCCCGGCGGGCAGCCGGTCGGGCAGCTCGTAGCGGCCGACGATCTCGTGGTGCAGAGCGACCCGCTCGTCGGAGATGCGACCGAGGCGGCGGGCGAGGGCGGCGGCGTAGACGAGCCCGACGGCGACGGCCTCCCCGTGGCGCAGGTCGTAGCCACCGGCGGTCTCGATGGCGTGGGCGAGCGTGTGGCCGTAGTTCAGGATGGCCCGCACGCCGCTCTCGCGCTCGTCGGCGGCGACGACGTCGGCCTTGATGCGGATGCACCGCGCCACCTGCTCCTCGAGCTCGAGCGCGTCGAGGTCCTCGCCGCCCGGCAGGAAGCGGTACTTGGCCAGCTCGCCGTAGCCGCTGCGCAGCTCGCGGGGCGGCAGGGTGTCGAGCGCCTCGAGATCGCAGATCACGGCCGACGGCTGCCAGAACGCGCCGACCAGGTTCTTCCCCTCGGGCAGGTTGACGCCGGTCTTGCCGCCGATCGCCGCGTCCACCATGCCGAGCAGCGTGGTGGCCACGTGCACCACCGGCACGCCCCGGTGGTAGGTCGCGGCGGCGAACCCGGCGACGTCGGTGACCATGCCGCCGCCGATGGCGACGACGCAGTCGGCGCGGGTGAGGCCCCACGTCGCCCACTGGCGGCACAGCCACTCGACCGTGCGCATCGTCTTCGCGTCCTCACCGGCCTCGATGTGGAACAGCCGGTGCTCGACGCCGGGGTCGGCGGTGATGCCGATGCCCCGCTGGGTCACGACCGCCACCCGGCCGGTGCGCTCGGGGAGCAGGGCGGCGAGCTCGCGGCGGGCGCCGCGCCCGACGACGGCCGGGTACGACCGGCCGGGGACCGGGACCTCGACGGTGATCATCGGGCCTGGACGTAGGCGTCGTGGTTCCGGACCAGCTCGTCCAGCGAGTCGCCCCCGAACTTGCGCAGGGCCTCGGTGGCCAGCACCAGGGCGACCATCGTCTCGGCCACGACGCCCATGGCGGGCACGGCGGTGACGTCGGTGCGCTCCTTGAAGCTGACCGTCTCCTCCTTCGTGCGCACGTCGACGGTCTTCAGCGTGGGCCGGTTGAGGGAGGCCAGCGGCTTCATCGCCGCCCGGGCCACGAGCAGCTCGCCGGTGGTGATGCCGCCCTCGACGCCGCCGGCGCGCGTGCCCTCGCGCACGTAGTCGCCGCGCCCGTCGCGCGCCTCGGGTGCCCAGCCGATCGGATCGTGTGCGTCGCTGCCCCGCAGCCCGGCCACCTCGAACCCGTCGCCGATCTCCACGCCCTTGATCGCCTGGATGCTCATGAGCGCCTGGGCCAGGGCGGCGTCGATCTTGCGGTCCCAGTGGACGTGGCTGCCGAGGCCGACCGGCACGCCGTAGGCGAGGACCTCGGCGACCCCGCCCAGGCTGTCGCCCTCCTTGGCGGCCGCCTTGACCTCCTCGACCATCGCCGCGCTGGCTGCGGCGTCGAAGCAGCGCACCTCGTCCTCGTCCACGGCGACGAGGTCGCCGGGGGTGGGGCGGACGCCGGCGGTGGCCCGGGCCTGGCCCATCTGGATGACGTGGCTGAGCACGTCGATGCCGAGGTGCGAGAGCAGCGCCTTGGCCAGGGTGCCGGCGGCGACGCGGGCGGCGGTCTCCCGGGCCGAGGCCCGCTCGAGGATGTCGCGGGCGTCGTCGAAGCCGTACTTCTGCATCCCGGCGAGGTCGGCGTGGCCGGGTCGGGGCTGGGTGGCGGGGTCCTTGGTGGCGCCCGGGGCGGGCGACATCTCCTCGTGCCACTTGTCGCTGCGGGTCCACTCGCTGTTGCCGATCTCGATGGCGACGGGCGAGCCGAGGGTGCGCCCGTGGCGGACGCCCCCGACCAGGGTGACCTCGTCCTGCTCGAAGCGCATGCGCGGGCCGCGCCCGTAGCCGAGGCGGCGCCGGGCCAGCTCGCCCTGGACCTCCTCCACCCGGATGGGCAGGCCGGCGGGCAGTCCCTCGACGATCACGACGAGGGCGGCCCCGTGCGATTCACCGGCGGTCAGGTAGCGCAGCACGCTGCGGAGCGTAGAGCCGGTGCCGGCCGGGGCACGAAGCACCTGGGCGCCGGCGGCCGCCGGATCAGAGGGGTCGGATGCCCCAGACGACGGCGATCAGGCAGCCGGCGGCCAGCGACGGCCCGTACGGGAACACCACCTTGGTGGAGCGCCGGGCGATGGCGTAGGCGCCGCCGCTCAGCACGCCGAGGATCGAGCCGAGCGCGGCGCCGAGGAGCACCGCCCGCAGCGGGCCGAGCACCTGCTCCGCCACGCCGCCGGGTTCGTGGCCCCGCCACCCGAGGTAGAAGCCCATGAGCCACGCCAGCTTCACGTCGCCCCAGCCCATCCCCCGTGGGGAGACCACGTGGGCGAGGAAGAGCATCGACGCGTAGAGGAGCCCGCCGATGACCGCCCCGACGATCGTGGCCTGCTCCCCCGCCACCAGCGAGGCGGCCACGATGGCGGCGATCCCGATGGCCATGGACGGGAAGTTGATGCGGTCCGGGATCCGGTACACGCGCAGGTCCACGGCCGCCAGCGTCACGAGGGCCGCGGCGAGGAACAGGACCGCGGCGGTCGGCGCCGACCACCCCAGCTCGGCGACCGTGGCTGCGAACGTGGCCGCCATGACGACCTCGGTGACCGGGAACCAGCGGCGCCACCACGTCGACGGTCTCACCAGGGCCAGCACGGGAACGTCCGGAAGGTCGTGCGGGACCGGTTCGAGCTCGTCGAGCAGGGACTCGTCGGCGCCCTCCGGCAGGTCCTTGGGGTCGGTGACGACGTAGCCGGGCTCGCGCACGACCAGCCGGTTCGCGGCCGAGCCGACGAGGAGGCCGGCGATCCCGGCGAGCACGACGGCGACGGTGTCCACGGCGGGGCACCATAGGAGCCGAGCCGTCAGGCGAGGCGACCCATGTGACGGTTCGTTCCGGCGGCGCAGCCGCCAACCCAGGCGCGGTCGGGCGTGATGGACTGCGCAGACTCAGGAGCCGAGCCGTCAGGCGAGGCGAGCCGGACCCTGCCGGCGATCAGCTCTTGGCCGACGAGAGGAAGCGCAGGAGCAGGTTCTGGTCGATGTCGTCGCCGGCACCCGCGGCGGGTGCCTCGGCGTCATCGTCCGGGGCCTCGTCGGCGTGCAGCTCCTCGTCGGCGACGGGGGCGTCCACCTCGCCGTCCCAGGTGGCCTCGACGGCCGCGGCCGCCTTGGGGCTCAGCTGGGCCAGCTCGGACAGGTGGTCGTCCTCGGCCGGGTCCTCGTCCTGCACCGGCGGTGCGTCGAAGCGCTCCACCTCCGGCTCCCACGACGGCTCCTCACCGGTGTGGACCATGGCTTCGAAGGCGCTGGGCTCCTCGGCCGGCTCCTCGGCGAGCTCCTGGACGGGCTCCTCGGGGGTGGGGGCGACGACGTCGAGGGCCACCGGCTCCTCGACCGTGCCGACGGCGACGAACGAGGCGAGGCCGGCGCCGAGGGAGCTGACCTCCTCCGGGTCGAGGGCCGGCTCCACGAACGTCGCCTCCGTCGGGGCGTCCCAGGCGGCATCCACGTCGATGTGACCCCGGGCCGGCGCCTCCACGGGCGCTTCGGCCAGCTCCACCATGCCGTCGAGCACCAGGTCTCGCAGCCGGCGGCACACGTCGTACTCGCCCTGCCCCAGGTGCTCGGCGAGGGCGTGGCCATCGGCGCCGGTGCCGACGCGGGCCAGCACCCGCCACTGCTCGGGGGCCACGGTGCGCTCGGCGTCGAGCTCGTCGACCATGCGGACCCACACGTCGAGGGAGGGGACGACCGCCTCGATCTCCCGCCACTCGGCGAGGCGCACCTCGGCCTCGGCCAGCACGTCGTCCACCTCGTGGGACGTGCCGTCGGTGGAGGTCTCGGCGCCGGACTCGAACTCGAAGGACGCCTCGGCGAAGCGCAGCAGCTCGAAGGCGACGCCCTCGATCCGCTCGTTCGCCGCACGGTCGGCGTCGGCGGCGACGATGGACCCGTCGCGCACCCAGATGCGGCCGCGCCCGCGGTCGCCGTCGAGCGCGAGCCGACCGGTCTTCTTGGTGCTCGACAGCAGCCGGAGCACGTCCGGCAGGCTGAAGGTCTCGAGGGTCCCGGACAGCGCCACGGTGTTCTCCTTCACAGGCGGGGTCGTACCGGGGAGTCATCGGCGCGGCCCGCTCGGATCTGAAGGGGGAATCCGGGTGCCCGGTCAGCGGGCGGCGGCGGCCCGCATGACGTCGATGGGAGGTTCGGCGCCGGTCCAGGCCCGCAGCTGCCGTGCGGCCTGGTGGACCAGCATCCCCAGGCCGTCGACCGTGGCCAGCCCCCTCGCCGAGGCGGCGGCCAGGAGCGGGGTGACGAGCGGGTGGTACACCAGGTCGGCGACGACGGCCCCGTCGGGGAGCAGCCCCGGGTCGGCGGCGAGGGTGGCGTCGTCGCCCATGCCCACCGGCGTCGCCTGCACCAGCAGGTCGGCGCGGCGCAGGTCCTCGGCGCTCCCGACGACGCCTCGGTGGCCGGCCAGCTCGGCCGCGCTCGCCGCCCGGGACGGGTCGCGGTTCAGAACGACGACCTGGTCCGCACCGGCCGTGGCCAGGGCCCGGATCACCGCGCGGGCTGCGCCGCCGGCGCCGAGCACCACGCAGCGGCGACCGCTCGGATCGACGCCGGCGTCGAGGAGCGAGTCGACGAACCCGCCGCCGTCGGTGTTGTCCCCGACCAGGCGGTCGCCCTCCCGCCGGACGCTGTTCACCGCGCCGAGGGCAGCCGCGTCGGCGGTGCAGGCATCGACCTGTGCGGCCACGGCGGCCTTGTGGGGCATGGTGACCGACAGGCCCTCGATGCCGAGGGCCCGCATCCCGGCCAGCGCGGCGGGCACCTGCCCGGGCGCAACGGGCAGCGCGACGTAGATCCAGTCGAGGCCGATCGCCCGGTAGGCGGCGTTGTGGATGTCCGGGGAGCGGGAGTGGCGCACCGGCCAGCCGATGACGCCGGCCAGGCGGGTGTCGCCGGTGGGGGTGTCGGTCACCCGCACCCGAGGCCGAGTCGGGCGCACTCGGCCTTGGCCCGGTTGAACTCGTTGAAGGAGTCCGTGAAGAGGTGGTTGCCCTGCTCGTCCTGGAGCACGTAGTAGATCCAGGGCCCGTCGGCGGGGTTGAGGGCCCCCTCGAGCGACGCCTGGCCGGGGGCCGCGATCGGCGTCGGCGGGATCCCGGAGACCCGGCGGGTGTTGTACGGCGAGTCCGAGTCGAAGTCGAGCGACTCGCGCCCCCGACCGCTGATCTCGGCCTCGTAGCGGCTGGTGGCGTCGATGCCGAGGGGGATGCCCTCCTCGAGGCGGTTGTAGACCACCCGGGCCACCATCGGGCGCTCCGACGGCACCCGGCTCTCCTCCTCGATCAGGGAGGCGATGACCAGGATCTCGTAGGGGGTGCGCCCGAGCTGGGCCGCCTTGGCCTCCACGTCGAGGGCGACCAGGCGGGCGTCGGTCTCGGCCACGAGCCGCCGCAGGAACGAGGCCTCGTCGACGTCCTGGTCGATCTCGTAGGTGTCCGGGAACAGCAGGCCCTCGTACGACGTGACCTCGGGCGGCTGGAACCGGCTGCGGATCTCGCCCGAGTCCAGGGCGGCCTGCAGGGCCTCCAGCGACCAGCGGTCCACGCCCGTCTCGGGGTCGGCGAGGCGGGGCAGGATCTCGGCCACGGTGAGGCCCTCGGGGATGGTGATCCGCTCCAGCTCCGGCGGCCGGGGGCCGCCGTCGAGCACGGCGACGGCCTCGTCGAAGGACGAGCTGCGCTGGAACTCGTAGAAGCCGGCCTGGAACGGCCCCACGCTCTCGAGGCGCGTCCAGTAGTTCCAGATCGTCGCCGAGGTGATCACGTCGTTGTCGACGAGGATCGCCCCGATGTCCTCGGTGGTGGACCCGGAGGGGATCTCGATCTCGACGGCTTCCCCGGCCGGCCCGGGCGGGTCGATCTTGTCCTGGACCTGGGTCCAGGCGACGAAGGCGCCGCCGGCGACCAGCGCCAGCAGGACGAGGGCGGCGACGAACAGCCGGCGTCCGGTCCGCGACGGGCGACGCCAGTCCTCCCACTCGCCCTCGGCCCACTCCTCCTCGACGTGGTCGTCGTGGGCGGTGGTGGTGTCCCAGTCGTCGGCGGGATCGTGATCCCGGGTCCAGTCGTCGGTCACGACGGCTCCTCTGTCTCGTTCTCGGGGGGTCGGGCGTCGAGCCACGACTGCAGGATGACGGCGGCGGCGACCTTGTCGACCACGCGGCGGCGGGCCTGGGCCCGCATCTGCTGCTCCATCAGGGACCGCTCGGCGGTGACGGTGGAGAGGCGCTCGTCCCAGGTCTCGATCGGCACGTCGAGGACCTCGGCGAGCTGGTCGCACTCGGCGACGACGCGCTCGGCGGCGTGGCCGACCGAGCCGTCGAGCGACAGCGGCAGCCCGACGACCACGACGTCGGCCTCGACCTCGGCGACGTGACCGGCGATGCGGCGGTGGTCGAGCCTGCGGTCCCCGGAGCGCTGGAGCACCTCGTAGGGGGTGGCCAGGGTGCCGGAGGACAAGGCGATGCCGATCCGCTTCGAGCCGAGATCGAGGGCCAGGGCGCGCACCGGCCGCTCAGGCGATGCCCGCCGCGGCCCGGACCAGGGCGAGGGCCTCGTCGAGGCCCTCGGGGTCCTTGCCGCCGGCGACGACCAGGCGGGCGTCCTTGCCGCCACCGCCCTTGATGGCACGGGCGGCGTCGGCGACGAGCGCGGCGCCACCCCCGCTGGGGGCTCCACCGAGCACGACGGCCCGGACGCCGGGCGCGTCGCGCAGGCTGAGCGCGAGCTCGCGCAGGTCGTTGCGCTCGGCGCCGTCGACGCGGGCCACGACGATGCCGTCGACGGCCTGGTCGGCCAGGTCGCCGGCTGCCGCACCGGCCAGCTGCTTCTTGAGGGCCTTGACCTCGTCCTGGGCCGCCTTGAGCTGCTCGCGCAGGCGGCCGACCCCGTCGACGACCTCGCCGACGGGCACGCCGGCGGTGGCGGCCACGGAGGCGAGGTCGGCCTCGCGCTCGCGCAGGCGGTGGACCGGCCCGGTGCCGGCGACCGCTTCGATCCGGCGCAGGTTGGACCCGATGGAGGTCTCGCTCACGATCTTCACCGGACCGATGTCGCCGAGGCGCGACACGTGGGTGCCGCCGCAGAGCTCGATGGAGTGGGTGCCCGCCTGCAGGACGCGGACGCGCTCGCCGTACTTGTCCCCGAAGAAGGCGATGGCGCCGAGCGCTCGGGCCTCCTCCATCGACATCTCCTCGTGGCTGGCCTCGGCGTTGGCCAGGATCTCCTCGTTGGCCAGGTCCTCGATGGCGGCGATCTGCTCCGGCGTGACCGCCTCGAAGTGGCTGAAGTCGAACCGGAGCCGCTCGGGCGTGACGAGGGAGCCCTGCTGCTTGACGTGGTCGCCGAGCACCTCGCGCAGCGCCCAGTGCAGGACGTGGGTGCCGGTGTGGTGGCGCCGGATCGCGTTGCGCCGGTCGGCGTCGATGCTGGCCGTGACCTCGTCGCCGGGCGCGAACGTGCCCTCGGTGATGCGTGCGACGTGGCGGTGCAGCCCCGGCAGGGCGTACACGGTGTCGAGCACCTCGGCCCGGGCGTTGGCGGAGGTGATCTCCCCCGTGTCGCCGACCTGCCCGCCGGCCTCGGCGTAGAACGGGGTCGCAGCGAGGAAGAGCGACACGGTGCCGTCGGCGCCGGGCACCACGCCCACGACCGTGGTGGCGGTGCTGTCGACCTCGCGGCCCACGAAGGTGGTGGGACCGCCGGCGTCGAGGACGGCCCGGAAGGCGTCGGCCTCGTCGCCCACGGCCACGCCGCCGCCCTTGGCTGCGGCCTTGGCCCGGGTGCGCTGGTCGGCCATGGCCTTGCGGAACGCCCCCTCGTCGACCTCGTAGCCACGCTCGGCGGCGATCTCCTGGGTGACCTCGAACGGGAAGCCGTGGGTGTCGTGGAGCGTGAAGGCGACCGTGCCGTCGACGGTGCCGCCCTCGGGGAGGGTGGCGATGTGGGTCTCGAGCATCGTGGAGCCGGTGCGCAGCGTGCGGCGGAACCGGTCCTCCTCGCGGCTCACGATGGTGAGGACGTTGTCGGCGCTGGCGGCCAGCTCGGGGTAGGAGGCGCCCATCAGCTCGACGCAGGTCTCGATCATCGGGGGCAGCACCGGCGTCTCCACGCCGAGCATGTAGGAGAAGTAGACGGCCCGGCGCAGCACGCGGCGCAGCACGTAGCCGCGGTCCTCGTTCGAGGGCATGACGCCGTCGGCGACCAGGAACGCCACCGTGCGGGTGTGGTCGGCGAGCAGGCGCAGGGCGATGTCGGACAGGCGGTCGGTGCCGAACCGGGCCCCGGTGACCTGCTGGGCGCGGTCGGTGAGGACCGAGAGCGTGTCGGCGGCGTAGAGCGACGGCGACCCCTGCAGCACGCCGAGGATGCGCTCGAGGCCGGCGCCGGTGTCGATGCCGGGGGCGTCGAGGTCGCGCAGCGAGCCGTCGGGCTGGCGGAAGTACTGGGGGAACACCAGGTTCCAGAACTCGACGTAGCGCTCCTCGGCTGCGGGGTTGGCCGGCCCGCCGTCGGGCCCCTCGTCGGGCCCGAAGTCCCAGAACAGCTCGGACGAGGGGCCGCAGGGGCCGGTGTCGCCCATCTCCCAGAAGTTGTCCTTGTCGAGGCGCTGGATGCGCTCGCGGGGGAACCCGACCGCATCGGCCCAGATGTCCTCGGCCTCGTCGTCGGAGGTGTGCACGGTGACCCAGATGCGGTCGCCGTCGAGGCCCAGCACCTCGGTGACGAACTCCCAGGCCCAGGGGATGGCGTCGGCCTTGAAGTAGTCGCCGAAGCTGAAGTTGCCGAGCATCTCGAAGAAGCTGAGGTGCCGTCGGGACCGACCGATGGCGTCGAGGTCGTTGTGCTTGCCTCCGGCGCGGACGCAGCGCTGGACGGACGTGGCGCGCGGCGGGTCGAACGGTGGGACCTCCTCGCCGAGGAAGTACGGGACGAAGGGCATCATCCCGGAGTTCACGAACATCGGCGCCGACGGGTGGTGCGGGATCAGACCGGCGGACGGCACCGCCGCGTGGCCGCGCTCGACGAAGAACTGTGTCCAGGCGCGGCGGAGTTCGTCTGCTCTCACGCCGCCGAGCCTATCCGTGGCGGGTCAGCCGCCCCGAGGCGTTCGGCGCTCCCGCTGGCGCCGCGCCACCTCGGCTTCGGCACCGTGCTCGGAGGGCTCGTAGTAGGTCCGGTCGGCGACCGCGTCGGGCCGGTGCTCCTGCTCCACCCAGCCCCGAGGGTCGTCGTGCGGGTAGCGGTAGCCGCGCCCGTGCCCGATGGCGCCGGCGCCCTGGTAGTGGGCGTCGCGCAGGTGGGCCGGCACCTCGCCCGCCGGCTGCTCGCGGACGTCGGCCTGCACGGCCCACCACGCCTTCGCGACCCGGTTCGACTTGGGTGCCGACGCGAGGTGCACCACCGCTTGGGCCAGGTTGTGCCCGGCCTCGGGGAGGCCGACGAACTCGATGGCGTGGGCCGCCGCGTTGGCGACCAGCAGGCTGGTCGGATCGGCCATCCCGATGTCCTCCGACGCCAGGATCACCAGCCGCCGGGCGATGAAGCGGGCGTCCTCCCCCGCCTCCACCATGCGGGCGAGCCAGTACAGGCCGGCGTCGGGGTCGCTGCCCCGGATCGACTTGATGAAGGCCGACACCACGTCGTAGTGGTCGTCCACCCCGTAGCGCAGCGCGTTCGTCCCGAGCGCGGCCTCGGCGTCGGCCAGGCCGACCTCGGGGCGGCCGGCGCCCTCGGTGCGGGCCGTGGCCAGTGCGACGGCGACCTCGAGGGCGGTGAGCGCCTGGCGACCGTCGCCGTTGGCCCGCTCGGCCAGGTGCTCCAGGGCCTCGTCGGTGGCCGTCGCGCCCTCGGCCTCCAGCCCCTTGCCGAGCAGCGTGCGGACCGCCGCCGTGGTGAGCGGCTCGAGGCGGAACAGGGTCGAGCGGCTGCGCAGCGGGGCGTTGACCTCGAAGTACGGGTTCTCGGTGGTGGCGCCCACCAGCACCACGAGGCCCTCCTCGACCGCAGGCAGCAGCGCGTCCTGCTGGGCCTTGTTGAAGCGGTGGATCTCGTCGAGGAACAGGATCGTGCCCCGGCCCTGCTCCCCCAGCCGGTGGCGGGCCGAGGCGATGGTCTCGCGGACGTCCTTCACCGTGGCGGTCACCGCCGACAGCTGCACGAACACCTTCTCGGTGTGGGCGGCGACGGCCCGGGCCAGCGTGGTCTTGCCCGTGCCGGGCGGCCCCCACAGGAGCGCCGAGGAGAGCCGGTCGCGCTCGACCAGCGATCGCAGCGGCTTCCCCGGCCCGAGCAGGTGCTCCTGGCCGACGATGTCGTCGAGCGATCGGGGGCGGAGGCGGGCGGCGAGGGGTTGGCGCGACTCGAGGCGGGCCGAGGCCGCCGCCGCGAACAGGTCGTCGCTCACGGAGCCACCGCCGGGCCGTCGGGGCGCTGCTCGGCCGGCACCCAGGTCGACAGGAACGTCTCGGCCAGCATGGCGGCGTGGCGGATCGGGTCCATCTTCGCCAGGCGGGCGGCCTCGATCCGGTCGCCGATCTCCCGGTCGACCCGGCCCAGGACCTCGGCGGCGGTGTGGGCGCGCGACGCCTGGTACGCCAACACGGCCCCGCCGTTGCAGACGAAGTCCGGCAGGGCGGCGACGCGCCGTGACCGCAGCTCGGCCAGGCCCCCGACGGTGTAGGGCACGTTGGCGGCCGGGGCGATCACCTGGGCCTGCACCCTGGCGGCGAGGTCGGCGTCGTACACGCCCACCCGTGCGCCGGGGACCAGGACGTCGACCCGCAGCTCGTGGAGCTCGCGGGGCAGGTGGACCTCGAGGCCGAGGTGGTGGACGAAGGCGTCGCCGTGCTCCGCTCGAGCCGCCACCAGCTCGTCGACGTCGAAGCCGCCCGCCTGGGCCACGGCACCCCGCAGCGTCGAGACGGCGACCAGCCGCCCGCCTCGCCGGACGACCTCGCGGGCCACGCCGTGGCCGACCTTGCCGAACCCCTCCAGCGCGACCGTTCGACCCTCCAGGGAGCCGAGCCACGCCTCGGCGGCCGCGGCCACGCCCCTCCCCGTGACCAGCTCCTCGAAGCCGACCCCGTCGACCACCTGGTCGAAGACCGAGGGACCGCCGCCGTGGAGCGGGGCGAAGTCGGCGGTGGTGGTGCCGAGGTCCGCGCCGGTGAGGAACCGCCCCTCGGCCACCAGCGGGCGGATCTCGTCGCAGTAGCGGGCCACGGTCTCGTCCCGGCTGTCCAGCAACCGCGGCCGGATGCCGGCCTTGGCCCCGCCCATGCGGCCCTCGAACACGGCGAGCTTGTACGTCATGGCCCGGGCGAGCAGGGCGAGCTCGTCGACGGTGACGTCGTCGGCCATGCGGGTGCCGCCGGCGGCGGGCGACACGACCTCCGGATCCATGTCGAAGACGATCTCGCCGTCGACCGATCGGAGGTGGTGGACCTGCACGGGGCCGAGGCTACGGGCAGGATGGTGCGGTGACCGAGGGCGCCCGATGACCGAGCCGCTGGACCCCTCCGCAGCCGACGAGGTGCTGCGCCGGGCGGCCGAGATCAGCGCCCAGGAGCACCCCGTCCCGGCGCACGGCGGCTACGACCGGCGCTCGCTGACCGAGGCTGCGTCGGAGGTGGGCATCGAACGGCGGGCGGTCGAGCTGGCCCTGGCCGAGCACGACGCCGGGATCCTGCACCACGCCGACGCACGCGGCGGCCTGCTCGGCGCCTCACGCGTCCTGGAGACGCGCGTGGTCCCCCGGGCCGTCCCCGAGTCGCGGGGCCACGTCACCCACTGGCTCCGATCCCAGCTGCTGCACCGCGACGAGCGCCACGGCACGGCCGAGGTCTGGCGGCCCCGCGACGACCTCGGCGCCAAGCTGCGCCGCAAGGTCGACGCCCGCACGGCACGCCGCGTCCGCCTGGGCGAGGTCGACGCGGTCGAGGTGTCCGTCGTCGACTGCGGCGAGGGCCGCAGCCTCGTGCGGCTCGAGGTGGTGTTCGACGACATGCGCCGTGGCCTGCGCACCGGCGTGGTCGTGGTGCCCACGGCGGTTGCACCGGTGCTGGGCGTCGCCGCCGCCGTGCTCACCGGGGAGATCGCCATCGCCATCGGGGCGCTGCCCCTCGGCGGCGCGCTCGGCGCCGTCGGCACGATGGCCGGTCGCCGCACGTTGGCCGACCAGCGCGAACGGGCCCGCCGGGCCCTCTGCTCGTTCCTGGACGACCTCGAGGAGGCCTGAGGACTTCCTCAGTCGAGCCGGGGCAGGACCCGGAGCCCGAGCTCGCCCAGGATGCGGGGCTCCAGCTCGGTCGGCGCGTCGGTGAGCGGGTCGGCGCCCTTCTGGGTCTTGGGGAAGGCGATGACCTCGCGGATGTTGGTCTCGCCCGCCAGCAGGGCGACCAGGCGGTCGATGCCGAAGGCGAAGCCGGCGTGGGGCGGCGGGCCGAAGCGGAAGGCGTCGAGCAGGAACCCGAACTTCTCCTGGGCCTCCTCGGCGGCGATGCCGAGGGCGTCGAACACGCGCTGCTGCACGTCGCTGCGGTGGATCCGCACGCTGCCCGAGCCCAGCTCCCAGCCGTTGCAGACCAGGTCGTAGGCCACCGAGCGGACCTTGGTGGGATCGGACTCGATGAGGCCGGCTTCGAGGTCCTCGGCGTTCGGCATCGTGAACGGGTGGTGCATGGCCTGGGGCCGCCCGTCGGGGCCGAGCTCGTCGTCGAACATCGGGAAGTCGGTGACCCAGAGGAACTCCAGGTCGCCCTCGCCCATCGGCGGCTTGCCCAGCTCGAGGCGCAGGAGCCCGAGCACGTGGCGAGCCACGGCCCGCTCGTCGGCGATGAGGAAGACCATGTCGCCCGGCGCGGCCTCGAGGGCGGCGGTGGTGGCCACGGTCTCGGCGTCGGACAGGAACTTGGCCACGCCGCCCTCGAGGGCGGGTGCCCCCTGCTCGCCGGCGACGACGCGCATCCAGGCCAGGCCCTTCGCTCCCCAGAGCTTGGCCTGGTCGACGAGGGCGTCGATCTGCTTGCGGGTGAGCTCGGCGCCGCCCTCGAGCCGGATGCCCTTGATGGACGGGGCCTTGAAGACGTTCGCCTCGGTCTGCGCGAACACGTCGGTGAGGTCGACGAGCTCCATGCCGAAGCGGGTGTCCGGCTTGTCGGAGCCGTAGCGCTCCATGGCCTCCTCCCACGTCATGCGGGGCACCTCGCCGACGTCGGCGCCGGTGATGTCGGCCACGGCGGCGCGCACCGACTGCGTGACGAAGTCGAGCACCTCCTCCTGGCCGACGAAGGAGCACTCCATGTCGAGCTGGGTGAACTCGAACTGGCGGTCGGCGCGCAGGTCCTCGTCCCGGAGGCACCGGGCGATCTGGAAGTAGCGATCGACCCCGCCGACCATGCACAGCTGCTTGTAGAGCTGGGGCGACTGGGGCAGGGCGTAGAAGCTGCCGGGGTGCAGGCGGGACGGCACGACGAAGTCGCGCGCGCCCTCGGGGGTGGACGCGATGAGCATCGGCGTCTCGACCTCGACGAAGCCGTTGTCGATGAACGTGCGGCGGATGGCGGCGTTGACGATGGTGCGGACCTGCAGGTTGCGCTGCAGGCGGGCTCGGCGCAGGTCGAGGTAGCGGTGGCGCAGGCGGATCGTCTCGTCGACCTCGGTGCGGTCGTGCAGCGGGAACGGGGCCGGCTCGGACGTGGACAGCACCTCCACGGTGCAGTCCTGGAGCTCGATCTCGCCCGTGGCCAGCTTCTCGTTGGTGGCGCCTTCGAAGCGGCCCTGCACCGTGCCGGTGATGCGCAGCACGTACTCGCCCCGCAGGTCGTGGGCCTTGGACACGACGCACTGGGTGATGCCGGTGCGGTCGCGCAGGTCGATGAAGGCGAGGTGCTCGCCGTGCTCGCGCCGGTTCTCCACCCACCCGCACAGCGACACGGTGGCGCCGATGTCGCCGGCGCGAAGCTCACCGCACCAGTGCGTGCGCAGGCCGACGGCTGGTCCGGTCGAGAGGATCTCGGTCACGGGGTCTCCACTTGGGGATCGGGGGCGAGGAGTGCGGCGAGCTCGTCGACGAGGTCGGGGCGGGCGATGGAGCGCTGGCCCAGGTCGCCGCGCAGGTCGCGGACGGTGGCGTGGCCGGCAGCGACCTCGTCGGTGCCGATGATGACGGCGAAGCGGGCGCCGGAGCGGTCGGCCGCCTTCATCTGGGCCTTCATCGAGCGGTTGTCCCAGGCCCGGTCGGCCGACAGCCCGCCGTCGCGGAGCGCCTCGGCGATGTCGCGGGCGTGGCTGCCGCCGGTGGTGTCGATCACGAAGGCGTCGACACCGGTGGGGGGTGTCGGGAAGGCGCCCTCGGCGTCGAGGTGGAGCAGGACCCGCTCGATCCCCGAACCGAAGCCGATGCCGGCGGTCTCGGGCCCGCCGAGGGCCTCGGCCAGGCCGTTGTAGCGGCCGCCGCCGATGATCGTGGACTGGGCGGCCTCGAGCGCCGTGCTCTGGTACTCGAAGAGGGTGTGGGTGTAGTAGTCGAGGCCGCGCACAAGCCGGGGGTCGATGGCGAACTCGATGTCGAGGGCGCGCAGGCCGGCCTGGACCCGCTCGAAGCGCTCGGTGCTCTCGGCCGACAGCACGTCGGAGATGCGGGGTGCGTCGGCCGTGACCTGCATGGTCTCGCGGCGCTTGGAGTCCAGGACGCGCATCGGGTTCCGGTCGATCTTCTCCTGGTCTTCCTCGGCGATGCGGTCGCGCACGTCGCCGAGGTAGGCCCGGAGGATCTCCAGGTAGTTGGCGCGGTCCTCGGCGTCGCCCATCGAGTTGATGATGAGGAGGTAGCGGGAGGCGCCGAGCGCGCGCAGGTACCGCTCGGCCAGGGCGATGACCTCGACGTCCACGTCGGGATCGTCCACCCCGAGGACCTCCACGCCCACCTGGTGGTGCTGGCGGTAGCGGCCCTTCTGGGGCTTCTCGTACCGGAACGCGGGCGTGACGTACCAGGCCTTCCAGGGCACGAGCGGGCGGTGCTCGACGAAGGCCCGGACCACGCTGGCCGTGCCCTCGGGGCGCAGGGCGACGCGACGGCCGCCCTTGTCCTCGAAGTCGTACATCTCCTTGGTGACGACGTCGGTGCCCGCACCCATGCGCTGGAACACGCCGAGGTCCTCGAACATCGGCGTGTGGACCATGCCGTAGCCGTACCGGTGGGCCAGCTCGCCGAACGTCGTCAGGAGCGCGATCCACCGGGCTGACTCCGGCGCGAGCACGTCGCGCGTGCCGATCGGGGCCGAGAAGGCGGGGGTGGACACGGGGGGCGAGGGTAGTTGCTGCCCTTCTCGCCTCCGAGTTGGCGTTCGGGCGGTGGCTCAGCCGCCCTTGCCCGGCACGATGCGGTAGGCGTCGTACACGGAGTCGATGGCGCGGATGCTGGAGATGGCGGAGTCGAGGTGGGCGGGGTCGCCCAGCTCGAACTCGAAGCGCATGGTGGAGACCCGGTCGCTGCCCGTCGTGGTGGACGACGCCAGGATGTTCACGTGGTGGTCCGACAGGGCCGAGGTGACGTCGCGCAGCAGGCGGGCCCGGTCGAGGGCCTTGACCTCGATGGAGGCCACGTAGACGCCGGCCGAGTCGCCGTCCCACTCGACGTCGATCAGGCGGTCGCGCTGGCCCATGCCGAGGGAGACGGCGTTGGCGCAGTCGTCGCGGTGCACCGACACGCCGCGCCCGCGGGTGATGAAGCCGACGATCTCGTCGCCCGGGACCGGGGTGCAGCAGCGCGACAGGCGGACCATGACGTCGTCGAGCCCCTCGACGTGCACGCCGGTCTTGGACTTGCGGGCCCGGGAGCGGCTCCGCCGGTCGTGCACCAGGTTGGTGGCCAGCTGCTCGGGCTCCATGACGTCGGTGTCGTGGAGCGCCTTGACCACCCGGCCGGCGACGGACTTGGCCGAGAGGTGGTGCTCGCCGATGGCGGCGTAGAGCGACTCGAGGTCGGCGTAGTTGGCCTGGTTGGCGATCTCCTGCAGGGCGCGGGTGACCGGCTCGGTCTTGATGGGCACGTTCTCGCGCCGCAGCGCCTTGACCAGGTCCTCTCGGCCGGTCTCGATGGCGTCCTCGCGCCGCTCGCGGGAGAACCACTGGCGGATCTTGTTGCGGGCGCGCGGGCTGACGACCACCTGCAGCCAGTCGCGCGACGGGCCGGCGCCCTCCACCTTGGAGGTGACGACCTCGACGGTGTCGCCCGAGCTGAGCTCGCTGTGCAGCGGCACCAGGCGTCCGTTGACCTTGGCGCCGATGCAGGTGTGGCCCACCTCGGTGTGGACCGTGTAGGCGAAGTCGATGGGGGTGGCGCCCTTCGGCAGCGTGATGACCCGGCCCTTCGGGGTGAAGGCGAAGACCTCGTCCTGCTCGAGGTCGACCTTCAGGTTCTTCATGAACTCGTCGGGGTCGGTGGACTCCTCCTGCCAGTCCACGATGCGCGACAGCCAGGCCAGGTCGTCGTCGTGGCTGCGGTCCTGGGCGCCGTTGTCGGACTTGTACTGCCAGTGGGCGGCGACGCCGCGCTCGGCCCGCGCGTGCATCTCGCGGGTGCGGATCTGCACCTCGAGCGGCTTGCCCTGGGGTCCGACCACCGTCGTGTGCAGCGACTGGTAGAGGTTGAACTTGGGCATCGCGATGTAGTCCTTGAACCGCCCCGGCACCGGCTTCCACGTGGCGTGGATCGAGCCGAGCGCGGCGTAGCAGTCCTTCACCGAGTCCACGACGACCCGGATGGCGACGAGGTCGAAGATGTCGTCGAACTCACGACCCTTGACGACCATCTTCTCGTAGATGCTCCACATGTGCTTCGGCCGGCCGGTGACCCCGGCGGTGAGGCGCAGCTCCTCGAGGCGCTCCTCGACCTGGTGGATGACCTGGTGGAGGTAGAGGTCGCGCTCGGGAGTGCGGGTGGAGACCATGTGGTCGATCTCGGCGAAGCGCTTGGGGTGCAGGGCGGCGAAGCTCAGGTCCTCGAGCTGCTGGCGCACGTCCTGCATGCCGAGGCGGTGGGCCAGCGGGGCGTAGATGTCGAGGGTCTCGCGGGCGGTGCGCTCCTGCTTGAAGTGCGCCATTCCTGCGATGGTCCGCATGTTGTGGAGCCGGTCGGCCAGCTTGATGATCAGGACCCGGAGGTCCTTGGACATCGCCACGATCATCTTGCGCACCGTGGCCGCCTGCTGCTGCTCCTTGGTGTCGAAGTGGATGCGGTCGAGCTTGGTGACGCCGTCGACGATGGCGGCCACCTCGGCGCCGAAGTCGGCTTCCACGTCGGCGAGCGACATCGAGGTGTCCTCGACCGCGTCGTGGAGCAGGGCGGCGGCGATGGTGACGTCGTCGAGGCCGAGGTCGGCCACGATCTTGGCCACGGCGATCGGGTGGTGGATGTAGGCCTCGCCGGTCTGGCGGGCCTGGCCGTCGTGGGCGGCCGAAGCCGACAGGTACGCCCGGGTGATGAGGTCGGTGCGGGCGGTGCGCCCGTGCCGGGCCCGGAACGCCGTCAGGAGCGGCGCGACCTCCTCTGCCGGTGGCGGACTGCTCCGCCGCCAGGGCAGGACCCGATCGACCGTGGACGGCACCCGCCCAGGATAGGTGGCGGCTCGACCCCTACCGGGAGCGGACCACCGCGGACCCGCCGGCGAAGTTGTCGTGGGTGCCGCGCTTGAACGGGTCGTTGGAGATGGTGATGCCGATGGCCACGGCGGCCACGAAGTTCAGCAGCGGCCCGACGAGCGGGACGAGGCCGAGCAGCAGCCAGGCGTTGCGGCGCATGGCCACCTCGTTGGTGGGCAGGCGGCCGTCGGGACCGACGACCTTGAACCCGAGCGCCATCTTCCCCACGGTCTGACCGCGGGATGCCTCGAGCCAGACGGCGTAGCCGAAGCCCAGCATCGTGGTGACGAGGAGGTAGACGAAGTCCTCCGACCCGATCCCGCCGAAGCTCGTGGTCGTGTCGTCCGTGAGGATGGCCGCCAGGATCGCGTTGGGGACGAACAGCACCAGGCCGTCGATGAGCCGGGCGCCGAAGCGGGGCCACGGACCGACCGGCACCAGCTGGCCACCCGACGGCGACTGCTCGCTCGGGGGCGGAGGCGGCGGGGGCGGCGGCGGCGGGAGGTCGGACATCAGCGGCGCTTGCCCTTCTTGCGGGGGCGGGGCGGGATGGCCCGGCCGGACAGCTGGGGGGCGGCGCCCGGGGTGCCTCGCACCTCGGTGCCGACCGCGGCGGCCACCGGGGCGGCGCTGCGCCGCCCCGCCTGGGTCTCGAGCCGCTGGCGCAGGCTCCGCTGCTGGGGCTCGCGCTCCTTCAGCCAGACCACCACCGGCGTCGCGACGAAGATCGACGAGTAGGCACCGACGGTGAGCCCCACGGCGAGGGCCACGGCGAACTCCTGGAGGGTCACCGCGCCGAGGATGAAGGAGCCGACGAACAGCATCGACAGGACCGGGAGCAGGGACGTGATCGTGGCGTTGAGCGACCGCATCAGCACCTGGTTGAGCGACAGGCTCATCAGCTCCGTGTAGCCCATCCGCTGGGCCAGCGCCGGCTTGGCCGCGTTGTCCTGCGCCTTGTCGAACACGACGATGGTGTCGTAGAGCGAGTAGCCCATGATCGTCAGGAAGGCGATCACGGTCGCCGGCGTCACCTCGAGCTGGAACAGCGCGTAGAAGCCGACCGTGATGATGATGTCGTGGACGACGGCGGCCAGGCCGCCGATGGCCATCTTCCACTCGAGGCGGATCGCCATGTAGGCGGCGATGATCACGAAGAACACGACGAGGGCGCGCTGGGCCTTGGAGAGGATCTCGTCGCCCCAGGTCGGCCCGACCGTGGAGACGCCGACGTCGTTCACCTCGGCGCCGGCGAGCTCGGCCAGGACCTCGCTGACCTCCCGGACGTCGGCCTCGGACGACGGCTCGGCCTGGACCCGCAGGATGTCGCCGCCGATCACCTGGATCTTGGCGTTGCCGGCACCGATCGGCGTGAGGGCGTCCCGCGCATCGGAGACGGTGACGTCGGGCGCATCGACCTCCCAGGCGGTGCCGCCCTCGAAGTCGATGCCGAGGTTCAGGCCCCGCAAGATCAGGGCGCCGCCGCTCAGCAGGATCATCACCAGGGAGATGACGGCGCCGATGCGCCACAGGCGGCGGAAGTCGATGTCGTTGTCGAAGCTGGCGAGCTTCTTGGCGATGCTCATGCCCGTGCTCCTTCCTCGGCGAGGTGGTGCGGGACCTTCGGTCTCGGCATCCCGAAGAGGGCCCGGCTGTCCTGGAAGCGCTTGGACTTGACGAGCATCAGCGTGACGGGGCGCATGAAGAAGTAGGAGGCCACCAGGTCGAGCAGCGTGGACAGGCCGAGGAAGAGGGCGAAGCCGCGCACCGGGCCGACGGTGAGCCAGTAGAGGATGGCGGCGCCGATGAGCGAGGCCAGGTCGGCCTTGATGATGGTGGACCACGCCGAGGCGAACGAGCCGTCGACGGCGGCCCGCAGGCTGCGACCGCCGGCGACCTCCTCCTTGAGGTGCTCGTAGAACACGACGTTGGAGTCCACGGCCACGCCCACGGAGAGGATGATGCCGGTCACGCCGGCCAGCGTCAGGGCGAGGCCCTGGCTGGAGCCGAGCCACGCCACGGTGGTCCACAGCAGCGCCGCCGCGACGAGCAGCGACAGGATGGCGACGAGGCCGAGCAACCGGTAGTAGACGATCATGTAGAGGGTGACCAGCGCGAGGCCGATGAGGCCGGCGATCAGGCCGGCGTCGAGTGCGTCCTGGCCCAGGGAGGCCGAGATCGACTGGGTCTGCTGGGCCTCGAGCTCCACGGGCAGCGAGCCGTACCGGAGCACGAGGGCCAGGTCCTTGGCCTCGCTCTCGGTGAAGTCGCCGCTGATGGAGATGGCGTCGGCGTCGAACGAGGGTGCGTTGATGGACGGCGCCGACACGACCTTGCCGTCGAGCACGATGGCCAGCTGCCGGCTGGGGCACGTCGGGCCGCCGTTGAAGCACTCGGCGGCGATGGCGTTGAAGTCGTCGATGCGATCACCCCGGACCTCGACCCCCACGGCCCACTGGCCCACGCCCTGGAGCTGCGCGCTGGCGCCGCTCAGGATCTCGCCGGTGGCCTCGGCCGGGCCGAGGCGGTAGCGGGCGATCTCGTTCCCCTGGTCGTCGAACTCGCCGAGGGTGACCGGTTGCTCCGGGTCGTCCTCCTCGGTGGGCGTGAGCGCGAGGTCCTCGGGACGGACGGGCGCAGGCGTGGGTGGCGTCAGCTCGGCCGGGTCCTGCCCGGGGGGCGGGGTGAGGGTCGGCTCCTCCTCGGCCGGTGGCGCGGAGGTCGCAGGCTCGTCGGTCTGCAGCGGCGCAGCCAGCTCGCCGGGAGCGAGGCCGTAGCCCTGCTCGTCCGGGGCGTCGATGGTGGTCGAGGTGCCCTCGACGGCGGTGGTCGAGGGGCTCTCGCCCTGGTCGTCGGTGACGTCGGGCTCCTCGGCCGGGTCCTCCTGGGCCGCCGCCTCGGCTCCGGGCGGGAGCATCTGCAGGACGGGCCGGAAGCGCAGCTCGGCGGTCTGGCCGACGAGCTCGAGCGCCTGCTCGCGGTCGTCGATGCCGGGCAGCTGGACGACGATGGCGTCGTCCTGGCGGGTGATCTCGGGTTCGGCGACGCCGATGCCGTCCACCCGCTGGCGGATGATCTCGATCGCCTGGTCGATGGCGCCTTCGGCGGCCTCCTCGGTGGGCTCCAGGACGACCGAGACGCCGCCCTGGAGGTCGAGGCCGAGGAGCGGCTCGTTGTCCACGGCGAAGGTCCAGCCGAGCCCGCCGACGGCGAGCACGACGATGAAGATGAGGGAGACGAGGCCGTTTCGGCGCATGGGGGGTGCTACTCGGGATCTTCGGGGGTGGGCTCGGTCGGGGTGACCGCGGACTGGGGACGGGCGATGGCCAGGCGGGCCACCGTGACCTCGACCCCGGGGGCGATGCGGAGGCGGGCCCGGTCGTCGTCGAGGCCGGTGACGGTGCCGAACAGGCCCGACGTCGTGACCACGTCGTCGCCGACCTGCACCGACGCCACGTAGGACCGGTGCTCCTTGACCCGACGCTGCTGGGGCAGGATCAGCACGGCGTACATGACGCCGAGGATCGCGATCGGGACGAGCAGCTCCACCAGGTACCACCGGGGGTCGGGGGACGGACCGGGCGATGCTAGTTGCGCGCTTCGCGCTACTCGTAGACCCCCGCGACCTCGGCTCGCAGGGCGTCGAGGGTCCCGTCCAGCACCGCCTCCCGGGCCCGGCGGGTGAGCCGGAGCGTCCAGGCCAGGTTGTGCAGGGTGGTGAGGCGGGGGCCCGTCGGCTCGTGCACGTTGAACAGGTGGCGCAGGTAGGCCCGCGAGTAGCGCTGGCAGACCCGGCAGTCGCAGTCGGGGTCGAGCGGGCCGGCGTCGGTGGCGAAGCGGTTGTTCTTCAGGTTGAGCCGGCCTTCGGACGTCAGCAGCGTGCCGTGACGGCCGAAGCGGGTGGGCAGCACGCAGTCGAACAGGTCGACGCCGAGGGCGATGGACTCCACGATGCCGACCGGGTCCCCGAGCCCCATGAGGTAGCGGGGGGCGTCCTCGGGCAGCTGCGCGATGGCGGCGGCGAGGGCGGGGAGCATCTCGTCCCGGGACTCCCCCACGGACAGCCCGCCGATCGCGTAGCCGTCGAAGCCGACGGCGACCGTGCGCTGGGCGCTCTCGACCCGCATGGCGGCGTCGACCCCGCCCTGCACGATGCCGAACTGGTTGCGAGCCGGCAGCTCGCGCTCGAGGAAGGCCCGCCGGGCCCGCTCGGCCCAGTCGGCCGTGCGCTCCAGCGCGCGGCGGATGGCCTCGGGCGGGCTCGGCAGCGGGGCGCACTCGTCGAGCACCATCTGGATGTCGGCGCCCAGCCGGATCTGGACGTCGACGGCGCCCTCCGGGGTCAACCGGTACTCGTCGCCGTCGTACGTGGAGCGGAAGGTGACCCCCTCGTCGTCGACCTTCGGCCCGAGCGAGAAGACCTGGTAGCCGCCGCTGTCGGTCAGGACGTGGCCGCCCCAGTCGCTGAACCCGTGGATGCCGCCCAGCTGCTCCACCACCTCGGGACCGGGTCGGAACAGCAGGTGGTAGGTGTTGCCCAGGACGATCTGGGCGCCCAGCGCCTCCATGTCGGCGGTCTCGACGGCCCGCACCACGCCACGGGTGCCCACCGGCATGAAGCACGGCGTGGTCACCGTCCCGCGAGCCGTGGTGATCGTGGTGGCCCGCGCCGCGCCGCTCGTGGCCTCCACCTCGATCGACAGCGTCACGTCGGGGTCCCCACGCCGGCGCCGTCGCGCCCGAGCAGCATGCAGTCGCCGAAGCTGAGGAAGCGGTAGCCCTCGGCGAGGGCGGTGGCGTACAGGTCGCGCCAGTGGGGGCCGGCGAAGGCCTCGACCAGGACGAGCAGGCTCGAGCGGGGCAGGTGGAAGTTGGTGAGGAGCACGTCGACCACCGCGAGCTGGCTGCCCGGGCGCAGGAACAGGTCGGTCCGCCCGGAGCGCTGCCCGGTGGCCGCCGCGCTCTCGAGGGCCCGCACGGTCGTGGTGCCGATGGCGACGACCCGGTCGGCCCGGCGGCAGGCGTCCCAGGTCGCGTCGGGCACCTCGTAGCGCTCGGTGTGCATGTCGTGGTCCTCGACGTGCTCGACGCTGATGGGGCGGAAGGTGCCGAGGCCCACCCACAGGTCGACGCCGTGGACCTGCGCACCGCGGTCCCGGATGCGGTCGAGGACCCGGTCGGTGAGGTGGAGCCCGGCGGTGGGGGCCGCCACCGAGCCGGGCTGGTCGGCGTAGACCGTCTGGTACCGGGTGGGGTCGGCGAGCGGCTCGGTGATGTAGGGGGGCAGCGGCACCGCGCCGTGCGCGTCGAGGGCGGCCGGGACGTCGTCGGTCCGCAGGGTGACGAGGCGCCGCCCCTCGTCCAGGACCTCGCCCACCCCGACCTCGAGCGGTGGGCCGCCGTCGGCGACGGGGGCCAGGACCGTGCCGGGAGGGACCTTGCGGCCCGGTCGCACCAGCGCCTCCCAGCGGCCGTCGCCCGCCGGCTCGAGCAGGAGCACCTCGACCGCCCCGCCCGTGGGCTTGCGCAGGTGGAGCCGGGCCCGCAGCACCCTGGTCGTGTTCACGACGACGACGTCGCCGGGGCCAAGCAGGTCGGGCAGGTCGGCCACCGACCGGTGCTCGGGCGGCGCCGAGCAGCCGCCGTCGACCAGCATCCGTGCCGCGTCGCGGGGCTCCACGGGCGCCTGGGCGATGGCCGCGTCGGGCAGCTCGTAGTCGAAGGCGGCCGTCTCCACGGCGGGCGACGCTACGGGTTGGACCCGCAAGGCAGGGAACCGCCCGGTGGACGTCGAAGACACACCGGCAGGGCCCCGAGCCGGCCCTGTCCGTGTGGTGTGCCGGGGCTCGGGGTTTCGGAGGGGAAATGGCGCTACGGGCGGACGACGTCGACCTGGGCCGTGACCGGGACCTGGTCGAGCGGTACCAGAACGGCGACCCCTCGGCCTTCGACGAGCTCTACCGGCGCTACTTCGACCGCCTGCACCGCTTCTGCCAGCGCCACACCCGCGACGTCCACGAGGCCGAGGAGATCGCCCAGGAGGCCTTCGTCAAGGCCCTGCGCTCGATGGACGCGCTCACCGGCGAGCGCCGCTTCTACCCGTGGATGACGGTCATCGCGAAGCGCCTCACCATCGACCGCCACCGCAAGCTGTCCCGCCTCGAGCTCACCGACGAGCCGGACATGGGCTCCGTCGAGGCCGACCACGACCACCTCTTCGCCGCGGTCGACGCCGGACACGTGCGCGAGGCCCTCGCCGCCGTGGGCCCCCGCCACCGCGAGGTGCTCCTGCTGCGGGAGGCCGAGGGCCTCAGCTACGCCGAGATCGGCGACCAGCTCGATGTGCCGGTGACCACGGTCGAGGCGCTGCTGCACCGGGCCCGCAAGGCGCTGCGGCGCGAGTACGCCCTCGTCGCCGGCGACTCGCGCGGCATGTGGGGCCTGCCGCTGTTCGGCCTCGCCGCCACCCGCTTCGGCCGGCTCCGGTCGAGGATCTCCGAGCGCTGGGTCGAGATCGGCGCCGTCGGCGTGCCCGTGGCCGTGGGCGCCGTCACCGCCGCGCTGGTCCTCGTGCCGACCGACGCCCCGGGCGAGGCGCCGGTGCAGGCGGTGTCCGCAGCCGCCGCCACCGCAACGGCGTCCGACCCCGGAGCGGGCGAGGAGCCAGGCGCCCCGGTGGTGCTCGGCGCCACGACCCCGGCTCCCCCGGCGGCGCCGGCACCCACGCCTGCCGCACCGGCGACCGTGGCGCCGACCGCCGCCGCGGGTCCGGTCGACGTGTTCGTCGGCCCCGACGGCGTCGACCAGGCCGCCGACGAGGCCGGCACCATGCCGGTCCGGTCCGATCTCGGCCACGCGTTCGCCGGCCTCGATCCCAGCCCCGCCCTCAGCACCGTCGCCGAGGGCATCGCCCGTTCGCTCGATCCGCTCTTCGGAGGCACCCCATGACCCGTCGTCTCGCCATCGTCGCCATCGCTGCGGTCGCTGCAGCCGGCAGCCTGGGTGCCTCGGCCGCCACCGCCGACACGGGTGTCGTCACCTCCGGGAGCGGCGACTACATCGCCTGCGCCGGCGTCCGGACGGTCAACGTCGCGACGTGCGTGCGAGAGCCGGTCGGACCGGTCCTCGACGTCGTCCTGCCCTGAGCCCGCCGCCCCCGGGTCACTCGAAGAGCGCGACCGGCCCGTCGGTCTCGGCCGAGCGGGGCGGCACCAGACCGAGGTGCTCCCAGGCACCGGCGGTGCACACCCGACCCTTGGGCGTGCGCATGAGCAGGCCCTGCTGGATCAGGAAGGGCTCGTAGACGTCCTCGACCGTCTCGGTCTGCTCGCCCACGCTGATGGCCAGGGTCGACAGCCCGACGGGGCCACCGCCGAAGCGCTCGCAGATCGCCGACAGGATGGCGCGGTCGACCTTGTCGAGGCCGCGCTCGTCGACCCCGAAGGTGGCCAGGCCGAGGGAGGCCGTGGGCTCGTCGATGGTGCCGTCGCCCCGGACCTCGGCGTAGTCGCGCACCCGGCGCAGGAGGCGGTTGGCGATGCGGGGCGTGCCCCGGGCCCGGCGCGCGATCTCGGTGGCGCCGGAGTCGTCGAGCTGCACGTCGAGGATGACGGCGGCCCGGGCGACGATGGCCTCCAGCTCGAGCGAGGTGTAGAAGTCGAGCCGCTCGACGAGGCCGAAGCGGTCGCGGAGCGGCCCGGTGATGGCACCCGTGCGGGTGGTGGCCCCGATGAGGGTGAACGGGGGCAGGTCGAGGCGGATCGAGCGGGCGGCGGGCCCCTTGCCGATCACGATGTCGAGCTGGAAGTCCTCCATCGCCGGGTACAGGACCTCCTCCACGGCCCGCGGGAGGCGGTGGATCTCGTCCACGAACAAGACGTCGCCCTCCTCCAGCTGGGTGAGGATGGCCGCCAGGTCGCCCGCCCGCTCGATGGCCGGGCCGGACGTGGGGACGTGGCGCACGCCCATCTCGTTGGCGACGATGGCGGCGAGCGTGGTCTTGCCCAGCCCGGGCGGACCGGCGAAGAGCAGGTGGTCGACGGCCTGGCCCCGGCGGCGGGCCGCCTCCAGGACGATCCCGAGGTGCTCCTTCAGGCGGGCCTGGCCGACGAAGTCGGCGAGCGTGCGGGGCCGGAGCCCGCCTTCGTCGTGGACCTCGTCGTCGGCGCGGCCCGGGTCGAGCAGCTCCTCCCTCACCGCGACACGGCCAGTCGCTGGAGGGCGTGCTTCAGCAGCACCGAGGCATCGTCACCCTCGGGGAGGTCGGCGAGCACGTCGCGGATCTCCTCGAGCCCGTAGCCGAGGCCGGCCAGGGCCTCGCGCACGTCGGCGCGGGCGGCGGCCCCGCCGGTGCCGGGCGTGCCGGCGCCGAGGGCGGCGGACCCGGGCACGCCGGAGTCGAGGGGGATGTCGAGGCGGCTCTTGAGCTCGACGAGGAGCCGGGTGGCGGTCTTCTTGCCGACCCCGGGCACGAGGCACAGGGCCGCGACGTCGTCCTCGGCCAGGACCTGGGCAAGGTCGGTGGGCCCGTGCACCGAGAGGATGCCGAGCGCGAGGGACGGGCCCACGCCGTGGGCGCCGAGCAGCGCGGTGAAGCAGCGGCGGGCGTCGGCGGTGGCGAAGCCGTACAGGGCCTGGGTGTCCTCCCGGATGTGGTGGTGCACCCACACGAACACCTGGTCGCCGAGGTCGCCGAGGGAGACGGCGGTGGTGGGGCTGACCATGACCCGGTGGCCGATGCCGCCGACCTCGACCAGGACCTCGTCGTCGGCGCGGTCGAGCAGCGTGCCTCGCAGGGAGCCGATCACCGGACGCCCCCCGCGGCGGCGATCTTCGCCCGCATCGGCGCCCGGGCCACGTGGCACAGGGCGATGGCGGCGGCGTCGGCGGCATCGACCGGGCGGATCGGCCGGTCGATCTGGAGGAGTCGTTGGACCATGGTCTCGATCTGGGTCTTGTCGGCGGCGCCGTCACCGGTGACGGCCTGCTTGATCTCGTTCGGGGAGTACTCGGTGACCTCGGCGCCCGCGGCGATGGCCTCGACCATCACGATGCCGGCGGCCTGGGCCACCCCGATGGCGGTGCGCACGTTGACCGAGAACAGGATGCGCTCGATGGCCACCGCCCCCGGTGGATGCTCGGCGGCGAGCTCGCGCACGTCGCGCTGCAGGTCGTGGAGGCGCTCGGGGACGGGGAGGTCGGGCGACGTGCGCAGCACCCCGAGGGCGACGAGCCGGGCCGCGGCGGTCGGCCCCCGGCGCCCGGGCGCGGCGGCCCGTGCGGTGTCGAGCACCGCGTAGCCGCACCGGGAGAGGCCGGGGTCGATCCCCCACACGAACACGGGTTCGATGGTACCGACGCCCCGGGGTGCGCTCGGGGATGGTGCCCGGGGTGCTCAACTGGCGGCGTCGTGGTGCCGATGGACCCCCCGTGCTGATGTCCGCCTCCTCCCCTGCCGTCGCGCCCGAGGACGTCTCGACCGGTCTCCAGCCGGTCGTGGCCCTCGAGCGCGTCGAGCGAACCTTCGGCGACCAGGTCGCCCTCGCCGGGCTCTCGTTCACGGTGCCGGCCCGCTCCATCACCGTGCTGCTCGGGCCGAACGGCGCCGGCAAGACCACCTGCACCCGGGTGATCACGGGCGCCCTCGGCCCCGACGCCGGCACCGTCCGGATCTTCGGGTTGGACCCCGCGGTCGACGGACCCGAGGTGCGCAGCCGCATCGGCATCGTGTCGGCCAAGCCCGCCCTGTACGACCGCCTCTCCGGCCTCGACAACCTCCGCTACGCCGCCGAGCTCTACGGGCTCGGCCGCCGCGAGGCCGCCGCCCGGCGCATCCAGGAGTCCGCCGAGCGCTTCGGCATCGGCGGCGCCCTCGACCAGCAGGTCGGCGGCTACTCCACCGGGATGAAGACCCGCCTCGCCCTCGCTCGCAGCGTCCTGCACGAGCCCGAGCTGGTCCTCTACGACGAGCCCACCTCGGGACTCGATCCCGAGTCCTCCTACGCCGTGCTCGAGCTGATCCGGGAGATGACCGACCAGGGGAACACGGTGGTCATGTGCACGCACCTGCTGCTCGAGGCCGAGGGGCTCGCCGACCAGGTGGTGATGCTCCAGGACGGCCGCTCGCTCGTGCAGGGCCCGCCCGCCGACCTCGTCCGCCGGTACTGGCCGGACCGCACCGTGCTCGTCGACGCCGAGGACCGCAGCGTGCTGGCGCGCCTGGCCGACGAGCCGGGCGTCGGCGACGTGCGCCTCGACGGCGACGGACCGGCCACGGTGGTGGTCGACGACCTGGCCCGCATCCCGGACCTCGTGCTCGCCCTCGCCCGCCACGGCGCACGTGTCACCCGGGTCGAGGCCGAGCGGCACTCCCTCGAGGACCTCTACTTCGCCGTGCGGCGCAGCAGCGGCGAGAACCGGATCGGCGAGGTGGAGCAGTGACCACGACAGACGTCCCCACCACCGCCCCTGCCCCGCCGGCGCCGCCGCCCCGGGGCCAGGGCTACCCGAAGCGTCCCGTGCAGCGCGAGACCGGACGGCTCCACCGGGACCAGATCGCCACCGTCGCCCGCACCGACCTCAAGCAGCTGATCCAGGCCAAGGACTTCTGGGGCCCCATGGTCGGCCTCGGCGCCATCTTCTTCTGCGTCGTCCCGACGATCCTGCTCTTCAGCCTCACCTCCATCGCGGGGGTGGAGGCGGTCGACCAGATCAGCCAGACCCTCGAGGTGCTCCCGGACCGGGCCCAGGCCTCGATCACCGAGTCGACCGGCGGCGAGGAGGCCACCCCCGAGGGCCAGGCGTCCTACGCCCTCGCCGTGTTCCTGTTCGCCCCGGTCGCGGTCGTCGTGCCCCTCACGATCTCCACCGCCGTCGGGGCCGCGACCATCGTCGGGGAGCGAGAGCGGGGCACGGGCGAGTTCCTCGCCCACTCCCCCGCCGGCGTCCGCGAGATCTACCTCGGCAAGCTGCTCGCCTCGCTGATACCGGGCTACGTCACCACCGTCGTCGGCTTCGGCATCTACTCGCTCATCGTCAACCTCATCGTCGGGCCGGAGGTCGGCGGCTGGTTCTTCCCGACCACCCAGTGGTGGATCCTGATGGTCTGGGTCGTGCCGCCGTTCCTGGCCCTCACGCTCTCGCTCGTCCTGCGGCTCTCGGCCCGGGTCAAGTCCACGGCGGCCGCGCAGCAGGCGTCGGGCCTCGTGAGCCTCCCCCTGATCATGGTCGCCTACTCCCAGTCGACCGGCGCCCTCTTCGGTGGCAGCCGGGTCACCTGGATCATCGGCGGCCTGGCCTGGGTCCTCGCCATCCTCGGCCTGCGCCGGGGCATGCGGGCCGTGTCCCGGGCCCGGCTGCTCGGCGTCGCCGACGAGCAGTAGCGCCGCTCAGAGCGGGTCGTCGGCGACGATCGCGCCGTCGGCCAGCTCGATCCGCCGCGTCAGGGTGACCGTCTCGAGCAGCCGCCGGTCGTGGGTGACCAGCAGGAGGGTGCCCGGGTAGCCCTCGAGCGCGGACTCGAGCTGCTCGATCGCCGGCAGGTCCAGGTGGTTCGTCGGCTCGTCGAGGACGAGCAGGTTGACGCCGACCAGGGCGAACGCCGCGAGCACCGCTCGGGTGCGCTCGCCCGGGGAGAGGCGGCTGGTGGGACGGCCGACGTGCTCGGCGCCGAGGCCGAGCTTGGCCAGCTGGGATCGGGCCTCGTCGCGCCGGATCCCGGTCTCGGCCACGAACGCGTCGACGAGCGCCTCGTCGCCGGCGAAGCGACCCCGCGACTGGTCCAGCGTGCCGACCACGACCGACGGCCCGAGCCGGACCGTCCCCCCGGTGGGCTCCACGTCGCCGAGCATCGTGCGCAGGAGGGTGGTCTTGCCCGAGCCGTTCGGGCCGACGAGCGCGACCCGCTCGCCGTAGCCGACGTCCACGGTCACCGGCCCGAGCGTGAACGGGGCACCGTGGTCGACGACCACGTCCCGCAGGGCGATCACCTCGTCGCCGGACCGTGCCGTCGTGGCGAAGTCGAGCCGCAGGTCCCAGCCCTCCCACGGCTTGTCGACCACGTCGAGCCGCTCGAGCGCCTTCTCCGCCCGGGCCGCCTTGCCCGCCAGCTTCTCCGACGACGCCTTGTTCCAGTGGCGGATGAACTTGTCCGTCTCACCCGAGCGCTTCACCTTGCCGATCCCCTTCGCCGACCACTCCCGGGTCTGCTGCGCCTGGCCCCGGAGCGTGTCCCGGGTCTCCACGTAGCCGGCGAAGGCCTCCTCGGCGTGGCGGCGGGCCGCGGCCCGGGCATCGAGGTAGGCCTGCCACCCACCGTCGTACCGGGTGGCGGTCCGCTCGTGCTCGTCGATCTCCACCACGCTCGTGACGACCCGTTCGAGGAACGCCCGGTCGTGGGAGATCAGGACGAAGCCGGCGGACGAGTGCACCAGGAAGTCCTCGAGCAGGGCCAGCCCCGCCAGGTCGAGGTCGTTCGTCGGCTCGTCCAGAGCCAGGAGGTCGAAGCCGGCGAGCAGGACCGAGGCCAGGTTCACCCGGGCTCGCTCCCCACCCGACAGCGTCGCCGCCGGCTGCCCGGCTCGATCCGCACCGAGGCCGACCCGTTCGAGGGTCTCGGCGA
Organism: Acidimicrobiaceae bacterium; assembly: GCA_036675575.1. Lineage (GTDB taxonomy): Bacteria > Actinomycetota > Acidimicrobiia > Acidimicrobiales > Salinilacustritrichaceae > Salinilacustrithrix. Next base: position 32,032 of record JAKFET010000256.1, read on the forward strand.
TCGCGGCGTCGAGGTCGGCGACGCCGAGGTGCAGCCAGGTCTCCAGCGCCGCGCTGTAGCGGTCGGCGGCACCGGCATCGCCGTCGGCCATGGCGCGCATCGAGGCGTCGAGCTCGCGCTGTGCCGCGTCGGCGCCGGTGCGGCGGGCGATGACGTCGGTGATGGTCTCCCCCGCCCGCACGTCGAGCTCCTGGGTGAGGTGGCCGACCCGGGCGTCGGCGGGGACCAGCGCGACCGTGCCCCGCTCGGGTCGGAGGTCGCCGGTGAGCAGCCGCAGCAGGGTGGACTTGCCCACCCCGTTCGGCCCGATCACGCCGATGCGGTGGCCGCTCGCGACGGTGAGCGACACGTCGGCCAGCACGACCTCAGGGCCGTGGGCGAAGGACAGGTTGCGGGCGACGATCTGGGCGGACACGACTCTCCTCGGGCGCGGTGGCGGGACGGGGACGGTCGCCTCAGAGCATCGTGGGCGAGGGTAGCGGCGGTCGACCGGCCGTCCCGCCACCGTTCGACGCCGATCGGTTGCGGACGAGCGGATGTGCGCCCTCGGGCGCCGATCCTGCCCGCTGCCGCTCGGACGGACGGTTGTTGTCACCACGTGACGTCATGATCCCTTTCATGCGATCGACCGCACGACTGGGGCGAGCCCTCGACTTCGCACGGGCCAACCACGGCCTCATCCCGACCTGGGTCCTCACGGACGAGGGTCTGTCCACCGGGCAGATCCGCCACCTGGTCGACGACGGCATCTTGGAGCGCATCATCCGCGGCCTGTTCCGCCTGGCGGGCACCCGGACGCAGCTCTAGGACGTCGCCGCCGTCGTGATGCGCCATCGCGGTGCGCATGGCTCCCATGTCTCCGCGCTCTTCGTGCACGGCCTCGATGTCGAACCCCCAGGCCGACCGCAGTTCACGCTGGAGAGCGGCTCCACGAGCGGGACCACGCTCGGAGCGCTGCACCGCAGCCCCCTCGATCCGATCGACTGCACCCGCCGGCACGGCATCCCCGTCACGACCCTGGCTCGCTCGATCGTCGACGCGGTGGGCGTGCTCGGCGTGCAGGAGCTCGCGCGGGTGGTCAACGAAGCCATCAGTCGCAAGCTCGTCCAGCTCCCGCAGATCGTCGACGCGGCCGCCCGGGTGGAGGCGGCCCCCGGGCGACTGGGGTCCGGGCGCCTGCACGCGGTCCTGTCGACCTGGACCGACGCCATCCGGCCGGACTCCCCCGCAGAGGCCGCGGCGATCCGGCGCATCCGGGTGTTCGGCCTCCCGGCACCCGTGACCCAGCACGAGGTCTTCGATGAGGACGGCCGGTTCGTCGCCCGCCTCGACATGGCCTGGCCCGATGAGCGCGTGGCACGCGAGTACGACTCCCTCCGCTTCCACGGGCCCGACCGGATCGAGCTCGACGAAGTGCGTCTGCAGGCCCTCGAGGGGCTCGGCTGGGCGGTCGAGCCGCTGTACCGCTACCAGTTGCTGCCCGACGAGATCGATTGGTTGCGGCGCCTGGGGCGCCAGCTTCGCCTCCGCTACCGCAGCGCGAGCTGACCGCCCGGAGGATCGGCGGCGAACAGCCCGCATGCAGACGTTGGGCGCCGATCGGCGGCGACCGACCAGCTGCTCCGTGCGAAGGTTCGGCGGCGAACAGCCCGCATGCAGACGTTGGGCGCCGATCGGCGCCGAACGAAGCCGGACGGGTGGTGAGCGGCTCAGGCCTTGGCGGCCTCGACGGCCTCGACCAGCTCCTGGGTGGGGCGGAACGTGAGGCCGGCGATGGCCCGGTGCGAGTACGAGACCGTGCCGGTGGCGTCGACCACGAAGACCGATCGGCGGTAGAACCCGAGCGGGCCGAGGATGCCGTAGGCGTCACCGACGGCCTTGTCGGTGTCGGCCAGCAGCGGGAAGCCGAAGCCGCCCTGCTTGTCGGCGAAGGCGTCGTGGCTCGGGACGTCCTGGGGCGACAGGGCCAGCACCTGGGCGCCGACGCCCTCGAAGGCGTCGATCTCCGCGGTGTACTCGTTCAGCTGGCGGGTGCAGACCGGCGTGTTGTCGCCCGGGTAGAAGACGAGCACCACCGGGGTGCCGGCGTAGTCCGACAGGCGGTACGTGCGACGGCCCTCGTCCGTGCCGTCGGTGCCCGGCAGGGCGAAGTCCGGGGCGGGGGCGCCGATGGCCACCATCAGCCGGCCGCCGCTTCCATCAGCTCCGCGGTCATGTCGAAGTTGGAGTAGACGGCCTGGACGTCGTCGAGGTCCTCGAGGGCCTCCACGATGCGCATGGTCTGCTTGGCCTTGTCCGCCTCGGTGATGGGCACGGTGTTCTGCGGGAGCATCGTGACCTCGGAGCTCTCCACCTCGATGCCGGCCTCGTCGAGGGCCTGGCGGATGTCGGGCAGCTCGGACGGCGGGGTGACGACCTGCCAGATCGACTCCTCGTCGGTGATGTCCTCGGCGCCGGCCTCGAGGGCCACGAGCATCAGGTCGTCCTCGGCCACCGACTTGGGGACGATGATCACGCCCTTGCGGTCGAACTGCCAGGACACGGCCCCGGGCTCGGCCTGCGACCCGCCGTTCTTCGTGAACGCGTTCCGCACGTCGGCGGCGGCCCGGTTGCGGTTGTCGGTGAGGACCTCGACGAGCATGCCCACCCCGTTCGGGCCGTAGCCCTCGTAGGTGATCTGCTCGTAGACGACGCCGTCGAGGTCGCCGGTGCCCCGCTTGACGGCACGCTCGATCGTGTCGAGCGGGATCGAGTTGTCCCGTGCCTTCTGGAACATCGTCCGCAGCGTCGGGTTGGCGTCGAGGTCGCCGCCGCCCTCCCGGGCCGCGACCTCGACCTGGCGGATCAGCTTGGCGAAGACCTTGGCCCGCTTCTGGTCGGTGGCCGCCTTCTTGTGCTTGATCGTCGCCCATTTGGAGTGACCGGACATCAGATCTCCTCGAGGAATCGCCGGTGGATGCGCAGGTCGTGGGAGAGCTCCGGGTGGAACGAAGCGACCAGCACCGGGCCGGATGCGCAGAGTACGGGCCGGCCGTCCACCTCGGCGAGCACGGCGACGCCGTCGCCCGTGCGCTCCACGACCGGCGCGCGGATGAAGGACGCGTCGAAGGGCACCGAAGGCTCCTCGACGCCCGCTGCGGACAGGTCGAGCGCGATGTCGAAGCTGTCGACCTGGCGGCCGTAGGCGTTGCGCCGGACGGTGAGGTCGATGGCGCCGAAGCAGCGCTGGTCGGGCCGACCGCCGAGGATCTCGGAGGCCAGCAGGATCATGCCGGCGCACGTGCCGAGCGCGGGCATGCCGTCGGCCAGCCGCTCGTCGATCGGGTCGAAGAGCTCGCCGCGCTCGAGCAGCATCGAGATGGTGGAGGACTCCCCACCGGGCAGCACGAGGGCGTCGATGCCCTCGAGGTGCTCGGGCCGGCGCACCTCGACCGTGGTGGCGCCGCACGCCTCGAGGGCGGCGGCGTGGCGTGCGAACGCGCCCTGGAGGGCCAGGACGCCGACGACCGCGATGGCTACCAGCCCCGGTCCTCGAACCGGGTGCCGTCGGCGGTGGTGCCGGTGGGGTCCATGCCGATGCCGGTCATCGGAGCGCCGAGGCCGCGCGAGACCTTGGCCAGGATGTCGGCGTCGCGGAAGTGGGTGGTGGCCTCGACGATGGCCTTCGCCCGGGGGGCGGGGTCGTCGGACTTGAAGATGCCGGAGCCGACGAAGACGGCGTCGGCGCCGAGCTGCATGGCGAGGGCCGCGTCGGCCGGGGTGGCGAGGCCGCCCGCGCAGAACAGGGGCACCGGCAGCGTGCCGGTCTCGGCGATCTCCTGGACCAGCGGGAGCGGGGCACGCAGCTGCTTGGCCCACTCGAACAGCTCGGCCTGGTCGGCCTGGGTGATGCGGCGCAGGTCGCCGTTGATGGCGCGCAGGTGGCGCACGGCCTGGACGACGTTGCCGGTGCCGGCCTCGCCCTTCGAGCGGATCATCGCCGCGCCCTCGCTGATGCGCCGCAGCGCCTCGCCGAGGTTGGTGGCGCCGCAGACGAAGGGGACGTCGAAGGCCCACTTGTCGATGTGGTGGGTCTCGTCGGCGGGGGTGAGGACCTCGGACTCGTCGACGTAGTCGACCCCGAGGGCCTGGAGGATCTGGGCCTCGACGAAGTGGCCGATGCGGGCCTTGGCCATGACCGGGATGGTGACGGCGGCCTTGATGCCCTCGATCATCTCCGGGTCGGACATGCGGGCGACGCCGCCGTCGACGCGGATGTCGGCCGGCACGCGCTCGAGGGCCATGACGGCGACGGCGCCGGCGTCCTCGGCGACCTTGGCCTGCTCGGGGGTGACGACGTCCATGATGACGCCGCCCTTCAGCATCTCGGCGAGGCCCCGCTTCACGCGGAACGTGCCGGTCTCGTGGGTCCTGGCCGTCTCCTGGGCGTCGCTCGACATGGCCCCAGTCTACGGACCACCCCGCGCCGATCCCCCAACGCGTTGGCGCCTCGGGACCCGATCAGAGCTCGCGGAGCAGGTCGATCCGGTCGGCCAGGGGCGGGTGGGCGGCGAAGGGGTCGGTGCCGTCGGGCTCGGACGGGGCGGCGAACCACAGCGACTGCATCGGACGGGGGCTGCGGGCGACGCCGGTGGCGCCCTCCCGCACCCGCTCGAGCGCCGCCACCGCACCCGGCGGGTACTGGGTCGCCCGGGCGGCGGCCATGTCGGCCACGACGATGCGCCGGTCGTCCTCGCCGGCGCGGGCCGACCACGCGACCAGGCCGGACAGCGGACCCCCGGCCAGGCCGCCGAACAGCGCCGTGGTGACGGTGGGCGCCTCGACCATGCCGTCGCGGACGTCGGCCAGCAGGTGGGCGACGACGCCCTCCAGCTCGATCCGCTCGGCGGCCTCGAGCAGCCCCGTGGTGAGCGCGATGGACGCCGGGCCGGGCCCGGAGCCCCAGGCCACGGCGTTGCGGGCCGTGTCGTCGATGAGGTGGAGGCGGGGCGTGCCCACGCCGAGGGCCATGGACGTGCTCTCGACCACCCCGGCCAGGCGCGGCACGGCGTGGGGCTCGACGGACCGGGCGCCCAGCGCCTCGGCCACCCGCCGGTCGATGCCGCGGGCGCGCAGGGCCGTGACGGCGACGGACACGACCAGGGCGACGACCACCGCCAGCCAGATCGGCAGGACCAGCACGCCGACGAGCAGCAGCGGGACGGCCACGAGCGCGGCGTGCACGGCGGCGATGCGCAGCAGGTCGGTGGTGGGCTCGCGCGGGGTGGTCAGGTCGGTGGCCACGGTGCTCCGGTGGTGGGTGCGTGTGCGGTGCGGTCGGGGTGCGGAGTTTACGGGCCGCCGTTCGGACTAGTCCGAGTGCTGTACGAAATGGCCCGAGTGGGCGATATCTCCAAAGCGGCGAATCGGACATGGTGGCGAGGCCAGTCCTTCTGTCTCGTTGGGGAGCACCTTCATGCGCAAGTCCCGTCTCGTCCCGGTCGTCGCGGCCGCGGCCCTGGTGGCCGCCACCACGGCGCCGGCACAGGCCCAGTCCGAGCCGGCGGTCACCGGTGTGGGCACCACCACCGGCGCCCTCACGCTCCTCGGCCTCGACGCCGGCGAGCTGGTCACCCTCGACCTGCTGACCGACGCCGGCTCGGCGAACATCGACGAGGCCACCGGTCCCCGCAGCGCCGCCGCCCAGATCGCCGCCCTGGCGCTGGACACGGCGGCCACGGACCCCGTGTCGGTGCCCCTCGTCTCGGTCTCCTCGACCGGCGAGGAGCAGACCGCCGGTGAGGAGGTC
>JAKFET010000229.1:0-7083 GCA_036675575.1 Acidimicrobiaceae bacterium
CGGTGATGCTCGACGGCGAGGCGATGGTGCAGCGCATCCGCAACCTGTTCACGGGCGAGCGCCGGGACCACCTCGACTCGATCGGGCGGGTCGTCTACCGGACCTTCGGCAACTACTTCGCCGGTTCCCTGTTCGTGGCCATCCTGAACGGGCTGGTGATGCTCACGATCGCCCTCGCGCTGGGCGTGCCCCTCGCCCCCCTCGTCGGCCTCTGGTCGATGCTGACCAACCTGATCCCCCAGATCGGCGGGTTCCTGGGCGGCTCGTTCCTCGTGACGCTGGCCCTCACCCAGGGACCGGTCGCCGCGCTCATCGCGCTGGTCGTGTTCCTCGTGTACCAGAACCTCGAGAACAACATCATCCAGCCCGCCGTGGTTGGCAAGGCCGTCGACCTCACCCCGCCCACCACCATGCTGGCCGCCCTGCTCGGCGGGGCGGTGGCCGGGGTCCCCGGCGCGCTGATCGCGACGCCCATCGTCGGCGCGGCGAAGGTCCTGTACCTGCGCGATGCCCGGGACGGCCGCCTCGACGGCCAGATGGAGATCGACGTCGGGCACACCCAGCAGGGGGCCCTCCGCCGGGTGCTCGCCCGGATCAGGAGCCGGCGGCGCGGTGGCAGCCGGTGAGGTGGTCGTCGACCATCCCGGCCGACTGCATGAACGCGTAGACGATCGTCGGGCCGACGAAGCGGGCGCCGCGGGCCTTCAGCGCCTTGCTGAGCACAGTCGACTCGGCCGTGTGGGCCGGGATGGCCGACAGCTCGGCGGGCGGCGCCGGTCGCGGTCCGGGGGCGTGGGCCCACACCAGCTCGCTGAGCGACGACCCCTCCCCCGCCAGCTCCTGGCTGAGCCGGGCCAGGTCGATCGTCGCCGCGATCTTGCCCCGGTGGCGGACGATCCCGGCGTCGCCCAGCAGCCGCTCGACGTCGTCTTCGCCGTAGGCGGCGACGGCGTCGATGTCGAAGCCGTCGAACGCGGCGCGGAACGCCTCCCGCTTGCGCAGGATCGTGATCCAGGCCAGACCGGCCTGGAAGCCCTCGAGGGCGAGCAGCTCGAACACGTCGCGCTCGTCGCGCGTGGGCCGGCCCCACTCCTCGTCGTGGTAGGCGACGTAGAGCGGGTCGTCGCCGCACCACCAGCACCGCACGACGCCGTCGGCGCCGGTGCGCAGACCATCGTCCACGGTCAGAAGATGGTGTAGCCGCCGTCGGCCACGATCTGGTCGCCGGTGTGCCAGTCGACGGACTTGTCGCAGAGGTACGCCGCCAGCTTCTCGTAGTCCTCGCCGGTGGCCCAGCGACGGACGGGCGTGCGCTTCGTGGTGACCTCCCGGAAGCGCTCGTCCTGGTAGCCGCCCTCGGCCATCTCGGTCCGCGTCCAGCCGGGGAGCACGGCGTTCACCCGGATCCTGTGGCGGGCGAGCCCGACCGCAGAGGCACGGACCAGGCCGAGGAGCGCGGTCTTCGAGGCGCCGTAGTGCGGGTTTGCCGCCGCGCCGTGGATGGCCGACGTGGAGGAGATGGCCACGATGGCGCCGCCCTCGCCCTGCGCGATCATCTGGCGGGCGCAGTCGCGCATGGTGAGGAACGCGCCGTCGAGGTTGATGGCCATGACCCGGCGCCACTCGGCCAGCGTCAGGTCCTGCAGCTGGCCGCCGCCGCTGGTGCCGGCGTTGGCCACGCAGATGTCGATGCGACCCAGCCGCGCCACGGTCTCGGCGGTGGCGGCGGCGACCGAGTCCTCGTCGCCGACGTCGCACGCCACGGCGATGGCGTCCACACCGTGGGCCTCGATCGCCTCGACGGCGGCGGCCGACTTGTCGGCGTTGCGGGCCCAGACGGCGACGGCGGCGCCGGAGCGGGCACACCCCTCGGCGAAGCCGAGGCCGATGCCGCCGTTGCCGCCGGTCACCACGGCCACCTGGCCCGCGAGGTCGTTGATCGTCACGGCGCCGGACCCTAGGCCGCCCCGCCGCTGCGCACGCGGTGGCGGGGCGGCCCAGGCCCTGTGGTGATCAGGAGACGATGCGGACCGAGTCGAGGATCTCCTCGAGCTCGCCGACGTTCTGCGTCGGGGACGAGGGTCCCGTGGTCGTGATGAGCGCCACCCGCGTGCCGTCCACGTCGAGGATCCAGAAGTCCTCGACCCGGCCGGGCTCGGCGTTGTAGCCGTAGAAGGCTCCCACGAGCACGGGCGAGATCCAGCTCTGGAGCTTGCCGCCGGTGGCGCACGACGTGAACTGCTCGCCGCTGACCGGGATGTCCGGCACCGTCAGCTGCAGGTGCACGCCCGGGTAGCCGTACCTCGTCACCGCGCGGGGCGGCGAGGTCACCTCGAACGGTTCGAGCGCGGCCAGGGCCGTGGCGAGGTCGTCCGCCGTCGGGCCCACCGGGGGGTCCGCCGGGGTGTGGTCGTCGCAGGCGTCGGTCATCAGGTTCTCGACGGTGGTGGCGGTGAGGGCGACGTGACCGCGCCCGTCGAACTTCACCGCGCCCGGCCAGGAGCTCCACCCCTCGTGGGCGATCTCGTACTCGACCCGCAGCGGCGTGGCCGGGTCCTTGTCGGGGTCGATGAGGTAGGTGCCCGGCCCGACCTCGTCGAAGCTGTCGTCGTACGGCATCGGGACCGCCCCGGCGCTGGCCGGGGGCGGGGCCTCGCCCGGGGACTCGCCCGCGGTATCGACCTCGCGCTCGTCGTCGCCGATGACGAGGGCGCCGACGGCGACGACGGCCAGCACCAGGGCTGCGGCGGCGACCAGGGGCCAGCGACGCCCGCGGCTCGGCGCCGGCGGCGGCGCGGTGGTCGGGCGGTCTTGGGTGTCCAGCATGATGATGTCTCCCTCAGCGAGGTCCGTCTCGGTGCCGTCCGACCAGGTGTCCCGGTCATCGGCCTGCCACTCCTCCACGACCAACGCCCGCACCCGTTCGGCGAAGGCGGGATCCATCCGCACGCGTTCCACGGGCTCGCGGAACCTGGTCTCGAACCAATCAGGCATCGTCCTGCTCCTGGTAGCTCTGCCGGAACGCCCGACGGGCCCGCACGAGCAGGCTCTCCGTGGCGTGCACGCTCCGTCCCAGCACGTCGGCGACCGCGGGCACGGCGAGATCGTCGAGGTAGCGCAGCGACAGCACCGCCTGGTAGTCGACGGGGAGCTGTCGCATCACCTGGTCGACCAGGTGCCGGTCGACCGCGCAGCCGTCGTCGGCCCAGCTGTCCGTGTCCGGGTCGGACCACGCCAGCCGCAGCCGACGCTCCTCCCGACCCGCCGAGCGCCAGTGGTCGACGAGGCGGTTCCGGGCGACCGTGGTGAGCCACGCAGGGGTCACCACCTCGCCCGTCCGCTTCGTCTCGCGCACGGCCCGGAGGGCGACGTCTGCGGCCAGGTCCTCGGCCAGGGTGCGGTCGCCGCACCGGCGGACGAGGAAGGCCACGACGTTGCCCAGCTCCGCATCGAGGACAGCGAGCAGGTCGTGGAGGTCGGCGCGGTCGTCGATCGAGCGCTCCGAAGGTCGTGTGCTCACCATCAGCCCCTCCAACGTCGCCGGGACCGCACCTCCGTCGCGGTTGGGGGAAGTGGTCGCGCGGGCGGACCTGCCGAGGTGCCGTCAGGCGGTCCCGGCGACGCTTGCTCGTCCCTGGAACGTCCATCCCAGGATCTTCGGATCGCCCTTCGCGTAGAAGCGCGCCACCTCGTCCACGACCATCCCGCCCCCCTCGATGAGGGCGGGGATGTCTCGCTGGATGTTGCAGCCGCAGGCGACGCGGTTCTGGACCGGGTTGAGCCGGTGCTGCCAGCGCTGCACCTTGGCGTCGGGCGAGATCCCGTGCTCGACGAAGTGCAGCCGCCCGCCCGGGCGCAGCACCCGGGCGATCTCCCGGACCGCGGCGCTGGCATCCGGGATCGAGCAGAGCGTCCACGTGGCGAGCGCTTCGTCCACGGAGCGATCCGGCAGATCGATCCGCTCCCCGTCCAGGCCCACGAAGTCGACGGTGACCGAGCTGTCGCGCAGTCGCTGGGCGGCCAGGCGCTCCCCCTCCTGCATGGGATCGACGGCCAGCACCCGCGTGACGGCCGCGGGCAGGAACGGCAGGTTGTGCCCCGTCCCGAACCCGATCTCGAGCACCTCGCCGGCCAGGGGCGCGCACACCTCGGCACGGATGCGGCGGGTCTCGGCCGTGTTCATGGCCAGGTTCATGATGCGGGGGAAGACGTGTCGGCGGTACAGGCCGCCCACTCCCGCGCGTCGACGTTCGTCCACGGGCACGTCAGCCTCCCCCGGCGAGCTTGGAGTAGTCGACGCTCCACCAGCGCTCCGGCCGCATGGAGAACTTCAGGCTCTGGTCCTCGGAGCTCTCGACGTACTGGTCACCCACGTCCGGGCCCAGGTAGCGGTGCGCCATGGGCCGGGAGTCGTCCTCCTCGTCGGCGGCCCGGATGGCGGTGATCGGACCCTCGACGCTGACGTAGCGGTAGAAGGGCGGCGCCTCGTCCTGGGCGCAGAGCGAGAAGCGGCGGGCCTGGGCGAGCAGGCGACCCTTCACCGAGTCCTCGGCGGTGAGGATCCACAGGTCCCCGCCGGGCCGGTAGTCGTACCAGACCGGCACGGCGAGCGGTGGGCCGTCGGCCCGCTCCACGGCGAGCACGCCCACGTGCACGTCGGCGAGGAACTGCTCCCGCTCCTCGACGCTCATGGACAGGCCCACGCCGCACCTCCTGCGCTCGGTTCCCCTCCCCGCATCCTGCCATGGGGGCGGCAGCTCAGCGCTCGAGCGCGTCCTCGAGCCGCTGGATCATCTCGGCATCGAAGTTGGCGTAGACCAGCTCGGACCCGGCGAAGCGCTGCACCTCGGCCACGAGGTGGTCCTCGACGATCTCGCTGGCCAGCACCGCCACCGTGGCCGTGCCGGGCTTGACGGCCTCGCGGAACCAGCCCACCCACTCGTCGGAGATGCCGAGGTCGACGACCTTGGCGGTGAGGGCACCGGCACCGGCACCGATGGCGGCGCCGGCCGCCCAGCCCACGGGACCGCCGAGCAGCAGGCCGAACAGGCCGGTCCACATGCCCCCGGACAGCGCCGAACGCCCCGGCTGGGGGTCGATGGTCTCCCGGACGACGGTCTTGCCGTCGTCGTCCTTGACCACGATGACGGCGTCCTCGAGCACGAGCGACCCGTTCACCTTCAGGCGGGTCACGGCGGTCAGGAACTCCTGGGCCCGGTAGATGTCCGGGAAGGAGATGCCCACCAGCGTCTGGGGGATGATGTCGGCCTTGGCCGTGGCGTCGTTCGCGTCGGTGGTCACGCTCCACACCTTTCCACGATCCACGTCCACGAGACCGGTCGCCGGCGCCGGTCTGGGTCGCCGGGGACCCGGGTAGTGGCACGGGCGTGTCCAGGACCCTCGCGCCCGGACCCCGCCTGGTCGGCCTGGACCGGCTGCGGGGCGCGGCCCTGCTGCTCATGCTCGTCCACCACCTCGCCGGCTGGTTCGGCCGTGACGGGCGGGCGGTCCTGCCCGGCTGGGACGGGTTCGCCGTCACCGACGTCGCGGCCGTGGCGTTCACCGTCGCCCTGGGGGCCTCGGTGCCGATGCTGCTCGCCAGCCGGCGTCGCCGTGGCCAGGACGGCCGGCGCCTCGCCGGCACGGTCGTGCGCCGCTACGGGCTGCTGGTGCCCATCGGCGTGGCCCTGCGGGCCGCGCTCGGCTTCGACCTCGACACCCTCGGCGTGCTCGAGACCCTCGGCGTCTGCGCGCTCGCGACAGCCGTGGCGGTGCGACTCGCGCCCCAGGCCGTGCCGGTGCTGGCCGTCGTGGCGCTGGTCGCGGCGCCGGCCGCCGAACGGGCCGGGCGCGGCCGTGAGCCGTGGCTCGTCGAGGCCGCCCTGACGGGGACGTTCCCCCTCGTCGCGTACCTCGGCTTCGCCCTCCTCGGCGCCGCCTGCGCGCCCCTGCTCGGCCACGCCCGGGAGCGGACCGCCGCCCTCGTGGCCTCCGTCCTCGGCCTGGCCTGGACGGTGGGCCTGCTGGTGGTCGGCGACCTCCCGGACCGGTACCCGGGCGACGCCAGCTACCTGGTGCCCGGGCTCACCGGCACCGCGCTGCTCTACCTGGCCGTCACGTCGCCCCACCTGGATGACGCCGGCCGCGTCGGCGGCGTCATCCGCCGCGCCGGCGCCCACACCTTCGGGATCTTCATCACGCACTACGGCGTCTACGTGGCGCTGCGGGAGACGGGCCGGCTGCACGACCTCGGCGACACCGCCGCCCTCGCCGTCTCGGTGGTCACCGCCGTGGCGTTCGCGCTCCTCGCAGCACGGATGCCGACGCTGCCCTGGTCGCCGCGCACCGGCTGGGCCCGACCCCGCCCGGCGCCGACCCGAGCGGCCGTCGATCCGGTGGCGGTCGGGCACCCCGTGCCGTCTGCTCGCTAGCTACTGCTCGGCGTGGGTGACGGGCTCCTCGCCCATCCACACGCGCAGGGTGTTCTTCAGCTTGATCTGCTGGATGAAGATGTCGTGCTCGGGCAGCAGCTCGTCGTTCCCGACCATCGGGGCCTTGAAGTAGAAGCTGAGCCACTCCTGCACGCCGGCCTCCCCGGCTCGGGCGGCCAGGTCGAAGAAGAGGGCGAGGTCGAGCACCAGGGGGGCGGCGAGGATCGAGTCGCGGCAGAGGAAGTTGACCTTGATCTGCATCGGGTACCCCATCCACCCGAAGATGTCGATGTTGTCCCAGCCCTCCTTGTTGTCGCCGCGCGGCGGGTAGTAGTTGATGCGGACCACGTGATCGAAGTGGCCGTACAGATCCGGATAGAGGTCGGGCTGCAGGATGTGATCGAGCACGCCGAGCTTGGTGACCTCCTTGCTGCGGAACGAGCCCGGATCGTCGAGCACCTCGCCGTCGCGGTTGCCGAGGATGTTGGTCGAGTACCAGCCGCGCAGGCCGAGCAGCCGCGCCTTGAAGCCGGGCGCGAGGATCGTCTTCATCAAGGTCTGGCCGGTCTTGAAGTCCTTGCCGGTGATCGGCACGCCGTGCTTGCGCGCCAGCTCGGTCATCGCCGGGGTGTCGAGCGACAGGTTGGGCGCG
>JAKFET010000239.1:0-7070 GCA_036675575.1 Acidimicrobiaceae bacterium
CACGGCCGATCTGAACCGGCCGCTGTCGGAAACGTCGGCCGCGCGCATCGCCGTGTTCGGGCAGGACGTGCAGTCCACGCGCGACGTGACCGAGATGCGCGGCTACGGCGTGGCGCCCTCGCTGCGCTTCGGCATCGGCACGCCGACCGAGGTGACGCTGTCCCTGCTGGTGCAGCGCAACTTCGAGATTCCCGATTACGGCTTCCCGTTCCGCGCCACCGCGAGCGGCGTGCGCAAGCCCATCGACGCGCCCCGCGACAACGTCGGCACCGGTGCCGCGATGGCTGCCGGCGGACGTGCGTTCGTGCTCGTCGAGGGCGAGCACGGCCTCGGGGCGGCCCTCGCCTGGTCCCGGCGCGCCGGCGCCACGGAGGTGCACGTCATCGCCGACGAGGCCTCGGGCTCGGTGGCCAGGCAGGCGGGGGAGTTCGCCACCGAGATCCACGTGTGGCGCACCTCCGGGCGCGAGCTGGTGGCGGCCGAGCCGGCACCGGTCGAGCCGGGTCACGGCCCGCCTGATGCTCCTGACCTGGTGGCGCTGATGGAGGCCGAGGGCCTCGACGTGGTGGTGGAGGGTGACCGCCTCGCCGGGGAGTTCCGGGGATTGGAGGTCGTGCGCGTCGTGCGTGCCCTGGACGACGGCGCCCCCATCCTGGAGGTCGGCGTCGGCAAGTACGACCGGGCACTCACGGCCATGATGCACGGCGACCTCGACGGCCGGGCCTCGATCGCACGGGTGGTCGAGCAGCTCCGCCTGATCCGCCGACCCGGCGGGCCGCCGAACCACCCGTTGGCCACGCTCGTCCCCGAGCGCTGGCTGCGCACCACGCTCATCGCCGACCCCACCCTCGTCGGCTGCGACGAGCTGGTCGCTGCGCCGGCGGCAGAGCCCCGCGACCGCCTCCGCCCCCGGGGCGTCGCCGCCGCCACCGGCACCCGCGACGGAGCGCCCGTCGTGGTGGTCTGCACCGTGGGCGTCGACCTCGAGGCGGTGGTGCTGGCGGCCGACACGCGGCTGATGGTCGATCCCGACGCCACGCTCCTGCTGGCGTTGCCGGCCCGCGACGTCCTGCCGGCCATCCAGGCGATGATCGCCGACCTGCGCCGCCCGGCCGAGATCGCGCCCGTCGAGGGCGACTGGCGCCGCTGACCGAGGCGCCTCCGGGACGGCCGGAGGTCAGCGGGCGGTCGTGAAGTCGGGGTCGAAGTGGGACCTCGCCACGGTCGTCCGGTCTTGCGATCGACCAGCCATCGGTTGCCGGGGGACCCGGCGAACCTCAGGTCGTGGCGGGTCTTGAGGTCGTGGCAGTGCCAGCACTGCCAGGACAGGTCCTCGACCCGGGTGTCGTGGGTGAGGGTCCAGCCCTCGTTGTGGTCGATGTCGAGGAGGTGGCGGCTGCCGCAACGCTCGCAACGGGAGCCTCGGGCTTCGAGGGCGGTGCGTTGGGCGGCGGTCACGCGGCGCCCGAGGTGCGTGACGTTGACCACGTCCGTGCCCTTGCGGAACACCACGGTGAGGAACGCGTCGGCGAGCAGTCGGCGGACGGCGGCGACGGAGACGGGGCCGACGCCGGCGATCTCGCAGGTCTCGTCGCCCTCGACCCGGCCCCGGTTGAGCGCCTCGACGTCGATGAGGGCGATCACCTTCTTCTCCGGGCGCACCGCCTGCCCGGGGCGGGCAGCGGCGGAGGCGCCACCCTCTGCATGACCGAGGAGCAGCTGGGAGACGACGTCGGCGCCGTAGGCCTCGACCGGTTCCATGCGTCCGGCGTGCCGAGCAGCGGCGAAGGCGCGGTCGATGAGGGGCTTGAGCCGAGCGTCGATCTCGTTCATCCGCTCGCCGGACAGGCGCAGCAACAGGTTCCCCATGCCGTCGGCGTCGTCCCACCGCCGCAGGCTGCGCGCCCTGTGGAGCCGGCGGCGCCGGTCCTCGCGGTCCGTGTCGGCCTTGGCCCGTTCCTCGGCGGCCTTGCGGCGAAGGTCGTGCATCGGCCGGCGCTGGGCGGTGTCGAGCAGGTCGTCCTCGGCGTGCGGGGCTGCACCCGCCCCTTCGGAGACCTCGTCGGCCTGGTCGGGCGACACCACGCCGCGGCGGACGGCGTCGTCGGTCTTGGGTTGGGTCTTCAGTCGCTTGGAGGTGGAGAGCTTGCGCCGAGCACGCGTGGTGCCGGTGCCCGTCTTGCGGGCGATGTCCTCCTCGGGAGACCTGGCGCCGTTCCGCTTCCACGCGCCGGCCTCCTCGTAGCGGGCTGCCATGCGCACGACCGCCCCGCCGGCCGACCGCTCCAGTGCGGCGAAGGAGTCGAACACCTCGACGACCTGGTGCATCGGCACCGCGACCGGATCGAGGCGGGCGCACACGTCGAGCACGACCGAGAGCGCCTCTGACACCTCCGCAGCGGTCGCCGGACCCCTCCCCATGTCGAACATCATGTCGAACACCAGTTCGAGTCACCACCGGAAGAGGCGGAATTCCTCCGTCTATCCGTGTCGGGGCGTGCGGTGCTGGCGGCGCGGCGAGACGAGACGGTCAGGACGGCACGGACGCCGAGACGACGAGGGCCGTTGCCGGGAGCCGCCACCCGCTGTCGTCGCGGTGGTCGTCGCATCCCCCGAGGACCGCTTCGACCGCGGCAGCTCGAGCGCCGGCGTCCGCTGCCGCCCAGGCCTCGCCGAGCGCACCCACCGAGAGGAGCTGGGAGATGGATGTGCGTGCACCGGCGGCGTCGAACGCCCATGCGTGTTCGTGGCGTGCGATGTCGACGTCGCGGAACCCGCAGGACTCGAGCAGCGCCGCCGTCTCGCCCGGGTCGGCGAGCGAGAACGGCCCCGGCTCGCCGGGTCCCGGCAGGGCGAGGTCGGCGTCCAGCGGTCCCGCTCCGAAGAGCGTCGGGACGAACATCCACGGGTTCTCGTCGAGCCCGGCCCACACCACCGCCACGAAGCGTCCACCGGGTCGGATCGACTGCGCGAGGTTCCTGAACGCTGCGGGGGGATCGTCGAAGAACATCACCCCGAAGCGCGAATGGATCCCGTCGAACGATCCGATCGGCCCGGCGCCCGGATCACCGATGACGAACGACGCGTTCCCCACGTCCATCGCCGACGAGCGTGCCCGGGCCATGTCGATCATCCGAGGCGAGACGTCCACCCCGGTTGCCGTGCCCGTCGGCGCCACCCGCCGCGCGAGCTCGATCGTGGTGAGTCCCGGTCCGCAGCCGACATCGGCCAGGTGCTGCCCCGACGCCGGACCGAGGAGGTCCATCGCCGGGTCTCCGAACTGCCGGGCGAAGGCTTCCATCGCCTCGGCGTTGCGGTCCCACGCGTCGGCTCGCTCGTCCCAGAACGTCGACTGGTCGGTTGGCTCGTCCATCCCAGGCCTCCCCTTCGACCGGCACAGGCAGCACGACCCGCAGCGGCACGGCTGCGACAGACGCTAGCCAGGCGCGGAGGCCGGCTCACGGGTGGAGGGCGACCTCCTGCCCGAGCCTCAGCTGTCCTCCGCTGATGACGTCTGCGTAGACGCCTGCGCACGGGTAGGCGGTGCCGGTCCCGAAGCAGTCGACGGCGTTGTGCCTCGTGATGGTGCGCAAGACGTCGGCGTCGGCGGGGAGATCCCCTTGCGTCAGCGTCGTCATCACACACCGCGGGACGGTGAAGGACACCGCGAGCCGGAGGCCACCGATCGACAGCTCCCGGCCCTGCCAGGCGGTCTCCGGGAACCCGTCGCCGGCGGTGTCGACGACGATGTTGGCCCGGAACCGCTCCGGCTCGAACCTGGAGCCGGGTGCCAGGGCGGACAGGGTCCGCATCGTGCTCGTCGTGATGATGTGCACGGCACCGAAGTTGAAGAAGCTCCCCTGGGCGCTCATGAACGCGCCCGCATCGACGAGCTCCGCGCCGTCTTCCGTGCGTGACGCCTGGCCGAAGTACGGCTGCGCGCCGTCCTTCAGGTCTCGGACCCATTCCTCGTCGAAGGTCGCGTCCGGCGGCGGCTGGGAGGCCACCGAGACCGCTCGGCCGAACAGGTCGCTCAGGTCGGCGGGAAGGTCCGGGTCCTCGATGTGGCGACGGCTGCCGTCGGGGAGCGTGACGAACACGCCTCCGTCCTCGGTCGACGCCCGGAGCTCGAAGATCCGGCCCCACCGACGCGGGCGCTTGACGCTGACCACCTTTCCCGTCTGGTCGTCGACGAGCGCATGGGCGCGGTCTCCGGCGAGCCCCCTGGTCAGGAGCTCGACGTCCGGCAGGTCCTCCCCTTGCATGGACTTGACCGGGTACCGGGTGATGGTCGCGACGGACCCAGCGGTCTCAGGCATGTCCCACTTGTCCCTCATCGGGGCGAGCCGCGCCAGTCCCGATTCGGGACCGTGGGAGGCGCAGGGCATCGGCTGACGGGTCACCAGGACCCCGCCGGTAGCCTCGCAGCGATGCTGGACCGCCTGGAGACGCTGGAGCGCGAGCACGCCGAGCTCCAGGCGCGCCTCGGCGATCCGGAGCTGATCGCCGACCAGACCCGCTACACGCAGGCCACCCGCCGGTACAGCGAGCTCGAGGGCATCGTCGACGTCGGCGGTCGCCTGCGGGCCGCCATCGGCGATGCCGAGACGGCGCGCGAGCTGTCGAAGGAGTCCGAAGGGGACGACAAGGAGCTGTTCCGCCTCGAGGCCGAGGAGGCCGAGCTCGAGGTCGGCCGCCTCACCGAGCAGCTCAAGGCCCTGCTCCTCCCGAAGGACCCGAACGAGGGGCGCAACGTGATCGTCGAGATCCGCGGTGCCGAGGGCGGGGAGGAGGCGAACCTGTTCGCCAAGGACCTCTTCGAGATGTACCAGGGCTTCGCCGGCCGCATGGGCTGGAACCTCGAGGTCCTCAACACCGACTGGTCCGACATGGGCGGGTTCAACGACATCACCTTCGTGGTGAAGGGCGCCAACGCCTGGACCCGCATGAAGCACGAAGGCGGGCCCCACCGCGTCCAGCGTGTGCCGGTCACCGAGGCCCAGGGCCGCATCCACACGTCGTCGGCCACGGTCACCGTGCTGCCCGAGATCGACGACGTCGAGATCGACATCGACGAGAAGAACGACCTCGAGATCCAGGTGTACCGGTCGTCCGGGCCGGGCGGTCAGTCGGTGAACACCACCGACTCGGCCGTGCGGATCACCCACAAGCCCTCGGGGCTCGTCGTGTCCATGCAGGACGAGAAGAGCCAGCTCCAGAACAAGGCCAAGGCGCTGCGGGTGCTCAAGAGCCGCCTGTTCCAGCTCGAGCAGGACCGCCAGCAGGCCGAGCTGTCGTCGGCCCGCAAGGACCAGGTGGGCGGCGGCGGTCGCAGCGAGAAGATCCGGACCTACAACTTCAAGGAGAACCGGCTCACCGACCACCGCATCGGGCTCACGCTCTACAAGCTCGACAAGGTCCTCGCCGGCGAGCTCGACGACGTGTCCGACGCGCTGGTCCAGGAGGAGCAGGCCGAGCGCCTGGCCGACGCCACCGGCTGACACCCATGAGCGCCGCCGACACCGAGACGACGAGCTGGGCGGAGCTCCTGGCCGAGACGAGCGAGCGCCTGCGCGCCGCCGGTCACGCCAACGCGGCGAACGAGGCCCGCTGGATCGTCGAGCGCGCCGCCGGCGACCCGTACCAGGTCGTCGCCGAGCAGGCCGTCACGGTCCGCTCGCACCACCACTGGCGCCTCATGGTCGAGCGGCGGGAGGCAGGCGAGCCGTTGCAGTACGTGCTGGAGCGGTGGCCGTTCCGCCGGCTGGAGCTGTTCGTCGACCGTCGGGTGCTGATCCCGCGCCCGGAGACCGAGGTCGTGGTCGATGCCGTGCTGGCCGAGCACGCCCGGGTGGGCGGGCCCGTGGTCGACCTCGGCACCGGCTCCGGCGCCATCGCCCTGTCGGTGGTGGACGAGCGGCCCGGCACCGAGGTGTGGGGCGTCGAGCGCTCGGCCGGTGCGCTGGCCGTCGCCCGGGCCAACTGCACCGGTCTCGGGCGCAAGGCCGGCACCGTGCGACTGGTCGAGGGCTCGTGGTTCGAGGCCCTGCCCGCCGAGCTGCGCGGGGAGGTCGGGGTCGTGGCGTCGAACCCGCCCTACGTGCCCGACGGTGCCGAGCTGCCGGCCGACGTGGCCGACTGGGAGCCGGCCGAGGCGCTGCGGGCGGGGGAGGACGGCCTGTGCGACATCCGGGCGATCGTCGCGGGAGCGCTCGAGTGGCTCGCCCCCGGCGGCGCCCTCGTCGTGGAGCACGGCGACGACCAGGGACCGGCCACCCGGGCGCTCGCGGCCAGCGCCGGGTTCGACCACATCCGGACCGGGACCGACCTGGCGGGTCGCGAGCGGTTCCTGGTGGCCCGGCGATGAGGCCCGACGCCGTGGTCCCGGCCGACGACGCCGGCGCCGTGGAGCGCGCCGCCAAGGCCCTCCTCGGCGCCGGCCTGGTCGTGCTCCCCACCGAGACCGTCTACGGCCTCGCCGCCCTCGCCTCGGACCCGCACGCCACCCGGGCGCTGTTCGCCCGCAAGGGTCGGGGTGCGGAGGTGCCCATCGCCGTCCTGTGCGCCGATGCGGACCAGGCCCTGGCGCTGGCGGCGTCGACCTCGCCGCTGGCCGCCGAGCTGGCCGCCGCCCACTGGCCCGGTCCGCTCACGATGGTGCTGGCCCGCCGCCCGGGCCTCGGGTGGGCGCTGGGCGAGCCCACCGACACCATCGGCCTGCGCTGCCCCGACCACGACCTCGTGCGGGCCCTGGCGGCCCGGGTCGGCCCGCTCGCCACCACCAGCGCCAACCGCCACGGCCTGCCGACCCCCGCGTCGGCCACCGAGGCCGCCGAGCAGCTCCTCGGCCCGGTCGACGTGGTCATCGACGGCGGGCCGCTGTCGGGCACCCCGTCCACGGTGGTGGACCTCACGGGCGACGTGCCCCGGGTGCTCCGCCAGGGCGCCGTGGTCATCGACGCGCCCGGTGCCGCCGGGGCGTAGCCTCCCGGGCCAGCCGCATCCAAGGGGGAACCGCACCCATGCCCGACATCGATCTCTCCACCCTCTCGTTCTTCTCCGGGTTCGAC
>JAKFET010000032.1:0-37290 GCA_036675575.1 Acidimicrobiaceae bacterium
GGCACGAGTCGCCTCCGAGCACGGCCGCTTCGTCGCTGCCGCGGGCGCAGCGGCGTCGGTGCTCCCGGCGCTCCCCGCCTACGCCCGCAACACGTGGCACGACCCCGCCGTCGAGAACATCGAGAGCGCGGTCGCCGGCATCGCCGCCTCGGTGCCGGGATCTGCAGCAGGGGCCGCCGTGTACAGCTGGCACGAGCTCGACGCCCGGTCGCTCGACCAGTGGCGCACGGCCATCGGCGGCTGAGCGGCTCCGGGCTACCCGACGCGACGACGGTCGCGGATGTCGATCACGACGTCCCCGCCCCGGTCGACCGGGGCGGTGCGCCGTTCCAGCACCTGCCCCGAGGGCCCGACCGGCCGACGGTCGCGGATGTCGATGATGACGTCGTGGTCGCGCAGTGACGCCGCAGGGACGCCCGCCGCCGCGATCGCGGGCGCGGGCACGGGACCGCTACCGACCAGCACGTTGCGGCCCAGCCGCTCGAGCTTGTTCCACTTCACGGTCGCGCCCCGCACGAAGTCGATCGCAGCCCACACCGTCACCAGGTTGACGAGGTGCATGTACCAGAGGCCCTCGATGTACGGCGCGAGCGCGAGCACGCGCCGCTCCCGGCCGTCCACCTGGATGGAGTGGAGCATCAGCAGGGCGCTCACGGTCGACAGGGCTAGGTAGTAGAAGGCCAGCTGGAGCCAGGCACCCGAGAGGGCCACGAGCACGAGCGAGGCGATGAAGAGGCTCGAGATCGCGACGTCGACCCACGGCAGGACCAGGAAGTACGGCAGCCCGACGGCGCCGATCCGGTTCTCGCGGCGGAACATGATGTGGCGGTACTTGCGGAGCACCTGGAAGCCGCCGATCGTCCACCGGTGCCGCTGCTTGAGGAAGCCACCGAACGTCTCCGGTGCTTCGGTGTGCGCGATGGCGCGGCCCTCGTAGCGGATCTCCCCTCCGGCGGCAGCGAGCGCCACCGTGACGTCCATGTCCTCGACGATCGTGTCGTGGGAGAAGCCGCCGATGGCCAGGAGGGCATCGCGGCGGAAGGCGCCGAGCGCCCCGGAGATCACCTGCATCGCTCCCACGGTGGCGAAGCAGCGTCGCTGCAGGTTCAGGCCGCTGATGTACTCGACGCCCTGGTGGAGCCCGAGGAGGCCACGACGGTTCACCACCTTGACGTTGCCGCCCACGGCCACGACCTGGGGTCGGTCCTGGAAGTTGGCCACGAGCCAGGCCACCGCGTCGGGCTCGAGGGCGCTGTCCGCGTCCATGCAGACGACGATCTCGCCGGCGCTGTGGCGGATGCCCGCGTTCAGGGCGCTGGCCTTGCCGGCGTTGCCCTGGGACACGAAGGTGACGTCCTCGTACCGCGCCGCCAGCGCGGCACCGACGGCCGCCGTGTCATCGGTGCTGCCATCGTCCACGACGACGATCTCGATCGGTTGGTACCGCTGACGGCGGAGGCTCTCGACGCTGTGCGCCAGCGTCGGCCCCTCGTTGAAGCAGGGGACGATCACGGAGACCGCCACCGGACCGGATGCCGCCGGGAGGGCGACGGCCCGCGCGCTGCGGAGCGTGTGCCGGGCCGACAGCCAGAGCAGCGTGAGCGCCTTGACGCCAACCAGCACGAGCAGGACGTCGAAGGTGGTGCCGAGCGCGTCCGGGTAGCCCCTCACGCCGTCACCCCGGACGCGCGGATGCGGAGGTGCGTGGGCGCGCAGGCGCGTTCGGTCACGGCGGTGGGGCGGTTCGACACGGGGGGCTTTCCGGTGGGGTCTGCGGCCAGGGGCGCGCAGGAAGCGGGGAGTGCCGTCCATGACCAGTTCGCACCAAATGATGCACCCGGCGTCCGTGACATCGGTCTCCCGACGCGGGGAAGTGGTCGGGTGGCGGCGGGTCCGCTCCGCGACACTGCGGGGATGGCCCCGGACCCCGACACCGCAACCGCCACGCCCACCAACGCCGCCGGGTTCGGCGCGGCCTTCGTCGAGCGCATGACCGTGGCCGACTTCGTGGACGGGGCGTGGACGACCGCCCGACTGGAGCCGGTGCAGCCGCTTTCGCTGCACCCGGCCGCCCACGTCCTGCACTACGGCAGCGCCTGCTTCGAGGGCCTGAAGGCGCATCGGGGCGTCGACGGGACGGTGCGGGTGTTCCGCCTCGACCGCCACGTCGCCCGGATGCAGCGCTCGGCCGAGGTGCTGGTGCTGCCGGTGCCGCCGACCGAGCTGCTCACGGACATGGTCCTCGACACGGTCCGCGACGCCCTCGACGACGTCCCCGAGGCACCCGGTTCGCTCTACCTGCGGCCGATCCTCATCGGCGTGGACCCGAACATCGGCTCGGCGGCACGCCCCAGCGACGACGCCCTGCTGTACGTGCTGGCCAGTCCGGTCGGCGACTACTTCGCCGGCGGCCTCCGACCCCTCGTCGTCGCGGTCTCCCTCGCCCCCCGCACCACCCCCCAGTTCGGCGTGGTCAAGACCGGCGCCAACTACGCCATGGCCCTCGGGACGACCCGGCAGGCCAACCGGGAGCTCGGCGCCGACCAGGTGCTCTTCGCACCTGAGGGTCGGGTGGAGGAGACGGGTGCGTCCAACTTCCTCCTCCTCGACGGCGAGCGGCTCGTGACGCCGGCGCTCACCAGCGCCTTCCTGCACGGGGTCACCCGCGACTCGCTCCTGCGCATCGCAGCGGACCTCGGCTACGACGTCGAGGAGCGGACCGTCACCGTCGACGACCTCGTGTCCTGGGCGGCCCGGCCCGACGCCGAGGCCGCCCTCTCGGGCACCGCCGCCGCGCTGTCGCCGGTCGGCGAGCTCGTCCTCGAGGGCGAGCGGATCCGCGTCGGCACCGGGGCGGTCGGCCCGAACGCGGTGCGCCTCCGCGACGCGCTCCGGGAGGTGCAGACGGGCGTGCGCCCCGACCCGGACGGATGGCTCACCGAGGTCCGTCCCTGACCGGCTGACACCGGCACCCGCCGGGAGGTGCCGCGAAGCCGACCGGTACGGTGCCGCCGATGTCCGGAGACGCATTGGCGACGTTGGGCGTCCTGGTCGCCATGTTCGGGATGCTGGCGTCCGACCGGTTCCCACCGTCCGGCGTGCTGCTCGCGGGGCTCGCCGTGCTCGTCCTCGGCGACGTCATCGACGCGGAGGCGGGCTTCGCCGGGTTCGCCAACCAGGCACCGCTCACCGTCGCGGCGCTGTACGTGGTCGCCGCCGGCGCCCGGCGGACCGGGCTGCTCGCCGGCATCACCGGGCGGGTCCTCGGCGGCAGCGGCGGACGCTCGTCCATGGCCCGCCTGTGCCTGCCCGTGGCCGGGATCTCGTCGGTGTTCAACAACACGCCGATGGTCGCCATGCTCCTGCCGGAGGTGGCCAGCTGGGCACGCAGCCGCCGCCTGCCCGTCTCGCGCTTCCTGATGCCCCTCTCGTTCGCCGCCATCCTCGGCGGCACGATCACCCTCATCGGCACGTCGACCAACCTCGTGGTGTCCGGCGTGCTCGAGCAGCGCGGGCTGGCCCCCTTCGGCCTGTTCGAGCTCTCCCCGATCGGCCTGCCCGTCGCCGCCGCCGGCCTGGCGGTGCTCGTCGGGTTCTCCCCCCGGCTCCTGCCCGACCGCGCCGACCCGGCCCTCGCGGCGGTCACCGCCCTGCGCGAGTACGCCCTGCACCTCGAGGTCGAGCCGGGCGGGGCGCTGGTCGGCACCTCCATCACCGATGCCGGCCTGCGCAGCCTCTCCGGCGTGTACCTGGCCGACATCGTCCGCAACGACCGGCACCTCGGCCCGGTGAGCCCCGACGAGATCCTCGAGGCCGGCGACCTGCTGATCTTCGTGGGTGACGTGACCGACGTGCTCGACCTGCGCTCGCGCACCGGCCTGCGCCCGCCGCCCGAGCAGGCCGACGTCCTCGACGACGCGCGGGAGCCCCTCTACTTCGAGACGGTGATCGGCCGCGAGTCCGACCTGGTCGGCCGCACGCTCAAGGAGGTCGGCGGCCGCACCGGCTACCGGGCCGCCGTCGTCGCCATCCACCGCTCCGGCACGCGCGTGACCGGCAAGCTCGGCGACGTCGAGCTGCACGCCGGCGACACGCTCGTCCTGCTGGCCAGCAGCGACCTGCGCACGGCCCGTCGGGCGATGGAGGACTTCCTCGTCATCGCGCCGCTGCGCCACGCGGTCCCCGTCATCGGGCGCAAGGCCCGCTGGGTCGCCGCCGCGCTCGGGATGTTCGTCGTGGCCGCCGGGTTCGAGCTCACCAGCGTCTTCGAGGCGGCTCTGATCGCCGCCGGCATCGTCATCGCCGGGCGCGTGGTGAGCTTCGCCGAGGCCAAGCGCTCGATCGACCTCAACGTGATCCTGATGATCGCGGCGTCGCTCGGCATCGGGACCGCGGTGGACTCGAGCGGCCTGGCGCAGGAGATCGCCGACCTGCTCACCGGGGGCCTCGGCTCGCTCGGCGTCGTCGGCGTGGTGCTCGGGATCCTCCTGACGACGACGCTGCTGACCGAGATCGTCACCAACAACGCCGCCGCCGCGGTCGTCGTGCCGATCGCCCTCCGCGCCGCCGAGTCCGTCGACCTCGACATCCGCGTGATGGCGGTCGGGGTGGCGGTCATGGCCTCCTCGTCCTTCCTGACGCCGATCGGCTACCAGACCAACGCCATGGTCTACGGCCCCGGCAACTACCGCTTCGTGCGGGTGGGTGGGATCGTCAACGTCGTGGTCCTGGCCACCACCACCGCCGCGGTCGTCCTCCTGGGCTAGGCGCAGGCACCGCCACCGATGAACCGGGGGCGCCCGGTCCGTCGGAGGAGCATGATGACGACGATGCAGACCGTGCCGCGCGTGCTGGTGGGGACGAGGAAGGGCCTGTTCACCCTGGAGGGTGACCCCGATCGCCGGGCGTGGTCCCTGGGCGAGCCCGAGCACCTCGGCCACATCATCCACCACGCCGTGCTGGATCCCCGGGACGGCGAGACCCTGCTGGTGGCGGCCAAGACCGGCCACCTCGGCCCCACCGTGTTCCGCTCGCACGACCTCGGGCGGTCCTGGACGGAGGCCTCCCGACCGCCGGCGTTCCGCGCCGGCGACCCCCACGGGCGAGCCGTGCGGTCGGTGTTCTGGCTCACGCCGGGCCCCGCCGACCAGCCCGGCTCCTGGTACGCCGGCGCCTCGCCCCAGGGCCTGTTCCGCACCGGCGACGGCGGGGACACCTGGGAGCCGGTCGACGGGTGGAACGACCACCCGAGCTGGTCCGACTGGGCCGAGTGGCCCGACGTCGAGGGCACGCCGGACGGTTCGATGCTGCACTCGGTGAACGTCGACCCCCGCGACCCCGCGCACCTGTACATCGGCCTGTCGGGCGGCGGCGTGTTCGAGTCGACCGACGGCGGCGCCGACTGGGCACCGCTGAACGCCGGCTGCGCCGCCGACTTCCTGCCCGACCCGGAGGTGCCCTACGGGCACGATCCGCACTGCGTGCGCGTGCACCCCGCCGACCCGGACCGCCTGTACATGCAGAACCACTGCGGCATCTACCGGCTCGACCGACCGGACACCCGATGGACCCGGATCGGGGACAACATGCCGCGTCCCGTCGGCGACATCGGCTTCCCGATCGAGCTGCACCCGCGCGACCCGGACACGGCCTGGGTCTTCCCGATGGACGGCACCGACGTGTGGCCGAGGACGTGCCCGGACGGGCGCCCGGCCGTCTACCGGACCACCGACGCCGGCGGGTCGTGGGAGCAGCAGTGCGCGGGCCTGCCCGACCGGGGCTGGCTCACCGTCAAGCGCCAGGCCATGACCACCGACGCCGCCGATCCGGTCGGCGTCTACTTCGGCACGACCAGCGGCGAGGTGTGGGGCAGCGCCGACGAGGGCGCGACGTGGTCCTGCCTCGCGGCCCACCTGCCCGAGATCTACTCGGTCGAGGTGGCGGGCACCTGATGCGGGTGCGGATCCCGACACCGCTGCGCTCCTACACCGGCGGCGAGGCCAACGTGACCGCCGAGGGCGCGACGGTCGCCGACGTCCTCGCCGACCTGGACCGGCAGTTCCCCGGCCTGCGGTTCCGGGTCGTCGACGAGCAGGGTCGGCTGCGCGAGCACATGACCGTGTGGCTCGACGGGGAGCGCTGCCGGGACCTGGGGGCGTCGCTCGCCGGGCTCGACGAGGTGGTGCTCATGCAGGCCCTCTCCGGCGGGTGACACAGTGGCCTCCCGCTCCTCCCACGGAAGGCCACCCACATGGCACGTCAGCTGCACTCCACGGTCACCGACGACGGGAAGGTGGTCCTGTCCATCGCCGAGGTCGAGGTCCCCGAGCCGCGTGACGACCAGGTCGTCATCCGGGTCGAGGCCGCGCCGATCAACCCGTCCGACCTCGGGCCCATGTTCGGCCCCGCCGACCTGCGCACCGTGCAGCAGGCCGGCGAGGGCTCGGCGCGCACCATCACCGCCGAGATCCCCGAGCGCTTCCGCCCGATGGTGCAGGCCCGGGTCGGCATCCCCGTGCCCATCGGCAACGAGGGGGCCGGCACGGTCGTGGCGGCCGGCTCGTCCGACGCGGCCCAGTCGCTGCTCGGCAAGACGGTGGCCACCCTCGGCGGCGCCATGTACGCCGAGCTCCGCCTCGCCCCTGCGGACCAGTGCCTGGTGCTGCCCGACGGGGTGTCGGCGGCCGAGGGCGCGTCGTGCTTCGTCAACCCGCTGACCACCCTCGGCATGCTCGACACGATGCGCCTCGAGGGCCACACCGCCCTGGTCCACACCGCGGCAGCGTCCAACCTCGGCCAGATGCTCGTGAAGCTCTGCCTGGCCGACGGCGTTCCGCTCGTCAACGTGGTCCGCCGGGCCGAGCACGTGGAGCTGCTCCGGTCCCTCGGCGCCACCCACGTGTGCAACTCCTCCGACGACGACTTCCGCTCGCAGCTGACCGAGGCGGTCGCCGAGACCGACGCGACCATCGCCTTCGACGCCACCGGCGGCGGCACGCTGGCCAGCGACATCCTCGGGGCCATGGAGGTGGCCCAGAGCCGCAAGGAGGGCGCCATCGGGCGGTACGGGTCCACCCGCCACAAGCAGGTCTACATCTACGGCGGCCTCGACCGGTCCACCACCACGCTCGACCGCTCCTACGGCATGGCCTGGTCGGTCGGGGGCTGGCTCCTGCCCTACTTCCTGGAGCGGGTCGGCCCGGAGCGGGCCGAGGAGCTGCGCCGGCGCGTGGCGTCGGAGATCACGTCCACCTTCGCCAGCAGCTACACCGCCACCGTCTCCCTCGAGGAGGCGCTGTCGGCGGAGGCCGTGTCGGTCTACGGCCGCCAGGCCACCGGCGAGAAGTACCTGGTGGTGCCCTCCCGCTGACCCGGGCGGGCCGACGTCAGGACGGGAGGTCGCGCGACCGGCTCGCCACCCGACGTCGCTTGCGCTCGTACATCTCGGCATCGGCGGCGCGCACGCTCGCGTGCAGGCTGCCGGCGTTCTCGCGGATGGCGCACCCGATCGACGCCGAGACCCCGGCCCCGGCGAGGGCGTCCACGAGGCGCTCGTGCAGCCCGCTGAGGCCGTCGCTCGTGACCTCCGGCAGCACCAGGGCGAACTCGTCCCCGCCGATGCGGAAGGCCTGGTCGGCGGAGCGCAGGGTCATGCGGATGGTCTCGCCGGCTCGGCGGAGCAGCTCGTCACCCGCGGCGTGCCCCCAGGTGTCGTTGACGTCCTTGAGGCCGTCGAGGTCGAGGACCATGATCCCGGCCCGGTGGCCGAAGCGGGCGCAGCGCGCCTCCTCCTGGTGGACAGCGCGCTCGAAGGCCCGCCGGTTGCCGAGGCCGGTCATCGGGTCGCTGAGGGCCGCGCTCTCGGCGGCGTCGAGCCGGCGCTGGAGCCGGCTGCGGTCGAGGTCCAGGCTCAGCACGGATGTGAGCAGCTCGACCGTGAGGCGGACCATGGCCTCCGTCCGGCGCAGCTCCGCCGCGCACGCCTCGTCGGCGGGCAGCGCGCACACCGCACCGAACAGGCCGTCGCCGCTCCAGAGCGGGAAGGCGGCGAGGCCCTCCAGCTGCTCGGGTCCCCTCGGGTCGGTCGAGGCACCCCGGATGGGTGCCACCGTCCCCTCCGTGAGGTCGACCACGACCTCCGCGGCCCACACGGCAGCGAGCTCGCCGAGGTGCGTCGAGGCCCCCGGCGGCTGGTCGAAGACGTCGCCGGGCCGGAGCCCGTGACCGCCGTGGCCGGCGAGCACGACCCACTCGTCGCCGAGGCAGCGCACCAGCACCCAGTCGGACACACACGTGTGCTGGCCGAGGCGCTGGACGACGGACTCGGCGTTGGCGAGGAAGTCCAGGATGGCGATGGGCGCGGCGCCCTCGATCGGCGTCAGGGCGCTGAGGGCCCGCCCCTCGTCACGATGTGCTGGCACGTCCACCCACTCCTGATACCCGAACGCGCCCGGTTGAGACGGCTGCCGACCACGCGACGTGGCGCAAGTGTTCCGAAGCGTGACATCTCGGCAGCAGTGATCGGACCGAGCCGAGACCGGGTAGGTGGGCGCCATGGCTGATGCACGACGATCCGAGCGGCTCACCTGGCTGGCGATCTCCCGAGGGGCGGGGGTCGCGGGCGCGCTCCTCACCAGCAAGCTGCTCCAGCTCGTCTGGCCCTTCGGCGACGACGACCAGGGCCCGCCCTTCAACCCCGCCGACCGCCGGGTCACCTGGGCCACCGCCATGCAGTGGGGCGTCGCCGCCGGCGTCGGTGCCGGCATCGCCCACGTCCTGAGCCAGCGCGTCGCCGCGGCCGGGTGGGAGGCCGTCACCGGGGACGCGCCCCCTGGCCTGAAGACCTGACACGGGCACGTACACTTCCCGCGTGCTCCCCGAACGCTGGCGCGCCGCGCTCCCCGTCGTCGCCGCCGTCGCCGTGGTCGCCGCCCTGTCCCTCCTCACGGTCACCGCGATGAGCTCGTTCGGGGCCGACGACGACGATCGGGCCTTCGTGGACGCCGACGCCTCCTCGACGACGACCACCGAGGCCAGCCGGCGCACCGCGCCACGGCCCACCACCACCACGACCCGCCCCGAGCCCGAGGTCCTCGGCGAGACGGTCCAGCGCGACCCCGACGCCTCCAGCACCACGTCCGCTCCCGGCACGACCACCTCCCCGACGCCCACGGCCGCGCCGGCAGCGGCTCCGGCGCCCAGCACCGCACCGCGCCCGCCGGCACCCACGCCGACCACCGCCCCCGCCGCGCCGCCCACCACCGTGTGCCGCAACAGCACCGACCCCGGGTGCGGTGAGCTCTCCTGGAGCCCGCAGCCCGAGCCCTACGAGGTCGAGGTCTACGCCGTCTCCACGCCGGTGGCCGCCGCCGCCGGCGAGCCCGTCACCTTCGCCATCGACTACGTCGACCCGTCCGGCATCGACGCCCTCGGTGCCTGCATCAACTGGTCCGCCCCGGACGCCGAGGTCGACGTGTCCAGCTGCGAGGAGATCGCCACCGCCTGCGAGCGCACCGGTCCCCACGACCCGCCCACGCCCAGCCAGGAGCGCATCCGGGTGGAGCGCACGTTCACCTTCGAGCAGCCCGGCACCTACGAGGTCACGGTCGGCGGCAACGTGGCGACCCACCTGGCCGACGAGTGCCCGAGCCCGTACCGCAACACCATGGAGCGGCGGACGTTCCTCATCGAGGTGGGCTAGGCGCCCACGGCGCCCCGAAGCGGTCCCGGTGCGCGAGGCGCGCCGGCGGCTGCCTCGTGATCGGGCCGTGCCCGCCGCCCACCGGGTAGCCGATGGGCACCATCGCGGCCGTGGCCCAGCCGTCGGGGATGTCGAGCAGGGCGCGCACGTCGTCCTCGCGCAGGCAGTGGAGCGTGGTGATGGCGCACCCGAGGCCCTCGGCCACACAGGCCAGCAGCAGGTTTTGCACGGCGGGGTAGACCGAACCGCCGCCCACGATGCTCACCCGGTCGAGCCGTGCGTCGGTGATCGCCATCTGCGACGGGTCGGCGCAGAACACGAGCACGGCGGGCGCCTCGGCGAGGTGCTCGGCGAGGTGGTCGCCGGCGGCGGCGATCCGGCGCCACGGCTCGAGCTTCTCCGGCGGGAGCCCGTCGAGCCGCGCCATGAAGCCGGCGGAGTAGCGCTCCCACTCCGGCTGGTAGATCGCCTGCAGCCCGCGCTTGCCCTCGTCGTCGGTGACGACGACGACCCGCCACGGCTGCTGGTTGCCGCCGGTCGGCGCCCAGCACGCCGCCTGCAGGACGCGCTCGAGCACGTCGTCGGGGATCGGGTCGGGGCGCAGCCGCCGGACCGTGCGCTGCGTGCTCATCGCCTCGTACAGGTCCAACGCCCCGCACCTCCTCGTTCGGTGTCGGGCGATTCTGGCCCATGGTCGTGACCTTCGTCGGTTGTCCCGGGCGCCGGGCCGGTGCCACTGTCGACCTGCCCCGACCGACCCCCACCGGAGCACGGCATGGATGCAACGCAGGTGGCCGACGTGTTCGGCGTCATGGCGGCGATCGCCGTCGCCACCGTCGTGCTCGGCACGCTCGTCGCTGCCGCCCACGCGCCCACCCGGCGCGCGGTGGCCGAGCTGGCCGGCGCGCACGGCCGGGTCAGCGCCCTCCTGGTCGCCGTCATCGCCACCGGCGGCAGCCTGTGGTTCTCCGAGGTGGGCGGCTTCCCGCCCTGCGTCCTGTGCTGGTACCAGCGCATCGCCATGTACCCGTTGGTGGTCGTGCTCGGCATCCGCGCCCTGCGCCCGGGCGGCAGCCGCGACCTGCGCCTGGCCGCCCTGGTCCTCGTCGGGGTGGGCCTCCTCGTGAACCTGTGGCACGTCGCCATCGAGACGTTCCCCGGCCTCGACAGCGGTGCCTGCGACGCTGCGGTCCCCTGCACGATCCGCTGGGTCGAGGGCCTCGGCGTGTTCACCATCCCCCGGCTGGCGACGGTGGCGTTCGGCCTCGTCGCGCTGGCCGTCCTCCTCGACCGCACCGACGCCCGCGACGGCGGCCGGGCCGACCGCTCCTACGCTCCTCGCACGAGCACCCCTCTCGGAGGCATCGAAGCATGAGCAGCACCAAGGCACCCGGCGACGCGCGCAACCCCATCGTGCGCACGCGGTCGTACCTGCCGTTCGTCGTCCTGGCCGCCATCGTCGCCGTCGCGCTCGGCATCGCGCTGCTGGCGTCGGGCGGCGACGACGACGGTGCAGGCACGGCCGCCGACACTGCCTCCGGCGAGCTCCTCGCCACCGCCGGCATCACGGTGGGCGGCGACCAGCTCCCGCCCTACGACGCCGAGGGCGACGACCCAGCCGTCGGCACGGCGGCACCCACGCTCGAGGGGGTCGACCCCACCGGACAGGGCACCACCGTCGAGTACGACCAGCCCACGCTCGTGGCGTTCCTCGCCCACTGGTGCCCGCACTGCCAGGCGGAGCTCCCCGAGCTCGTGACCCTGGCCGAGGAGGGTGCGCTCGACGGCATGGACGCCGTGATCGTGCTGACCGGCACCGACGAGGCCGCACCCAACTACCCGCCGGCCGCGTGGCTCGAGCGAGAGGGCTGGGACGGCCGGGTCGTGCTGGACGACGACGGCAGTCCGGCGGCGGCAGCGTTCGGCCTCACGTCCTACCCGTACCTGGTCCTGGTGGACGCCGACGGCGAGGTGATCGCCCGCAACGCCGGCGAGCTCGGCCTCGAGGGGCTGCGGGACTTCGTCGGCCAGGCCGGCTGACGCCCGTGGTCGGGCATGATCGCGACGTGCCCGGCACCGACGAACCCGAGGTGGTCGCCGGTGCGCTGCGCGGCCGGACCGTCGCGGTCACCGCCGAGCGGCGCGCGGAGGAGCAGGCCGACCTGTTCCGCAAGCGCGGCGCCGGGGTCGTCGTCGCCCCCACCGTGCACACCGTGGACCTCACCGGCGACGAGGGGCTGCGCCGGACCACCGAGGCGCTGATCGCGTCCTCGCCCGACTGGGTGGTGGCCACGACCGGCTTCGGCATGCGCCTGTGGTTCGAGGCCGCCGAGGCCTGGGACCTCGAGCCGGCGCTCCTCGCCGCGCTCGGCACCAGCCGGATCGTGGCACGCGGGCCCAAGGCCCAGTCGGTGTGCCGCCAACGGGGGCTGGAGGTGCGCTGGCGGGCGTCCAGCGAGTCGATGCCCGAGGTGGTCGACTGGCTCCGCGAGCAGGTGGGCATCGGGGACGCCACGCTGGCCGTGCAGCTGTTCGACCCCGAGGACCACCCGTCCACCGCCGACCTGGCGGCGATCGCCGGACAGGTCATCCGCGTGCCCGTGTACCGGTGGCGCCGCCCCGACGACGAGGCCCCCGTGCGCGCGCTGGTCCACCGGATGGCGCGCCGCGAGGTGGACGCCGTCACGTTCACGAGCCAGCCCGCCGTGCGGTTCCTGCTCGAGGTCGCCGCCGAGGAGGGGGTGCTCGACGGCGTGGTCGACGCCTGCAACGACGGCGCCGTCCTGCCGGTCTGCGTCGGTCCGGTGTGCGCCGAGCCCGTTGCCGCCGCCGGCATCCGCACCGCCGTGTGGCCCGAGCCGTTCCGCCTCGTGCCCATGGTCAAGCTGACCGAGGCCCGCCTCGCCGGCGAAGGTGCGGCCGGGGGCCCCTCGGCGGTGCGCTTCGACGAGGTGGATCCCCGCAGCGAAGACGCCCGGACCGCCATGGCGGCCTACTTCGCCGAGCTGGACGCCCGGTTCCCGGGCGGCTTCGACCCGGGCGACGCCCTCGACGAGGGTGCGGACCCCCTCGCGCCGCCCGACGGCACGTTCCTCGTCGGGCGCGAGGGCGGACGGGTGGTCGCCTGCGGCGGGGTGCAGACCATCGGTGACGGGATCGGCGAGATCAAGCGGATGTGGGTCGACCCCTCCCGTCGGGGGCGGGGCCTCGGCGGCCGTCTCCTGGCCGAGCTGGAGGCCCGCAGCGCCGCGCTCGGCCACCGGTCGGTCCGGCTCGACACCAACGGCGAGCTGCTCGAGGCCATCGCGCTGTACCTGCGGTCCGGGTACGCCGAGATCGAGCGCTACAACGACAACCCCTACGCCGAGCGCTTCTTCGAGAAGCCGCTCGGCTGAGCCCCGCCGGACGGCAGGACCCCCCTCAGCCGATCGTCTCCCCGTACATCTCCCCGAGCGGATCCGAGATGAGCTCGACGCGCTCGCCGTCGGGGCCGGTCAGGTACAGCGACGACCCGCTCTCCAGGGTGTAGCCGACGCCCGCGTCGTCGAGCTTCGCACGCAGGTGCGCCCACCGCGACGGCTCGACCGAGATGGCGAGGTGGTGCAACCCGCCCAGCACCTCGGCGTAGGCGCCGAGGTCGAGGCCGGGGAAGTCGAAGAAGGCCAGCGCGTTGCCGTGGCCGAGGTCGAAGAAGAAGTGCGTGGAGCCGTGGTAGTCGCGGTTCTCGAACAGCTCGGTGAGCGGGAACTCGAGGACGCCCTGGTAGAAGGCGATGGTGGCCTCCACGTCGCGCGACAGCAGCGCGACGTGGTGCACACCCCGCGCCGACGACGCCGGTCGGTCGGCCGTCGGCAGCAGGTGGGCGGCGCGGAGCCGCTCCCACTCGGCGGTGCGGTCGGTCACCGTCGCACCTCCAGGTCGGACTCCCACACCACGACCTCCGAGCGCTCGGTCGCGGTGACGACCGGACGACCGGCGTCGCGCAGCCGGGCGGCGTCGCCCGTGCCGAGCGGCAGCGGGCCGTCGGGCGCACCGTCGGCGTGGCGCAGCTCGACCGCACCGCGGGCCACGAACAGGTGGACGAAGGGGGCGGCGGGGAGCTCGACGGACCGGCCGGGCTCGAGGCGGGCGACCCACATGGCGGCGTGCTGCTGGTGGATCGAGATGGCGCTGTCGTGACCCCGACCGGACGCGACCGGCACGAGCCCGCCGGCGTCGAGGTCGGCGTTGAGGTCGAGCTGCTCGTACCCCGGTTCGATGCCGCGCTCGTGCGGCGGCACCCACATCTGCAGGAAGTGCACGTCGGCCGTGGCGGAGTGGTTCATCTCGGAGTGCATGATGCCCCGTCCGGCGCTCATGCGCTGGGCCAGGCCGGGGTAGATCACGCCCTCGTTGCCCTCCGAGTCGCGGTGCTCCAGCTCGCCGTCGAGCACCCACGTGACGATCTCCATGTCGCGGTGCGGGTGGGTGGAGAAGCCGCTGCCCGCGGCGACCCGGTCGTCGTTGGAGACGATGAGCAGGCCGTGGCCGACCTCGTCGGGGTCGTAGTGGCCGCCGAAGCTGAAGCTGTGGCGGGAGTCCAGCCACGAGATGCGGGTGTGGAACCGCTCGTCGGCGTGGCGCAGGTCGGTGGTCGGGGCGTTCATGGGTGCTCCTCGGTGATCGTCGGGATCACCTCCTCCAACAGTACTTGCACGTACAACATTCCGGTCCCGGTCGGGTGGGACCTTGGACCCTGCCCGGAGCGGTGCGGCACCGGGACGATGTCGGGACACCCGGTGCAGAGCACGACCCAGGGGGACCCCGATGCGCATCATGCTGACCGACCGCTCCGAGACCAGCCGGCAGGTCGTCGACGGCCTCCGCCACGAGGGCCACGAGGTCCTCGAGCTGTGCCTGCCGGACCCGGCGTCGCCCTTGACCTGCCGGGGCCTGGTGGAGCACCGGTGCCCGCTGGACGCCGGCGTCGACCTCGCCATCACCGCCCTGCAGCACCCCCAGGACGCGCCGTCGGCCGGAACGGTGTGCGCCCGTCGCGCCGGCGTGCCGGTGGTCGCCCTCGGCCGCCACGACGTGTCGCACCCCGACCTGGGCGGCGCCCTGACCCGGGTGGCCCAGCTCGGCGACGACCACGTCACCGCCACGGTCCAGGCCGCGCTCGAGCGGGTGCTGGTCGACATGGAGCTGGACGGCGGCGAGGTGGTGCTCCACCGCGACGCCACCTGCGAGCAGATCATCGCCACAGTGCCCGGCCCACTCGACGACCCGACCCGGTCGCGGATCGCCGTGCGGCTGCTGGACGCAGCCACGGCCAGCGGCCGCCACGGCCGCCGGCGCGACGTGTCCGTGCGGACCCGCTGACGGGTCAGTCCCGGCGCAGCTCGCCACGCTCGTCGAGCCGGGCCGCCCACACGGCGGCCTCGGTCCGCTGGCTCATGCCCAGCTTGGCGAGCACGTTGGACACGTAGTTCTTCACCGTCTTCTCGGCCAGGAACATGTCGGCGCCGATCTCGCGGTTGGTGCGGCCCTCGGCCAGCAGCTCCACGATGCGGTGCTCCTGGGGGGTCAGCCGCTCGAGGCGCTCGTCGCGCTGCTCCCGGTTGCGCACCGCCCGCAGCACCCGTTCGGTGACGGCGGGGTCGAGCAGCGACTGGCCGGCGGCCACCCGACGGACGGCGTCGATGAGGTCGAGGCCCTTGACCTGCTTGAGCAGGTAGCCGGAGGCGCCGGCGAGGATGGCGTTGAGCAGCGCGTCCTCGTCGTCGAAGGACGTGAGCATCAGGCAGTGGATGGAGCTGTCCCGCTCGCGCACGGCACGGGCGATGTCGATGCCGGTGCCGTCGGGCAGGCGGACGTCGAGCACGGCCACGTCCACCCGGCTGCCGGGGATCCGGCCGATGGCGTCCTCGACCGTGCCGGCCTCGCCGGCGATCTCGATGTCGTCCACCGCGTCGAGCAGGTCCATCAGGCCACGTCGGACCACCTCGTGGTCGTCGACGACGAAGACGCGGATGGGGGTGTCGGCCATGGGGTCCATCCTCGCGCCCCGAGGGCGCCGCCCGGTGCCCGGGCCCACTCGGGACCAATGGCCCTGGGCAACGACGGGACGGCTGGCCACGATCGACGCCGTGAGCGACGTGTGGACCGGCTTCCAGACGATGACGGCCGCCGAGTGCCGCCGGCTGCTCACCACGCGCGAGATCGGCCGGGTGGCGATCAGCGCCGGCGCACTCCCGATGGTGCTGCCGGTGCAGTACTCCCTGCAGGGCGATCAGCTGCTGCTGCGCACGCCCGGCCACCACGAGGTGAGCGACAGCATCGAGGGCCAGGTCGTGGGCTTCCAGGCCGACCAGCTCGACCTGGACCACGGCTGCGGCTGGTGCGTGGCGGTGACGGGCACGGTCCACGTCGTGCACGACTCCCCCATGACGACCCCGGTGCACGGGTGGTTCTCCGACGGCGTGGTGCTGGCCCTCGACACCGACGTGATCGTCGGCCACCGCGTCGCCGTCTGAGCGATCAGCCCGGCGGCTCCACCGGCACCCGCCACGTCACCACGGTGCCGCCGCCGGGTGCGTCCTCGATGGTGCACGTGCCGCCGAGGCGCTCGGCGCGGGTGTGCATGTTGCGCAGGCCGCGCCCGCCGGGGCGGGTGGCTGCGCCGCCGGAGCCGTCGTCGCGCACCGTGAGCTCGACCCGCTCGGTGGTGGCGTGCACCCGCACGTCGACGGTGCGCGCGCCGGCGTGGCGGGCAGCGTTGGCGAGGGCCTCGCGCAGGGTGGCGAGCAGGTCGGTCTGGGCGTGCTCGGGCACGAGCGTGTCGACGGGACCGTCGAAGGCGACCCGGGGCCCGAACCCGAGGGGCCCGGCGGCCTCCTGCGTGAGGGCCAGGATCCGGTCGCGCATGCCGCTCTCGCCCCGGCGCGACGCGTCGAGGCCGAAGATCACCGAGCGGATGTGCTTCACGGTCAGGTCGAGGTCGTCGACGGCGGCCTCGATGCGGCGAGCGGCTTCGGCCGGATCGGCGCTGCAGAGCACCTGGGCGCCCTGGAGGGCGAGGCCGGTGGCGAACAGCCGCTGGATCACCGTGTCGTGCAGGTCCCGGCCGATGCGGGCCCGGTCGTCGGCGAGGGCGAGGCGGCCGACGCGATCGTGCAGGCGGGCGTTCTCGATGGCCACGCCGGCTGCCGCCGCCAGGGCCACCACGAGCTCCTCGTCGGCTTCGGTGAAGGACCCCCCGCCGTGCTTCTCGGTGAGGTAGAGGTCGCCGAAGGTGCGGTCGCGGATGCGGATCGGCACGCCGAGGAAGGACCCCATCGGCGGGTGGTCGGGCGGGAACCCGTAGGCCGCCGGGTGGTCGCTGAGCTCGTCGAGGCGGACCGGCTCGTCGCCGTCGATGATCAGGCCGAGGATGCCGTGGCCCTTCGGCAGCGACCCGATGCGGGCCCGGCGGTCGGGCTCGATGCCGACCGTGATGAAGTCGTCAAGGCGCGTGCCGGTGGCGTCCAGGACCCCGAGCGCGCCGTACTCGGCGTCGGCGAGCTCGGTGGCGGCCTCGACCACCCGCCCGAGGATCTCGGCGAGGTCCAGACCGGCCCCGACGTCGACCACCGCGTCCAGGAGCCGGCGCATCTCCTCGAGCGTCACGGAGCTCTCCACGGCACGGAACCTACCGAGGCGGCCGGTTCAGGTGCGGCCCGGGTCGGGACCTAGGTCCCACCGGTGCGTGACCGCCGCCCCCAGTGACGGGTCCGGCCCCAACGCAAAGATGCCCTTCACCGCACGACACCTGGACACCCGCCGGGTCCCCCGAGAAGGAGCTCCACCGCAACCATGACGGTGACCACCCCCCACGAAGCCCCACAGACCGCACCGGACCGAGGCCGCGGCACCGACGTCGGCCTGCTGCTGGTCGTGATCCTCGCCTTCACCGCGCTGGTGTTCAGCTTCGTCGCCTTCGCCTCCGGCGACGACGAGGCCGAGACCGCCGCCGGCGGTGGCGGCGGGGACGCCGCCGAGTCGGCGACCGCCACCCTGACCGAGTTCGCCATCAGCCCCGACGACCTGGTCGTCGGCGACTCGGGCACGATCGAGGTGCGCAACGAGGGCTCTCAGATGCACAACCTGGCCGTCGTCGACCAGGATCTCAAGACCGCCGACCTCAACGGCGGCGACTCCGCCACACTCGACGTGTCGTCGCTCGAGCCCGGCGAGTACGAGCTGATCTGCGACCTGGCGGGGCACGCCGACGCCGGCATGCGGGCCACGATGACCCTCGGCGAGGTCGCCGAGGGCGAGGCCGCAGCCGAGGGCGGCGGCGACCACGGGTCCCACGGCAGCGACATGACCGAGGAGGAGGCCGCCGCCCTCGACCAGGCGATGATGGACTCGATGGCAGCGTTCCCCGCCGAGACCGAGGGCGTCGGCAACCAGCCCCTCGAGCCGGCCGAGATCATGGCCGACGGCACGAAGCGCTTCGAGCTCACCGCCGAGATCGTGGAGTGGGAGGTCGAGCCCGGCAAGGTCGTCGAGGCCTGGACCTACAACGGCATGGTCCCCGGGCCGTACATCAAGGTCGACGTGGGCGACAAGCTCCGCTTCGACGTCACCAACGAGCTCCCGCTCGGCACCGACGTCCACTTCCACGGCGCCAAGCTGCCCAACTCGATGGACGGCGTCGCCCCCATCACGCAGGACCTGATCAAGCCGGGCGAGACCTTCTCCTACGAGTTCCCGGCGGTGAAGGAGGCGGTGGCGATCTACCACGCCCACGCCCACGGCCAGATGATGGTCCCCAACGGCATGCTCGGCGTGCTGCAGATCGGCGACGTGGCCCTGCCCCGTGGCCGCACGATCAGCGGCGTCGAGATCCCGGCCGACCTCCAGGTCGCCCAGGAGTTCCCGATGGTGCTGAACGACGCCGGCACGATCGGCCTCTCGCTCAACGGCAAGAGCTTCCCGGCCACGGCCCCGATCGTGGCCAAGCAGGGTGAGTGGATCCTCGTCCACTACGCCAACGAGGGACTGCAGGTGCACCCGATGCACCAGCACCAGTTCGACCAGCTGGTGGTGGCCAAGGACGGCATCCCGCTCGACAACCCGTACTACGCCGACGTGGTCAACGTCGCACCGGGCGAGCGGTACACGGTGCTGATGCAGATGACCGACCCCGGCACGTGGGTCTGGCACTGCCACATCCTCAACCACGTCGAGCGCGAAGAGGGCATGTTCGGCATGGCCACGGCGATCGTCGTCAGCTGACGCAGCGGCGGGACGGAGGCGCAGGCACCTGGGAGGGAGCCTGCGCCTCCGGCGCGTCCGGGGTTGAATGGCGCCGTGTCGAACCCCGAGGCCGTGGCCGCCGCGCTCGCAGAGGCCCACGCCGGGCCCGTCGAGGGCCTGGCCGACGGGCACCGGCTGGTCGACTACGCCGAGTCCAGCCGGGCCGGCGACTGGAGCCTGCGCAGCGCCCTGGTCCGCTTCGCCCAGCCGGAGCCGACCCGGGCCGGCGCCGTGCTGGAGCTGATCCGTCGCACCGACGGCGCCCTGAAGCCGCACCGCCGTCGCCTCGAGTCGGCGAGCGCACCGACCCACCCGGATCTGGGCCCGGACCTGTTCACGGGCTCCGGCGACCGCCTCTCGGTCCGTGCGGACGCAGCGCGGGTCCTCGACGCCCCGACTGCGGACCTGGCCCGGGCCCTGCTGCGCCTGCCCGACGGCGAGGCGGTCGTGGCCGCCTACGTCGGCGCCGCCGCCGCCGATCCCACGATCGATGCGGTGCCGCTGCTCGTCGTCGCGTTGGAGCTCGATGCCATCGCCGAGGCCCTCGTGCCCTGGGCGCAGACCCACGACGGCCCCCCGCCGGTCGACGTGGTCGACCAGCGCGCCGCCGCCGCCTTCGCCCGGCTGGCCGAGCTCGGCGTGCCGCGCGAGACCGGCGGTCGGCCGCCGGCCCGCTCCCGCGGCTGAACCGGGTTCTGTCGCCGCGCCGGCAGGGGTACCGATCGCCGCACCCCAGCGCCTCCTCACCCCCGGAGCACCAGCCATGACCAGCACCACGGAAGCCGACCGCACCACCCTCGCCAAGGTCGCCGTCGACCGGGCCCACGCCCTGCGGGACCAGGCGGCTTCGCTGAACGGCGACGCCCTCGCACCGCTGCGAGCCGCCCTCCACATCCGCGCCGGCGAGCTCGAGCTGGCCGCCGCCGCCCTCGACGACGAGGTCGTGGTCGAGCCGGCGCGCCGCCTGCAGGCGATCGCCTAGGTCGCAGCACCTCGACGCTCGACGTGCCCGAGGAGGCCGTCGAGCGCGAGCAGGTAGCTGTCGGCGCCGAACCCGGCGACGACGCCGATGCACACCGCGGCCAGGACGGAGCGGTGGCGGAACTCCTCACGGGCGTGGACGTTCGAGAGGTGGGTCTCGACGACGGCGAGGCCCGTCCCGCTGATGGCGTCGCGCAGGGCGATGCTGTAGTGGGTGAAGGCACCCGGGTTGAACACGACCCCGTCGGCCCACGACCGGGCGTCGTGGAGCGCGTCGACGAGCTCGCCCTCGACGTTGGACTGCACCGCCCGCAGCTCGACGTCGCATCCCTCCACGTGGCGCCGCATCCGGTCGAGCACGTCGTCGAGCGTGTCGGCGCCGTAGACGTCCGGCTCCCGGGTGCCGAGCAGGTTCAGGTTCGGCCCGTTCAGCACGAGGACGCGGCGGGTCATGGGCGTGGAGCCTACGAGGGCGGCCCGGGGACGCCCGGTACCATCCGCCGCCCTGTGCCGACCGACGCCGCACCCGACCCCGAGCAGGCGAACATCGTCCTGACCGGGTTCATGGGCACCGGCAAGTCCACCGTCGGCCGCATCGTGGCCGAGCGGCTCGGGCGCCGCCACGTCGACACCGACGCGGTGATCGAGGAGCGCCACGGCACGATCCCCCAGCTCTTCGCCGCGCACGGGGAGGACCACTTCCGCCGGCTCGAGCGCGGCGTGGCTGCGGAGCTGGCCGGGGAGGTCGGGCTCGTCGTCTCGACCGGTGGCCGGACGATGCTCGACCCCGACAACCAGGCCACGCTGGGGCGCACGGGGGTCGTGGTGTGCCTGGCGGCCCCCGTGGACGAGCTGGTCGCGCGCCTGCGGGGCGGGGCCGGCCAGCGGCCGCTGCTGCGCGACGGCGACCCGGCCGAGCGGATCGCCGCCCTCCTGGCCGAACGGGCGGAGGGCTACGGACGGTTCCCGCAGGTCGCGACCGGCGGCCGCGGGCCCGACGAGGTGGCCGACGCCGTCATCGCCCTGGTGGCGGGTCGGGCGCGGGGCTGACGGGCGTCAGGCCGGTACCGTTCACGTGGTCCCGCCGGAGGCGGGAGCCGACGAGGGGACCCCGTACCGGCACGGCGAAGACGGGCCAGGGAGTGCACATGTCCTGGTTGCTGCTGATCGTCGCGGGGCTGCTCGAGGTCGCATGGGCGTCGCTGCTGCCCGCCACCCAGGGCCTGAGCCGCGTCCTGCCCACCGCCGGCTTCCTCCTGCTCCTCGCCGCGAGCATGCTCGCCCTGTCGAAGGCCGCCGAGGTCATCCCGATCGGCACCGCCTACGGCGTCTGGGTCGGGGTCGGTGCCGTGGGCGCGGCGGTGGTGGGGATCCTCGTGCACGGCGATCCTGCGACCCCCGCCCGCCTCGGGTTCCTGCTGCTCCTCGTGGTCTCGATCGCCGGCCTCAAGGTCACGAGCGGCCACTAGGACGGGCCGGGGCTCGGGTCAGCTGACGACGACCTCGGCCCGCATGGTGGGGTGGATGTCGCAGAAGTAGCCGTACGTCCCGGCCTCGTCGAAGACCTGGGTGAAGGTCTCGTCCTGGGGGAGCTCGCCGGAGTCGAAGGCCACGGCGCTGTCCTCGTTCGAGGTCACGGTGTGCGCGTAGGGGTCGAGGTTCTCGAAGGTGACCTCGGTGCCGACGGCGACCTCGAGGGCCTTCGGCTCGAAGCGCGACCGCTCGATCGTGACGGTGTCGCCGGCCCCGTCCGCAGCGTCGGAGGTGCCCGACGGCTCCTCGGTGGTCTCGGTCGAGGCGACGTCGCCGGTGCTGTCGTCGTCGCCGCCGCACGCCCCGAGCAGGACGGAGGCGAGCACCAGGGAGGCCAGGATCGAGCGCGTGGAGGTCATGGTACGTCTACGTCGCCGGCGGCACCGACGGATCGTCATCCGGCTGGCGGATCGGGCCCGTAGACGAGTGGAAGACCCCGGGACGCAGGCGATCGCATCGGTCGTCGCCCCGGACCCCCTGATCGCAACCCACGGGAGAACCCGCATGCGAACCACCACCACCAAGCTCCTCGCCATCAGCCTCGTCGGCGCCATGGCCCTCGCCGCCTGCGGCGGTGACGACGACGCGACGGTCGCCCAGTCCGGCGACGCCGCCGAGGTCGAGGAGACGACCACCACCGAGGCTGCGGAGGAGTCCTCCGAGATGGAGGCCGACGCCGCCAGCACCGAGACCGGCGCCGCCACCCTGCGGGCCGGCCTGACCTCGCTCCTCCAGGAGCACGTCTACCTCGCAGGCATCGTCGTGGAGACCGCGGTCGACGCCGGTGGCGACCTGCAGTCCCCCGTCGTGCAGGCCGCCGTGGCCACGCTCGACGAGAACTCGGTCGCCATCGCCGACGCCATCGGCTCGGTGGCGGGTGACGAGAACCGCGAGGCCTTCCTCGACCAGTGGCGAGGCCACATCGGCTTCTTCGTCGACTACACCCTCGGCAAGGCCACCGCCGACGACGCCAAGGTCCAGAAGGCACTCACCGACCTCGACGGCTACCGGGCCGCCCAGGGCGCCTTCTTCGAGGAGATCACCGGCGGCACGCTGCCGGCCGACGCCGTCGAGTCCGAGCTCGCCACCCACGTCGAGTCCCTCACCAAGGCGATCGACGCGGTCGTCGCCGGTGACGGCCAGGCGTTCGCCCTCCTCCAAGACGCTGCGGACCACATGGACATGACGGCCCAGGCCATCGCCGGCGCCGTCGTCGAGGCCCTGCCCGACCAGTTCGACGGCGACGTCGCCGCTCCCGCGGCCGAGACCCGCGCCGTCCTGACCAGCCTGCTCCAGGAGCACGTCTGGCTCGCCGGGATCGCCATCGAGCAGGCCGTCGAGGCCGGCGGCGACCTCGAAGCCCCGGCCGTGGCCGCTGCGGTCGAGGTCCTCGATGCCAACTCGGTGGAGATCGCCGACGTCATCGGGTCGGTGGCGGGTGACGAGAACCGCGAGGCCTTCCTCGAGCAGTGGCGAGGCCACATCGGCTTCTTCGTCGACTACACCCTCGGCAAGGCGACCGCAGACGACGCCAAGGTCCAGAAGGCACTCACCGACCTCGACGGCTACCGGGCCGCCCAGGGCGCCTTCTTCGAGGAGATCACCGGCGGCGAGCTCCCCGCCGACGCCGTCGAGTCCGAGCTCGCCACCCACGTCGAGTCCCTCACCACGGCGATCGACTCGCTGATCGCCGGCGACGCCGCCGTGTTCAGCCAGCTCCGCGAGGCCGGCCAGCACATGCCGATGACCGCCGGCGCCATCGCGGCTGCGGTCGTGGCCGCCACGTCCTGACCCGTCCTGAGCGGCAGCGCCGCTCACACGATCACCAACCGGCTCCGGCCCGTCCCGCTCGCGGGACGGGCCGTCGTCGTTGTCCGGGTTCTACCGATGTGCACCCCGGGGAGATGGACCGCCGCCGTCGTGCGCCGCACCGCCGCGCGCACCCCCCACCCACTCACGATGGAGAGCACCTCGTGCGAACGACCACCACCAAGCTCCTCGCGCTCGGCACCGCCGCAGCGCTCGGCCTCGCCGCCTGTGGTGGCGGCGGCGAGGAGGAGAGCACCGTCGCCGTCTCGGGTGAGGCCAGCCCCGCCCAGGAGCAGGCCGCCGCCCCCGAGCCCGAGCAGGAGCCGGCTGCCGAGGCGACGCAGGTCGCGTCCACGGTCGACGACGCCGCGTCGACGTTGCGGGCCGACCTCACCCGCCTGCTGCAGGAGCACGTCCACCTGACCGGCATGGCCGTCGACGCCATCGCCGACGAGGGCCAGGACGGTCCCGGCGCCCAGGGCGCGCTGCAGGCCCTCGACGAGAACGCCGTCGCCCTCGGCGACGTCATCGCCACCGTCCCCGGCGTCGACGGTCCCGAGACCTTCCTCGAGGTGTGGCGCGAGCACGTCGCCGCCTACGCCGACTACGCCACCGCCCGCGTCGACGAGGACGACGACGCCGCCGGCGAGGCCACCGCGACGCTCGAGGACCTCCTCCAGCCGATGGCGGACCTGTTCGAGCAGATCAGCGACGAGGAGCTGGTCGCCGACGAGCTGTTCGGCGAGCTCGAGACGCACGTGACGATGGTGACCGCCGCCATCGACGCCATGGTCGCCGAGGACGCCGAGGCCTCCGACCTGCTGCACGAGGCCGCCCTGCACATGGACGCCGTCGCCGCCGACATCGCAGCCGGCCTCGTCGCCGCCCACCCCGAGGACCTGGCGGGCGACCCCCTGGGCGTGCCGGCCGAGACCCGGGCCACCCTGACCAGCGCCCTCGTCGAGCACACCCACCAGGCCGTGCTGGCCGCCGGCGCGGTGGCCGACGCCGGCGGTGACGCCGACGATCCTGCCG
This sequence comes from Acidimicrobiaceae bacterium, assembly GCA_036675575.1. Taxonomy (GTDB): domain Bacteria; phylum Actinomycetota; class Acidimicrobiia; order Acidimicrobiales; family Salinilacustritrichaceae; genus Salinilacustrithrix. The sequence continues at coordinate 24,341 of JAKFET010000032.1, forward strand.
TCCAGGCGGTCGTGACGACCCTCGACGGCGGCGCCGACGGCCTCGCCAACACCCTCAGCGGCGCGAGCGGCAACGAGGGCCGCGAGGCCTTCCTCGACCTGTGGCGCCCGTTCCTGACCGCCGTCACGGACTATGCCGCCGCTGCCGCGACCGGCGACACCGCCGCCGCCGGTGCGGCGCGCTCGACCCTCGACGCGGCCCCGGGCGCGGTCGCGCAGCTGCTGCAGGGCTCGACGGGCGGCAGTGCGCCCGCCGACCTCGAGGCCCTGCTGGCCACCCACGTCGCCAACCTGACCGCGGCGATCGATGCCGTCGTCGCCGGCGATCCGGCAGCTCCGACGCAGGCGCGAGCCGCGGCCCAGCACGCCGCCGCCATCGCCACCGGGCTCGCCGGGGCCATGGTGGCTGCAGATCCCGCCGCCGGCGGCGGGGCCGACGCCGGCGCCACGGCCGGAGAGGATGCCGAGGGCCTGAACGCCGATCCGGACACGGCAGCCCCCGACCAGTCGGCCGAGAGCTCGAGCGATGGCGGCTCGGTCGGGACCACCGACTCCAGCACGGGCGAGGCGGGCGACACCGGGAGCGCCACGAGCGCCGAGGGGTAGGCCGGCGCCGCACGTAGGGTCCGCCCGTGACCGACGAGCGGATCTGGCTGGAGGACGTCCACGGGGTCGAGGCCATGGCCTGGGTCCGCGAGCGCAACGCCGAGGCCGAGGCGGCGCTGTTCGCGGACCCGGCCTTCGGACCGCTCCGCGAGCGCATCCTCGAGGTGCTCGAGGCCGACGACCGCATCGCCTACCCATCGCTCCACGGCGACCCCGCCGGGGACCCGACGGTCCACAACTTCTGGACCGACGCTGCGCACCGCCGCGGTCTCCTGCGGCGCACCTCGTGGAGCGACTACCGGGCCGGGGATCCGACCTGGGAGACGATCCTCGACGTGGACGCCCTCGGCGCGGAGGAGGGCGAGTCGTGGGTGTTCCACGGCGCCGCCACCCGGCCCACCGACCGCCGACGCACCCTGGTGGACCTGTCCCCCGGCGGCTCGGACGCCTCGGTGACCCGGGAGCTCGACCTGGTCGACCGGGCCTTCGTGCCGGCGGACGAAGGCGGCTTCGTCCGGCCCCTGGCCAAGGGCGGCCTGACCTGGATCGACGACGACACCGTGTACGTCACCACCGACCACGGTCCCGGCAGCCTCACCCGCTCCGGCTACCCGCGCACCGTGCGGCGATGGGCGCGGGGCACCCCGCTCGAGGAGGCCGAGATCGTCTTCGAGGGCGACGAGGCCGACATCGCCGTGGGCGTGGCGGTCGGCACGCTCCCGGGCGGGCGGCACCACCTGTTCCAGCGGGCCCTCGACTTCTACACGGCGGAGACCTGGATCATCCCCGACGGGGCCGCGCCCGGCACCCCGCCCGTGCGGATCGACGTCCCGGTCGACGTCGAGGTGTCGGCCCACGGCAGGTGGCTGACGTGCTCGCTGCGCAGGGACTGGACGATCGGGGGGCGGACCCACCCGGCCGGTTCGCTCCTCGTGGTCGACGTGGACGGGTTCCTCGCCGGCACCGCCGTGCCCACGCCGGTCTTCACCCCCACCGAGCAGCGCGCGCTGGCCGGCCACACCTGGACGCGGACCCGGCTGGTGCTCAACGTCCTCGACGACGTCCGGAACCGCATCGAGGTGGTGCGACCGGTGGAGGGTGGCGCGTGGGAGGCGACCGAGCGCACCGACGTGCCCGACGTGTGGTCGGTCGACGTGGCCGCGGTGGACGCCGACAGCTGCGACGACGTCTGGCTCGTCGGCAACGACTTCCTCACCCCGGAGTCGCTCTACCTCGTCCACGTCGGAGACCGGGACGTCGGACCCCAGCTGGTGCGCCGGGCGCCGGCCCGCTTCGACGCCCGAGGTCTCGCCATCGCCCAGCACTTCGCCACCAGTGCCGACGGCACCCGCATCCCCTACTTCGAGGTCGGGCCGGAGGGCGGCACGGCCGCGCCCCGCCCCACCCTGCTCGGTGGCTACGGGGGCTTCGAGGTGCCGCGCCTGGCGGCCTACGCCCCCGCGCTCGGTCGGGCCTGGCTGGAGGCCGGCGGCACGTACGCGCTGGCCAACATCCGGGGCGGGGGCGAGTACGGGCCGGCATGGCACCAGGCCGGCCTGCGGGACCAGCGCCCCCGGGTCTACGAGGACTTCGAGGCCGTCGCCCGCCACCTGGTCGAGCGGGGGGTGACCACGCCCGCGCAGCTCGGCTGCACCGGGGGCAGCAACGGCGGCCTGCTGGTCGGCAACATGTACGTGCGCTCGCCGGAGCTGTGGGGTGCGATCGTCTGCCAGGTGCCGCTGCTCGACATGCAGCGCTACCACCTGCTGCTGGCCGGCGCCTCGTGGATGGCCGAGTACGGCGACCCCGACGACCCCGACGACTGGGAGTACCTGCAGGGGTGGTCGCCTTACCACCGGGTCGACCCCACGGCGGCGCACCCGCCGATCCTGCTCACCACCTCGACCCGCGACGACCGCGTCCACCCCGGCCACGCCCGGAAGATGGCTGCCCTGCTCGGCGACCTGGGCAAGGACGTGACCTACTGGGAGAACACCGAGGGCGGTCACGGCGGCGCCGCCGACGCCGACCAGCAGGCGACGATGCAGGCCCTGCAGTACGCGTTCCTCCGGCGGCACCTCGGTCTCACGTCACACCGGGCATGACCGGTGCGGGAGCGCGGGTACAGCCCCCTGCGTGACCTGCTTCCAGACCCGCAACGTGTCCAGCGGCGACGTGCCCGTCCCCCGCTCCGCCGTGTGGGAGGTGCTCACCGATCCGCAGTGCCTCACGGAGATGACCCCCCTCCTCGCCGGCATCGCCGTCGACGGTGACCGCTGGTGCTGGCAGCTGAGCGGGATCAAGGCCCTCGGCGTCGAGGTGGCGCCGTCCTTCACCGAGCAGATGACCTTCGTCGAGCCGTCCCGCATCGAGTTCCGCCACGCGCCGCCCGCCGGCCAGACCGAGCGTGCCGGGGCCGACGGCGTCTACGAGCTCACCGAGACGGGGCCGGACCGCACCCACCTCTCCATCGACATCACGCTCCACGTCGACCTGCCCCTGCCGGCGATGTCCCGCCGGGCCGTCGAACGGGTGATGACCTCGAGCATGGCCCGCACCGGCGACGTGTTCGCCGAGCGCCTGTACCGCCGCCTCGGCGTCGACCCCGCCTCCATCGGTGACAGAATGCAGAGCCACGCCCAGCAGGTCGTGCGGGTCGCGTGACCGCCACCGAGCACGTCGACGTCGAGCCGATGCAGGCCCAGGACGGCTTCGCCGCCTACGCGGTGACCACCCGCTCCGGACCGCACGTCACCATGCAGGCCGGCGTCGTCCAGGCCGGCCGCTTCGTCACCACGACCTCCCGTGACTCGCTCAAGGCGAAGTCGGTGCGCACGCACCGGGTCGCCGCCGCGACGGTCGAGCGGGAGGACGGCGCCACCGAGGTCGTCGCCGGCCCCACCGTGTCCGTCGACCTCCGCCACCCCGAGGCCATGCTCACCGATCCCGCCGGCGCCCTCATCGCCGGTCCCGCCGCCATGCGCCTCGCCGGCGACCAGCTCGAGCAGCTGCTCGGCTACGTCGAGGCGGCCGGTCGCGTCCCGAGCGGGTGGCTCCCTCACAACCGCGTGATGCTGGTGACCCGCATCGACCGGTCGCTCCGGGTCGAGGGGTTCGACCTCCTCGACGGCTCCGGCGAGTGGACGCCGCAGCTCCCGGCGCCCGCCGAGCTGCACCGCACCGAGGGCCGCACCGCCGGCACGCTGCCCGAGGTCCCCGGGGACGTGCGCCACCTGGTGCACACCGATGCCCCGGCCCGGCTCGGCATCGCCACGCCCGACGGGCCCGTGGTGCTGCCGGCGCGCTGGCAGGGCGAGGACCGCTTCGACGTGTCCGCCGCCGCCCTCGCCCAGGTCCGGGCGGAGCTGCCCGGCGCCGGGTGCGCGACCTTCGACGACAGCGCGAGCCGGCGCCCGGACGAGAAGCGCGGCGTGATGCTGCGCGGCCACCTCGACCTCGTGGACGTCGACGGGGCGCGGGCCACCATCGCCATCCGCACCGACCGGATCACGTCGTGGGACGGCTTCTCGGCCACCACCTCGGCCGTCCGCGCCGCTGCGTGACGGGGAGCGAACCGTGACCGAGCCCGTCGTCGTCGTGGCGTCCGTCCTCGTCGCCTTCGCCGCGTTCGCCTACATGTTCGCCCTGCCCCGACCCGGCATCTGGCCCCGGACGTGGGTCGCCGCCGGCGTCGTGGGCGCCACCGCCGTGCTCGGCCTGGCCGCCCTCGGCCGCCTCGGCGAGATCGCCGGCCCCATCGACGCCACCGAGCTCGCCATCGGGCTCGGCGCCGGCGGGGCGTGGCTGGTGGCCACCCACGTCGGCTACGGGGCCATCACCCGGCTGTTCCCCGCCTTCGGCGACCAGGTCCGCGACCTGTACCGCCTCGGCGAGGAGGACACGGCGGCACGCATGGTCGGCCCGATCGCCGCCATGGGGGTCGCCGAGGAGCTGCTGTTCCGCGGCGTGCTCCAGGGTGTCGGCGGCCTCGCCATCGCGCTGGTCACCTACACGGCCGTGCAGGTCTTCGAGCGCAAGTGGTCCCTGGCCCTCGCCGCCCTCCTCGGCGGCGCCGTGTGGGGCGCGCTGTTCGCCTGGCGCGGCGGCCTGGTCGCGCCCATCGCCGCCCACGTGCTGTGGACCGGGATGCTCACCTTCGTGTGGACCCTCGGCACCGCGCCCCGGGTGCAGGACGTGGGACCGCAGTCGCCCGCACGGGCCGGTGGCTACGCGTCCGGGAAGCGCTGACGCAGGTCCCGCTTGAGGACCTTGCCCGTGGCGTTGCGGGGCAGCTCGTCGACGAACCACACCGAGCGCGGCACCTTGTAGTTGGCCAGGTTCGCCTTGACGTGGTTCTTGATGGCCACGTCGTCGAGCGAGGCGCCCTCCTCCAGCACCACGAACGCCGCCAGGCGCTGGCCGAACTGGTCGTCGTCGACGCCGAGCACCGCGACCTCGCGGACGCCGTCGAGGTCGGTCAGCAGGTCCTCGACCTCGCTCGGGAACAGGTTCTCGCCGCCGGACACGATCATGTCGTCGTCGCGGCCGCCCACGAAGAGGCGGCCGTCGGCGTCGAAGCGGCCGAGGTCGCCCGAGGACAGGAGCCCGTCGATCGAGGGCTTGGTCTGGCCGCCGGTGTAGCCCTCGAACCGCAGGGCGCTGCCCACGAAGATGCGCCCGACCGCGCCGGGCGCGGTGACCAGGCGGTCGTGGTCGTCGTAGAGGCGGACGTCGACGCCCGAGAGGGGACGGCCGGCGGTGCCGGGCGCGGCGCGCAGGTCCTCGGGCGTGGCGATGGTGGCGACGGCGACCTCGGTGGAGCCGTACATGTTGTAGAGGTTGTCGCCGAAGCGGTCCATCCACTCGGTGGCCAGCGAGCCGGGGAGCGCCGAACCCGAGCAGAACACGACCTCGAGGCTCGAGGTGTCGTAGCGCTCGGTGACCTCGGTGGGCAGGGCCAGCACCCGCTGCAGCATCACCGGCACGACGGTGACCACCCGGGCCCGGTTGGCCTGGATCTGCTCGAGGAGGTGCTCCGGCTCGAAGCGCCGGGACACGACGAGCGTGTGGGACATGGTGGCGCCGGCGAGCAGGGCGGCGTTGCCGAGCGAGTGGAACATCGGCGCCGGGACGGCGTGCACGTCGCCGGTGCGGAAGGGCACCCGCTGGAAGATCGCCGTGGCCGCCACCAGACCGGCGCCCAGGCTCTCCTTGCTCCGCGACGCGCCCTTCGGCGTCCCGGTGGTGCCGGAGGTGAGGATCACCTGGCGGCCCTGGTGGTCGGGCTTCGCCGGGTCGTCCGTCGACGAGGCGGCCACGAGCGTGGGCAGGTCCTCGGTGCCGTCGGCGGGCGCGCGGTCGCACACGAGGCGGTCGACGTCGGGGGCGTAGCCGGCGACGGCCTCGCTGAACTCGTCGTCGTGGAGCAGCAGCGCGCAGCCCTCGCGCTGGAGCACCTCGGCCAGCTGCGGACCGGCGAAGCCGGTGTTCATGTAGAGGACGGTGGCGCCGAGCTTGTCGAGCGCGGCGACGGCGAGGACGAACCAGCGGCTGTTGCGGGCCAGGAGCGCCACCGGGGTCTCGGGCCCCACACCGCGGGCGGCGAGGGCGTTGGCCAGCGCGCTCGACTGCTCGTGCACCTCGCGGAAGCTGATGGCGCCGTCGTCGTCGACGATGGCCGGCTCGTCCCCCCGCCGGGCCACGCCGGCGGCGTACCCCGCGGCGAGGGTCGGGCCCCAGCGCTTCGCCGACTGCAGCGCCGTGGAGGCCACCTTCGGGTGCAGGAGGCCCATCCTGCGGATGGTGTCCACCGCCTGGACGTTGAGCAGTACCCGGTCGAGGATCGAGGCCATGCCCCGGAGCGTAGGGCGGCTCAGCTGATGGAGAGCAGGGCGAGGAACGCGGTGGCCCACGCCGCGAGGTCGTTGCGCTGCACGATGTCGCGCATCGCGTGCATGTGGGAGCGCTGCTCGTCGGCGTCCATCGACACGGCGGCGGCGATCTGCTCCTTCAGGTGCTCGGTGTCGTAGGGGTTCACGAGGAAGGCGTCGCTGAGCTCCTCGGCGGCGCCGGCGAACTCCGAGAGCACCAGGGCGCCGGTGTCGTCGACGCGGGCGGCCACGTACTCCTTGGCCACCAGGTTCATCCCGTCCTGGAACGGCGTCACGAGCAGCACGTCGGCAGCGCGGTAGAGCACCAGCAGCTCGGCGAAGGGGAGGCTCTTGTGGATGTACTGGACGACCGGCCGGCCCAGCTCGCCGTAGTCGCCGTTGATGGTGCCGACCAGCTGCTCGACCCGGCTGCGCACCGAGTTGTACCCCTGGACGTCCTCGCGGCTCGGCACCGCGACCTGGATGACGGCCGTCGTGCGGGGGTCGAGGCGACCCTCCATGAGCAGCTCGTGCACGGCCTTGAGCCGCAGGTCGATGCCCTTGGTGTAGTCGAGCCGGTCGACGCCGAGCAGCACGTGCTGGGGGTCGCCGAGCTCCTTGCGCAGCTCCTTCACGGCGAGCTCGACCTCGTCGGTGGAGGCCTGCTCGGTGATGGCCTCGAAGTCGACCGAGATCGGGAACGCCTTCACGACCGAGGTGTCCCGGCCGGTGCGGACGACGCCGCCGTCGCCGGCGAAGGTGAGGTCGTCGACCTCGCAGAAGCGCCGCACGCCGTAGAGCACGTTGCGGGCGTCGGCCTGGGTCTGCACGCCGATGACGTCGGCGCCGAGGAGGCCGGCCAGCAGCTCGGCCCGCCATGGGAGGCGGGAGAACAGCTCCAGCGGCGGGAACGGGATGTGGAGGTAGAAGCCGATGCGGGCGTCGGGGCGCTGCTCGCGGATCATCTTGGGGACCAGCTGCAGCTGGTAGTCGTGGACCCAGACCGTCCCGCCCTCGGCCAGCTCGGCGCAGGCGGCGTCGGCGAAGCGCTGGTTCACCTGGCGGTACGCCGCCCAGGTCTCGCGGTGGAACTGCGTGGTCTCGATGGCGTCGTGGAACAGCGGCCAGATCGTCTCGTTGCACGCACCGCCGTAGTACTCGTCGACGTCCTGGTGCGACAGGGCGAGGGCGGAGAGGGTGATGCCCTCGAACTCGAACCGCTGCGCCTCGCCGTCGCCGGTGCCGTCCCAGCCCACCCAGGAGCCGCACCGCTCCCGCATGACGGGCAGCATCGCGGACACGAGCCCGCCGGGGCTGAGCGACCAGGACCCGTCGTCGTCGAGCCGGACCGGGAGCCGGTTGGCCACCACCACGAAGTCGGCCCGGCCGGCCGGGACGGTGTCGGACGGGCTCTGGTCGTGCTCCACTGCGGGCTCCCTCGGGCTGGTCACGCCCAACGATACGCCGGGCGTCGGCGGCCGTCGTCTCCATCCCCGGCCGTCCCGCCGGCATGCACCAGGGGTCGCTCCCCACATGCCGCCACCGTGCATGGGGTAGGAAGCACGGCGCTGTCCCCACCCCTGACCCTGGAGGCGACCCCATGGGAATCATCCGCAAGACCTTGTCGGTCACGACGCTCGGCTTCGTGGGCTGGAAGTCCAAGAAGGAGCAGCTGGCCGAGACGGAGGCGGATCTGGCGGCCACGCGCGCCGACCTGGAGCGCACCTCCGCGCTGCGGGCCTCGCTCGAAGAGCGGCTCGGCACGGTCGAGCACACCCTGAAGGGGCGCGAGCTCGATTCGCTGCACAGCGCGAAGGTCGCTCGCAGGGACGAGCGCCGCAAGCTGCGCCGGGAGCGGGCCGAGAGCAAGGCGGCCCAGACCCGCAAGCAGGCCGAGGCCAAGGCCGAGGAGGCCCGGGCCCGCCTGCAGCGGGGCTCGAAGTCGGCTCGCAAGGCGGCCGAGCGCGCCCGCCGGCGGGCCGAGGACATCGCCGGCGACGCCCGCCACCAGGTGGACGAGGTCGCCAGCACGGTCCGCAAGAAGGTCCGGAGCTAGCGCCACGGACGTCGCTGCTCCCCGGGTGACCCGGGGACGCGGCGATCAGGCCTGCGGGTTCGGGATCGGCGGCTGCGGGCGCCCGGGCAGCGGCTCGGGCGACGGCTGCGGGTCCGGTGCCGGACCCGGGTCGGGCACCGGCGGGCCCGGATCGGGCGGCTGCGGGCCGGGGCCCGGGTTGGGGGTCGGGTCCGGGACGGGCGGCCGGTTCGGATCCGGGGCCGGCATCGGGTCGGGCTGGGTGGGATCGGGGGTGCTCATGGCGTCCTCACCGCCGCACGACCAGCACCGGGCAGGGTGCGTGGCGGACGACGTGGTCGGAGACGGAACCGAACCAGAGCCGCGACCAGCGGCTGCGGTCGTGGGTGCCGAGCACGACGAGGTCGGCGCCCTCGTCCTCGGCGACCCGGCAGATGGTGGGGCCGACGTCGCCGTGCTCCACCCGGCGCTCGTCGGCGTGCAGGGCCTCGCCCGCCCGCTCGACCACGCGCTCGGCCTCCCGGTCTGCGAGCTCCTGGGCCCGCAGGTCCGCCTCGGCGCTCAGCGTCGGGCTGCCGGCGTACCCGGCGCCCAGCCCGCCGATCGTGCCGTAGGGCGTGATGGTGCTGCGGGCGACGTTCACCACCAGGACGGAGGCATCGTCGGGCAGGAGCTGCTCGGCGAAGGACAGCGCGTCCTCGGACTCCGGGTCGTCGTCCACGGCGATCAGGACCTTCATGGCGCGCTCCCTACCCCCGGCTCGGTGCCGGGATTCGATCAGGCCGCCTCGACGGCGAAGACCCCATCCTGGCCCAGGACGAGCAGCTCACCGTCCTCGAGCTCCGCGAACGACAGCACGGGCCCGAACCCGGAGACGAGCTCGACGGGTCCCGAGGTGGGGTCGTCGGCGCGCACGGCCCGCACCCAGCCACCGCAGAAGTCGCCGAACAGGTACCAGCCCTGCAGCGACGCGACCGCCGAGCCGCGGTACACGTGGCCTCCGGTGATCGAGCAGCCCTCGTCGTGGGAGTACTCGAACGTGGGGCCCGTGAGGTCCGGACCGTCCTCGCCGGCGAGCGGGCGCGACCCCTCGAGGCGGTTCCAGCCGAAGTTCACGGGGTCGCCGGCCGGGTCGACCACCGTGACCTCCTCGATGGCGTTCTGGCCCACGTCGGCCACCCACAGCAACCCGGTGGCCCGGTCGAAGGAGTAGCGCCAGGGGTTGCGCAGGCCGATGGCCCACACCTCCGGCCGCTCCCCCCACGACGGGTTGGAGCCAGGTGCGGACACGCCGCCGGCGGGGTCGGGGACGACGCGGAGCATCTTGCCGAGCAGGACGTCGGGGTCCTGGGCCACCCCGGCAGGGTCGTTGGCGCTGCCCCCGTCGCCGACGCCGATCCAGAGGGCGCCGTCGGGGCCGAACACGAGGTTGCCGCCGTTGTGGTTGCGGTAGGGCTGGCCGATCTCGAGGTGGAGCACGGCGTCGTCGGGGTCGCCGACGGGTCGCCCGTCCGCCACCGGCAGCGAGCGGATCTCGGTGTCGCCGGCGCTGTTGGTGTAGTTGAGGTACAGCCGCTCACCGGCCGGATCGAGGGCGATGCCCAGCAGGCCACGCTCCCCGCCGGAGGAGACGCGGTCGGTCAGGTCGAGCACGACCTCGGTCGAGCCCGTCCCGAGGTCGACGGCGTGGACCCGTCCGTCGAGGGTCGACAGGAGCACGGGTCCGGGACCGGCCGGGTCGGCGGCGGCGGAGGGTCCGGACAGGTCGGCGATGCGCGCCAGCGAGATCGCCGGGTCCTGGCCCGTGGCCGGCGGCGCCTCGGTGGTCGGCGCCGCGCCGGTCGTGCTCGTCGGCGGCTCCGCGTCGGTGGTGGGTGCCGGGCCGCTCGTGCGCTCGTCGGCCTCGTCGACGATGCCGTCCGGGAAGACGTAGCCGTAGACGTCGCCGATCTGCTGGCGGAAGGCGAGCCCGCCGACCACGAGGAGCCCGACGACCACCACGAGGGCGATCCGGACCGGACGGGAGGAGGGCACGAGGCGCACGGCCACGATCATGGCAACACCGCCGCCGGTACGGTTCGCGGCATGGCCGATGCCGGGACCTGCTGGGGCTGCGGGCGCGAGGACCCCGTGGACGGCACGCTCGGCGAGTCGTGCCGGGCCCAGCTCCGAGAAGGCCGCAGGGACCCGGCCACGCCGCGGATCGACGCCATGCTCGACCGCCTCGCCGACGGCTACACCCGCCTGTGCTGGAACTGCCAGGTCGAGCTGTCCACCGCCATCAGCGGGCTGTGTCCGCCCTGCGAGGCCGAGCTGCGTCGCTGAGCCCCGGACGCGGAAGAGCCCGGTGGCGCTGCCACCGGGCTCCTCGTCCCCCATCTCGCTCACCCGCCGAGCGGGTCAGCAGGTGTTCAGTGGGTGACCTTGCGGAGGTGGACCATGCCGGCCACCGACAGGACCACCATGATCGCTGCTGCGGCGAAGGCCGCCGTTGCGGCGATGCCGGCGATGCGGCCCATGGTCGACCAGGCGTAGGCGTTCAGGAGCGTGCCTCGCAGCATCTCGCCCTTGAAGACCGTGTCACGCTGCTGGCTGAGGGTGGTCGCCTCCTGCTCCAGCTCGGCGATCTCGTCGGCGGGGGCACCGCTGTCGATGGCCTCCTGGAGTGCGGTCTTGGCCGCACGGTCGGGGATCTCGCTGTAGGTCAGGCCGCCGGCGGTGTTCTCGACGTGGCCCTGGATGAAGCTGGCGTAGGCCTCGGCCTCGTCGCCGGTGTCCACCTGCTCGCCACCGAACTCGGCGAGGTCCTCACGACCCTCCTCCACCAGCGCCTCGGTGGGCGGGAAGGCGATGTTCTGGGCCGTGAGCTCGTCGCCCACGTAGTTCTGGGAGAAGTTGCTGCCCCAGGTCAGGAGGCCTCCGGCGACCGCCAGCACGACGGCGGCGAGGACGCCGGCGGCGATGAGGAGGTGGTCGATCCGGCGGCGGGTCACCGGGATCGGCGTGTCGACCGGGGTGGCCGGGGTCATCGGGCGCTCGTGGAGCATGGTCATCTCTCTGTCCTCCTGTTGGGAACCGTCGCCCTGTCGGGCATGGGATGACCGTACGAGTGGGGCCCCCTCCCTGCCTGGGGCCCTAGGTCACAGGCCACGGGGCCTTTTCGGCGCCCCACCCGGGACCTCCCGGACCGGGGGTCAGGAGCTCGTGCGCAGCGCCGGCAGCAGCTCGTCGGCGGCGAAGGCGAAGAAGCCCTCCGACGTCGGGCCGATCTGGGAGAGGAAGATCTCGTCGTAACCGGCCCGCTCGTACTCGGCGACCGAGCCCAGGTGCTCCTGCACGTCCGGCCCGCAGGCGAACTTCTCCGACACCATCTCGGGGGTGACCAGCTCCCCCGCCTGCTCGAAGTGCGCCGGCATGGGGAGCTCCTGGGCCGCCTCGCCCGGGACCATGTTCGGTCCCCACAGGCGGTGGACCAGCTCGACGCAGCGGTCGCGGTCCTCGCCCCAGCACACCTTCACGCCGGCCTGGGCCGGACCGGTGCCGCCCTCGTCGCGGTACTGCTGGATGAGCTCGGCCTCCGGGCTGGTGCCGCAGTAGCCCTCACCGATGCGGGCGGCCAGCGACACGGCCTTCGGGCCGAAGCCCGACACGTACACGGGCGGGGGCGTGTCCGGCGTGGAGTACAGGCGGGCGTTCTCGACGGTGTAGTGGGTCCCGTGGTGCGTGACCTGGTCGCCGGTCCAGAGCGCCCGCATGACCTCGACCGCCTCCTCGAGCATGGCGAGGCGGACGTCGACGGGTGGCCAGCGGTCGCCCAGGATGTGCTCGTTCAGGTTCTCGCCCGTGCCGACGCCCAGCTGGAACCGGCCCTCGGTCAGCAGGGCGCTGGTGGCGGCGGCCTGGGCGATGATCGCCGGGTGGATGCGCACCGTCGGGCACGTCACGGCGGTGGTGATCGGGAGCGAGGTGGCGTTGGCGACGGCGCCGATCACGCTCCACACGAACGGGCTCTCCCCCTGCTCGTCGTTCCACGGGTGGAAGTGGTCCGAGATCCACAGCGCCTCGAACCCGGCCTCCTCGGCGAGCACGGCCTGCCGGACGAGCTCCTTGGGCGTGTGCTCCTCGCTGGAGAGGAAGTAGCCGAACGTCGTCATGGGGTGCCTCCTTGGGCCTGCGTGGCGTCCCCGGTCGCGTACCCCGCGCGGGGGCGCGTCAGGACCGCAGCAGCGCCAGGCGCGCCGCCACGGCGTCGCCGGCCAGGTGCGCCCGCACCGTGTCGTGCGCGACCTGCGCGACCGCACCGCGGCGGCTGGCGTCCATCGAGCTCGGGCCGACCGCGTCCACGACCTCGGGGCCGGGCTGGAGCACGAGCACCTGGGCGCCACCCGCTCGCACGGCGCGGACCTCGCGGGCGAGGGTCGCCGCGTGCAGCCGGCGCCC
>JAKFET010000145.1:0-36238 GCA_036675575.1 Acidimicrobiaceae bacterium
GACGGCGTCGACCCGGAGTACGAGGAGCAGATCCTCCCGCTCGCCGAGGAGCACCTGCGCGGTGCCCGCCGGGTGCTGGACATCGGGACGGGCGAGGGCCAGGTCGCTCGGCTCGCGGCGCGCCTCGGCGCCGAGGTCATCGGTCTGGACCCGACGTGGAACCAGGTGGAGGTGGCCAAGGAGCGGGCCGGGGGACCGGTGTACCTGCGCTCCGGCGCTGCGGGGCTGCCGTTCCCGGATGCCAGCTTCGATGTCGCCGTCGCGTGCCTCGTCTTCGAGCACATCGACGACGTCGACGACGCGATCGCCGAGGTCGCCCGTGTGCTGGAGCCTGGCGGGCGGTTCCTCTTCTTCCTGAACCACCCGCTGCTCCAGACGCCGAACAGCGGTTGGATCGACGACCAGATCCTGGACCCGCCCGAGCAGTACTGGCGCATCGGCGCCTACCTGCGCGAGGACAAGACCATCGAGGAGGTGCAGAAGGACGTCTACATCCCCTTCATCCACCGCCCGCTCAGCCGTTACCTGAACGCCCTGATCGCCAACGGCCTGCTCCTGACCACGATCGAGGAGCCGGCCCCGCCGGCGGGGTTCCTGGCCCGGGCGCCGGAGTACACCGACGCCGCCGAGATCCCCCGCTTGCTGTTCCTCCGGACGGAGAAGCTCCGGTAGCGGCTGTTGACTCGAACGTGTGTTCGGGTCTATCCTCGACGGCATGGCGGAAGTGCTCGCTGATGTGCTGGCCGAGGTGCTGGCGGTGGACGTGGCGTCGTTGTCGGTCGCCGAGCTGACGGCGCACATGGCGCGGCTCGAGCAGGTGCGGACGCAGTTCGAGGCCCACGTGTACGAGACGCTCGGGTTCTTCGACCGGTCGGCGGCGTGGCAGCTCGATGCGGCGTACAACCCGGCCAACTGGCTGGCCGCCCAGACCGGGACGTCCCGAGCGGTCGCCGGCAGCCGGGTCACGCTGGCGGCTCGCCTGGGTCAGATGCCCGAGACCCGTGCGGCGCTGGCCGATGGGTCGATCACGGAGGCGCATGCCCGCGTGCTGGCTCGTTGCGTCGCCAACCCCCGCGTGCGCGACGCCTTCTCCGACCAGGAGGCCGAGCTCGTCGCCGAGGCGATGGAGCTCACGGCCGATCAGCTGGCCGTGAAGGTCGATGCCTGGATCGAGCTGTGGGACTTCGACGGTGCCGAGCCGCGCGACCTTCAGCACGACACGCTGAGCGCCAGCCGGGTGGGGCAGCGGGTGCGGGTCAACGGCGAGTTCGGGCTCGACACGGGACTACCGCTGCTGGCCGCCCTCGAGGAGCGGGTCGACCAGCTCTTCCACCGGGACAAGCAGGTGGCCGAGGCGAACCCCGACGACGGGCTGGCCGCGCGGACGCCCGGGATGCGACGGGCGGAGGCCCTGGTCGAGCTGGTCGAGGCGGGCGCTGCGGCCGAGGGCAACCCGGACCGTCGTGATGCCCTGTTCATGATCCACGTCGACGAGGACACCTACCGCTTCGGCGGCCGCCACGTCGATTCGCTGTGCGAGCTGACCGACGGTTCGGTCCTCCCGATCGACGTGATGCGCCGGATGCGGTGCGGCTCCCGCCACCAGTCGGTCGTGCTGGATGCTGCAAAGGTCGTGCTCCACCTGGGTCGTGAGGAGCGCTACGCCAACCGGGCGATTCGCCGGGCCCTGGCTGCGCGGGACCGGGGGTGCGCCGTGCCGGGCTGCGACCGCCCACCTTCGCACTGCGACGCCCACCACGTCGTGTTCTGGGACCACCTGGGTGGCACCGACATCGACAACATGGTCCTGCTGTGTCGCCACCACCACAACGCGATCCACTCCGGTGCGCTGTCGGTCCTCATGGTGGACGGCATGCCGCTGTTCCTCGACCGGCACGGGAACGAGCTGGGTCCGGGCCGGCGCAGGCCACCACCCGATGCCGTCGCCGCGTAGGACGCGGCGACGGCACGGCCCAGGCTCATCCAGACGTCTCCCCGGTCCACCCGCCACGGCGGGGCACTGCCGCGTGCGCGTCCGGCGCGGGCGCAAACAGCCCCACCGGTACCCTCCCCGACATGGGCGACTACGTGGTGATCGCCGGCCTGTCCGGCGCGGGACGCTCCCAGGCGGCCAACGACTTCGAGGACCTGGGCTGGTTCGTCATCGACAACCTGCCGCCGGCGCTCATGCCGAAGGTCACCGAGCTGGCCGACGCCAAGGGGTCGTCGATCGAGCGGATCGTGCTTGTGGCCGGCACGGGGCACTACGACCGGGAGCTGGTCGACGCCCTCGCCGAGCTGCGGCGCAGCGTGCCGCGGGTGCGGATCCTGTTCCTCGACTGCGCCACCCACGAGCTGGTCCGCCGGTACGAGCAGACCCGGCGGCGGCACCCGATGAGCTCGGCCGACACCATCGAGCAGGCCATCGAGCAGGAGCGGGCGGTGCTCGAGCCGGTGCGGGCCGAGGCCGACGTGGTCATCGACACGACCAACCTCAACGTCCACCAGCTGCGCGACCGGATCCGAGCCGCGTTCGGGCAGGCCGACGCCGACGTCGGGATGCGGACGACCCTGCGCTCGTTCGGGTTCAAGCACGGGTCGCCGATCGACGCCGACATGGTCCTCGACGTGCGCTTCCTCCCCAACCCCCACTGGGTCGACGAGCTGCGTCCCCTCACCGGCCTCGACGCGCCCGTGCGCGACTACGTGCTCGGCCAGGAGGGGGCCAAGGAGTTCGTCGACCGCATCGTCGACCTGCTCGAGCTGCTGCTGCCGGCCTACCGCAAGGAGGGCAAGGCGTACCTGAGCATCGCCATCGGCTGCACCGGCGGCCGCCACCGCTCGGTCGCCATCGCCGAGGAGATCCGTGCCCGCCTGGCCGGCCTCGGCACCGACGCCACGGTCACCCACCGGGACGTCGACAGGTGAGCCCCGGTCCCCGCGTCGTCGCCATCGGCGGCGGGCACGGCCTGGCCATGCTGCTCAAGGCCGTCCGCACCTACGCCGCCCGCACGACGGCGATCGTGGCCACCGGTGACGACGGCGGGTCGAGCGGCCGCCTGCGGGAGTGCATCGACATGCCGGCTCCCGGTGACCTGCGGCGCTGCATCGCGTCGGTGAGCCCGAACCGGGAGCTGGCCGACGCCATGGAGCACCGCTTCTCCGACGGCGACCTGGCCGGCCACGCCGTGGGCAACCTCGTGCTCGCCGGGCTCGTCGACGCAGGCCACGACCTCGTGGCGGCAGCGGCGAGCCTGTCCCGCTGGCTCGGCGTCGACCCGGAGGTCATGCAGGTCGTGCCGGCGACGGACGCGCCCATCGACCTCGTGGCCGAGACGCCGGAGGGCACCGTGCGCGGCCAGGTCGCCATCGAGGCCGCCGGGCGGCTGGTCCACATCGGGGTCGACCCCGCCGACCCGCCGGTGCCGGCGGCGGCCACCGAGGCGCTGGCGCGCGCCGACCAGATCGTGCTCGGCCCCGGCTCCTTCTACACGAGCGTCCTGGCCGCAGCGGTGGTGCCCGGCGTCCAGCGCGCCATCGCCGGGCGACGGGGACGGTTCGTCTTCGTCGCCAACCTCCAGGCCGACGAGACCGGGGTGAAGGACGTCGACCTCGCCGGCCACCTCGCCGTCCTGGGCCTCCACGGCCTGACCCCCGACGTCGTCGTCACCCAGGAGGGGGCGCTGCCGCTGGGGGACATCGACGCCGGCATCGAGGTCGTCGAGGCCGACATCGTCCGCCCCCACGGCCTGGCCCACGACAGCGACCGGCTCGGCGAGGTGCTGGCGAAGCTCCTCTGAGCGAGCTCAGCCAGTCGTCAGCCGCGTGAAGGCGTCGACCGGGTCGGACCCGGCGAGGGCGGTGGTCGTGCGCGCAGCGAGCGTGGGGAACGACTCGGCGAGGCGGGCCTGCAGGGCGCGGACCGTTTCGGGGCCACCGCCGACGAGCAGGGCGACGACCCGGTCGCTGCGCTGCAGGACGACGTCGTGGCTGCGCAGGGCGGAGCGCAGGGCGGCGGCGACCTCGTCCCCGTCGCCGTCCACGGTCACGCTGGCCAGCACGTCGTCGGGGTGGGCATTGGCGATGAGGCGGTAGAAGGCATGCCCGTCCGGCGTGACTCGAACCGGGGCGACGGGGCGGGTCGCCCGGCGCCGCTCGCCGACCACGCGGGCGGTGGAGCTGGTGATGATGCGGCCCAGCCGGTCGAAGTCGGGTTTGACCACGACCTCGACGGACTCGTGCAGGTGGGCGATGGCGTCGTGCGCGGTGAACACCACGACCTGCACGGACGGGTGTTCGCTCCGGAGCCGCTCGACCAGCTCGACGCCGTTGCCGTAGCGGAGGACGAGGTCGACGATGATCACGTCGGCGCTGAAGCGCTGCAGGAAGGTGAGCGCGTCGGCGGCCGACTCGACGGCGGCCAGCACCCGCCCACCCTTGTCCTCGACCAGGTCGCTGATGACCGAGCGGGTCATCGGATCGTCCTCGCAGATGAGCACGTCCATCGCCGAGAGTGTGCCGCACGGCATCGCCCCAGGAGACGTTTGTGGCACAACCGGCGCGCGTGGTCAGATCCGAGAGACTGACCGACGACTCCCTGAGGTGGGATCACACATGACCGTTCGCGTGGGCATCAACGGCTTCGGCCGCATCGGCCGCAACTTCTTCCGGGCCGCGAAGGCGCAGGGCGCCGACATCGACTTCGTCGCCGTGAACGACCTCGGGTCCCTCGAGACCATGGCCCACCTGCTCCAGTACGACTCGGTCATGGGCCGCTTCCCCGAGAAGGTCGGCGTCAGCAGCGACGGCATCACGATCGGGGACGACACCCTGAAGGTCCTCGCCGAGCGCAACCCGGCGGACCTGCCGTGGGGCGACCTCGGCGTGGACGTGGTCATCGAATCCACCGGCTTCTTCACCGACCGGGACAAGGCCGCCGCCCACCTCGACGCCGGCGCCCCGCTCGTCATCGTGTCGGCTCCCGCCAAGGGCGCCGACGAGACCTTCGTGGTTGGCGTCAACGACGACACCTTCGACGCCGAGAAGCACAAGGTCGTCTCCAACGCCTCCTGCACGACCAACTGCTTCGTGCCGATGGTCAAGGTCCTCGACGACGCCTTCGGCGTCGAGAAGGGCTTCATGACCACGATCCACGCCTACACCGGCGACCAGTCCCTGGTGGACGGTCCGCACAGCGACCTGCGCCGGGCCCGGGCTGCGGCGATCAACATCATCCCGACCAGCACGGGCGCCGCCCGGGCGACGAGCCTCGTCATGCAGTCGATGGACGGCCGCCTCGACGGCACCGCCCTGCGCGTGCCCGTGCCCACGGGCTCGGTCACCGACTTCACGGCGCTGCTGAAGAAGGACGCCACGGCCGAGGCCATCAACGAGGCCTTCCAGGCCGCCGCCTCCGAGGGCCGCCTGGCGGACGTGCTCGAGTACAGCGACGCCCCGCTGGTGTCCTCCGACATCGTCGGCTCGGCTGCCTCGTGCACCTTCGACTCCGGCCTCACCATGGCCAACGGCAACCTGGCCAAGATCAGCGGCTGGTACGACAACGAGTGGGGCTACTCGAACCGCCTCGTGGACCTCGTCACCATCGCCTGCGGCTGACGGCCGATGGAACCGGTTCCCCAGCTGGAGGACCTGCTGCCGCTCGACGGCAAGCGGGTGCTCGTCCGCACCGACTTCAACGTGCCGCTGCGGGAGCTGCCCGACGGCTCCCGCGAGATCGTCGACGACCTCCGCATCCGCGCCGCGCTGCCCACCATCCAGTGGCTGCAGCAGCAGGGGGCCACGGTCACGACGTGCAGCCACCTCGGCCGCCCGAAGGGTGCGCCGGACCCGCAGTTCTCGATGGACCCGGTGCGCCAGCGCCTGGCCGAGCTGGCCCCGGGCGTCGAGCTGCTGGAGAACCTGCGGTTCCACCCGGGTGAGACGGCCAACGACGACGCCTTCGTCCAGGAGCTGATCGCCGGCCAGGACGCGTACGTGAACGACGCGTTCGGCGCCTCCCACCGCGCCCACGCGTCCATCGTCGGCCCGCCGAAGCACCTGCCGTCCGCGGCCGGGCGCCTCCTGGCGAAGGAGGTCGAGATCCTCGGCGGCCTCCGCGACGACGCCCGTCGTCCCTTCATCGCCATCCTGGGCGGGGCGAAGGTGTCCGACAAGCTCGGCGTGATCGAGGCGCTCCTGCCCCAGGTCGACGGCCTCGTCATCGGCGGCGGCATGTGCTTCACCTTCCTCGCCGCCCAGGGCAACCCCATCGGGGCGTCGCTGTTCGAGGAGGACATGGTCGACACCTGCCGGGCCCTGCTCGAGCAGGCCGACGGCAAGATCCACCTGCCCTCCGACGTCACGGCCCTCGGGCCCGGCGGCCAGATCGGCAAGCCCGACGCCGGGGGAGAGGTGCGCCAGCTGCACACCTCGATCCCGGACGGCTGGATGGGCCTGGACATCGGCCCCGGCTCGGCCGCCGAGTTCGGCGACCTCATCGCCGAGGCCAACACCATCTTCTGGAACGGGCCCATGGGCGTGTTCGAGGACCCCCGCTTCGAGGCCGGCACCCGCACCGTGGCCCACGCGGTGGCCGAGGCCCGCGCCTTCACGGTCGTCGGCGGCGGCGACAGCGCGGCGGCGGTCGAGCAGTTCGGCCTGGCCCGCGACATCGACCACATCTCCACCGGCGGCGGCGCGTCGCTCGAGCTGCTCGAGCAGGGTGACCTGCCGGGCCTGGAAGCCTTGAGGGGCAGCAACCGATGAGCACGAAGCGCACCCCGTTGATCAGCGGCAACTGGAAGATGCACAACAACCACTTCGAGGCGATCCAGCTCGTCCAGAAGCTGAGCTACGTGCTGACCAACGAGGACGTCGACGTGGTGGACGTCTCGGTCCACCCGCCCTTCACCGACATCCGCTCGGTGCAGACCGTGCTGGAGGCCGACCGCATCCCGGTGGCCCTCGGTGCGCAGAACTGCCACTGGGAGGACACCGGCGCGTTCACCGGCGAGGTGTCGCCACTGATGCTGGCGAAGCTCGACGTCGCCTACGTGATCTGCGGGCACAGCGAGCGGCGCGAGCTGTTCGGCGAGACCGACGACGAGGTCAACAAGAAGGTGCACGCCATCTTGAAGGCCGGCATGACGCCGATCATGTGCTGCGGCGAGACCGACGCAGAGCGCGAGGCGGGCCAGGCCGAGGACAAGGTGGCCGGCCAGGTCCGGGCCGGGCTGGCCAAGGTGAAGCCGGAGCAGGTGGCCGGCATGGTCATCGCCTACGAGCCCATCTGGGCCATCGGCACCGGCAAGACGGCCACGGCGGACGATGCCCAGGCCATGTGCGCGCACGTCCGCGCCACCGTGTCCGAGGTCGCCGGGCGGGAGGCTGCCGAGTCGGTGCGCATCCAGTACGGCGGTTCGGTGAAGCCGGCCAACGCCCACGAGCTGCTCACCCAGCCCGACATCGACGGCGCGCTCGTCGGTGGCGCCAGCCTCGATGCCGACGACTTCGGCCGGATCGTCCAGTTCCGGTTGGGCGGATCGGCCAGCTGAAGCGGCTTCGACTGACGGATCTGTCAGTCGCCTGCCAGAACGGGACGACGCCTCGGCATTGCAGGCGCGTTGCAGTACGGCGAAGTGCGCAGGGATCCCTTGGTCGCGTGTGCCGTGGTTGCTACGGTCGCCGACCGTTCACGCACCGTGCGTCCCCCGTGTCGTACGGTTCGTGGTCCGTTGCGCACCTGGTCGTGTTCTTGGGCCTCGCGCAGCTCCCTGCAAACCGACCAGGAGGAACCCCCTGTGATGAAGCCCCGATGGATGCGCCTGCTGGCGCTGCTCCTCGGCCTGTCGATGTTCGCCGCCGCATGTGGCGACGACGACGACACGGCCGCTGACGACACCGACCAGACCGAGGACACCGGCGACACCGGTGACGAGGGCGAGGACTCCGGTGACAGCGCAGGTGGTGGCGAGTTCATCGACTACGGCACCTTCGTCGGCGATCCGCCCGAGCACATCGACCCGGCGCTGAACTCGACCCTGGACGCCTACCAGGTCATCAACGCCATGTACGACGGCCTCACCGAGGTCGACTTCACTGACCCGGCGAACCCCGACGTCGTGCCGCTGCTGGCCGAGTCCTACGAGCCCAACGAGGACGCCACCGTCTGGACCTTCACCATCAAGGATGGCCAGAAGTTCTCCAACGGCGAGGAGATCCTCCCCTCGACCTTCAAGCGCTCCTGGGAGCGTGCCGCAGCCATGGGTGGCGACTACAGCTACCTCATGACCTTCATCGAGGGCGGCGCCGAGGCGCTCGAGACCCCCGGCACCGAGCTGTCCGGCGTGGTCGCCGACGACGAGGCCATGACCCTCACGGTCACCCTCGCCGACCCGTACTCGAACTTCGACGCCGTGGCCGGCTTCCAGCTGTTCTTCCCGATGCCCGAGGAGGCCGGCGACGCCGCGTCCCCGGTCGCCGACTACGAGAACGGCGTCATGATCGGCAACGGTCCCTACATGCTCGAGACCGCTCGCACCGACGAGGAGATCGTGCTCGTCAAGAACGACGAGTGGACCGGCGACTTCGACGGTGAGACCTGGGAGAACCGCCTCGAGCGGATCATCTTCCGCGTCCAGGCCGACCCCGACACCGCGTACAACGCGTTCGAAGCCGGCGAGGCCGACAACGCCAACATCCCCCCGGCCCGCGTGAGCGAGGCCGAGGAGAACTACGGCAACACCCTCGACGTCGACATCCTCGGCTCGTACCACTTCGTCATCAACGATCGGAACCCGATCATCGGTGGCGAGGAGAACCTGAAGCTGCGCCAGGCCATCTCGGCCGCGATCGACCGTGAAGAGATCAACACGGCCGTCTACAACGGCAGCCGCAACACCTCCACCGGCATCGTGCCCCCGGGCATCCCCGGCTTCGAAGAGGGCATCTGCGAGTACTGCGCCTACGACGCCGAGCAGGCCCAGAGCCTGTTCGACGAGTGGACCGCAGCCGGCGGCGCCCTGGACGGCCCGATCCCGATCCAGTTCAACGCCGACGCCGGCCACGAGCCGGTCGTGCAGATCATCATCGACAACCTGGCCGCCATCGGCATCCAGGCCGAGGCCCAGCCGTTCCCGAGCGAGACCTACTTCTCGCAGCTGGCAGAGGGCGCGTGCGTCATCTGCCGGGCCGGTTGGTTCGCCGACTACCCGACCTACGACAACTTCATGTTCGACCTGTTCCACTCCAGCGCGCTGGACGGCAACAACTACGGGTTCGTGAACGAGGAGTTCGACGCGCTGGTCGACGAGGCCAAGCGCACGGTCGACGCCGAGGCGCAGGCCAAGCTGTTCCAGGACGCCGAGCGCATCCTGCTGAACGAGGCCACCATGGCCATCCCGCTGAACTGGTACAAGGGCGACTACGTCTACAACGCCGACAAGTGGGACAACTTCGAGCAGACCAACGCCGGTCTGATCTTCTGGGAGCGGATCACTCCGGTCTCCTGACCCACGCACGCGGATCACGATGATCCGCTGACTCGGAACGGCGGTGGCGGGCCTCGCGCCCGCCACCGCCGTTTCCGCTGCGCCCACCCGCACCCCGAACCCTGGATCGACAGCCATGGCGAGCTACATCATCCGGCGCCTCCTCCTCCTGATCCCGACGGTCTTCTTCGCGCTGTCGTTCCTCTTCTTCCTCTTCTTCGTCCTCCCGGGCGACCCCGCGAACCTCATCGCCGGCGGCGGGGACCGCACCCCCAACCCCATCCGGGTCGAGCAGGTGACCGAGCGGTACGGCCTCGACGACCCGCTCCCCACGCAGTTCGCCAACTACTGGAAGCGCACCATCCAGTGGGACCTCGGCCAGTCCTACGAGACGAGCCGCAGCGTCAACGAGATCCTCGGCGAGAAGGCGGTCAACAGCCTCCGCCTCGGCATCTGGGCGATCCTGATCGAGATCGTGGTCGGCATCACCGTGGGCCTCATCTCCGCGATCAGGCGCTACTCGATCATCGACAAGGTGACCACGATCGGCACGGCCACGGTGTCGGCCATCCCCGTCTTCGTGCTCGGCTTCGTGTTCCAGTACGTGTTCGCCGTGTACCCGAACAAGCACGACTGGCCGGAGTGGGCCACGTTGCGCACGTCCCAGATCGGGCCCCCGGGCTCGGGCAACGGGGACTGGCTGTTCTTCTTCATCCCGCAGGGCGTGCAGTGGCGCTACCTGCTGCTCCCGGCCATCACGCTGGCGTGCGTGTCCACCGCCCTCGCCGCACGCATGACGCGTGGCTCGATGCTCGAGGTGCTGCGGGCCGACTACATGCGCACCGCCAAGGCCAAGGGCCTCAACGAGCGCAAGGTGATCGTCGGCCACGGCCTGCGCAACGCCATGCTGCCGGTCGTCACGCTCATCGGGCTCGACCTCGGCACCGTCATCGGCGCCGCCGTGCTCACCGAGACCGTGTTCTCCTGGCCCGGCCTCGGCTCCACCATCGCCGACTCGGTGCTCGACCGCGACCTCCCGGTCCTGCTCGGCCTGACGCTGGCCGTCGTGATCGCCTACTCCCTCATCAACCTGATCGTCGACGTGTCGTACGCGTGGTTCGACCCCCGCATCCGGCTCGGCGCCAAGGAGGAGTCATGACCGTCCCCATCGGCTCCGACCCGCAGAGCCCGAACACCGAGGGCCGGATGGAGCAGGTCGGCATCAGCGACGTGCCCGAGCTGACGGCCTCCCGGCCCATGCGCAAGGACGTGTGGCGCCGCTTCCGGCAGAACCGCCTGGCCCTCGCCGGGCTGGTCTTCATCGTCTTCATCCTCCTCGTCGCCGTCTTTGCCGACTTCATCGCCCCGTACGGCTTCACCGAGCGCCCCGGCGGGGAGGCAGGCGCGTTCCGGGCCCCGCCGTCGTCGGACTTCTGGTTCGGCACCGACACGATCGGGCGCGACCTGTTCTCCCGCATCGTCTACGGCGCCCGCGTCTCGTTGAAGATCGGCCTCGCCGCCACCTCGATCGCGCTGGTGATCGGCCTGTTCTTCGGGGCCATCGCCGGCTTCTTCGGCGGCCTGACCGAGACGCTGATCATGCGGGTGACCGACGTCTTCCTGGCCATCCCCTACATCGTCCTCGCCGTCGCCGTGGCCGCCGTGTTCGGCCGCAGCGAGAACGCCATCATCCTCGTGCTCGGCCTCACCGGCTGGCTCGGGGTGGCCCGCATCGTGCGGTCGAGCTTCCTCTCGCTCAAGCAGCTGGAGTACGTGGAGGCGGCCACCGCGCTCGGCTTCAGCCGGTCGCGGATCATGTTCCGCCACATCCTCCCCAACGCCCTGCAGCCGATCATCGTGTACGGCACGATCGCCATCGGCACCACGATCCTGTCCGAGGCCGCGCTGTCGTTCCTCGGCGTCGGCCCGCAGGACCCGACCCCGGCGTGGGGCCTGATGGTGGCCCAGGGCAAGGGCGACCTCGCCAACGCCGCCCACCTCGTCTTCTTCCCCGGCGCCGCCGTCGGCCTCACCGTGCTGTCCTTCGTGCTGGTCGGCGACGGCCTGCGCGACGCACTCGACCCCCGCCTGAAGTGAGGACCTCGTGACCAGCTCCACCATGCGCTCGGCGATGCGCTCCGCGGGCCACGACGAGCCGCTCCTGTCGGTCCGCGACCTGCACGCCCACTTCGACACCGGCGACGGCATCGTCCAAGCCGTCGACGGCGTCTCCTTCGACATCCACCGTGGCGACGTGTTCTCCGTGGTGGGGGAGTCCGGCTCCGGCAAGTCGGTGACCGCCATGTCGATCCTGCAGCTGATCCCGACGCTGAAGGTCGACTCGGGGGAGATCCTCTGGAAGGGCGAGAACCTCCTCGACAAGGACGAGCGCGAGATGGGCGCCATCCGCGGCTTCGAGATCGCGATGATCTTCCAGGATCCGCTCACCGCCCTGAACCCCGTGCACACGGTCGGGCGCCAGGTCGGCGAGGTGGCCCGCATCCACCAGGGCCTCAGCCGCAAGGAGTCCATGAAGCGCGCCGTGGAGATGCTCGACCTGGTCGGCATCCCCGAGCCGCACAAGCGGGCCGAGCAGTACCCCCACGAGTTCTCCGGCGGCATGCGCCAGCGCGCCATGATCGCCATGGCCGTGGTGTGCGACCCCGACCTGCTCATCGCCGACGAGCCCACCACCGCGCTCGACGTGACCGTCCAGGCCCAGGTGCTGGAGGCGCTCGTGGCCATCAAGGACGAGATCGACTCGGCCATCATGCTCATCACCCACGACCTCGGCGTCGTGGCCGGGCTGTCCGACAAGGTGATGGTCATGTACGCCGGCCGCCAGGCCGAGCTCGGCACCGTGGACGAGGTCTTCTACGAGTCCCGCCACCCGTACACGCTCGGCCTCATCGGCAGCATCCCCCGGCTCGACAACGACAACGACGAGCCCCTGATCCCGATCCCCGGGTCGCCGCCGTCGCTCATCAACCGCCCGAGCGGCTGCCCGTTCCACCCCCGCTGCGCCTTCCGCGAGGTCCCGGGCCGCTGCGACACCGAGGTGCCCGAGCTGCGCTCCACCGACCGCGAGAACCACCTCGCCGCCTGCCACTTCTCCGAGACCCTCGTCGACATCGGGCTCGAGGACCTGCGCGAGCGCCTGGACGAGTCCGGCGTGGTCGCCGCCGACACCGAGCTGATCGAGGTGCCCGAGGCATGAGCGAACCCCTCCTCGAGGCTCGCAACCTGGTCAAGCGCTTCCCGATCCGGGGTGGGCTCCTGGCCCGCACCATCGACTCCTTCGCCGCCGTCGACGGCGTGTCGCTGTCGGTCGACCGGGGCCAGACGCTCGGCCTGGTGGGGGAGTCCGGCTGCGGCAAGTCCACCACGGGCCGGATGCTGCTCAACCTGCTGCGCCCCAGCGAGGGCGAGGTGATCTTCGACGGTCGCGACATCTCCAAGCTCAGCCGCCGCGAGCTCATCAAGGTGCGCCAGCGGATCCAGATCGTGTTCCAGGACCCGTTCGCCTCGCTGAACCCCCGCATGACCGTGGGGGCGGCCATCGCCGAGCCGCTGCGCCTGCACACGGACATGTCCAAGGACGACATCGGCCGCCGCATCGCGTCGCTGCTCCACCAGGTGGGCCTGTCGCCCGAGCACGCCAACCGCTACCCGCACGAGTTCTCCGGCGGCCAGCGCCAGCGCGTCGGCATCGCCCGGGCGCTGTCGCTCGAACCCGAGGTCCTGGTGCTCGACGAGCCGGTCTCGGCCCTCGACGTGTCGATCCAGGCCGGCGTGGTGAACCTGCTCGAGGAGATCCAGGACCGCATGGGCCTGGCCTACGTGTTCATCGCCCACGACCTCTCCGTCGTGCGCCACATCTCCGACCACGTCGCCGTGATGTACCTGGGCAAGATCATCGAGACCGGCACCCGGGACGAGATCTACAACGCGCCGTCGCACCCCTACACGCAGGCGCTCCTGTCGGCCGTGCCGCTGGCCGATCCCCGCAAGGAGCGAGCCCGCACGCGCATCGTCCTCGAGGGCGACGTGCCGAGCCCCATCGACCCGCCGTCGGGCTGCCGGTTCCGCACCCGCTGCTGGAAGGCCACCGAGAAGTGCGCGGTCGACCCGCCGGCGCTCATCGATCGCGGGCAGGGCCACCCCTCGGCGTGCCACTACGCCGAGGTGCAACAGGTCCTCTGAGCGGGTGGGCCGCCGCCGTCGGTCGCTGCGGGCCGCCGTCCCGCTCCTCGCCCTCGCCCTCGTGGCGGGAGGGTGCTCGGCGCTCACCGACGACGAGGCCGACGCCGATGCTCCCCCGGAGAGCGCCCTGCCGGCTGCGGCCACGCTGCTGCGCGTCGCCACCGCCGACTGGCCCGCCTGCCTGAACCCGATCACCTGCGCGGACGACGTCGCCCGCAGCCTGGTGCTCCAGCACGTCGTCCCGCAGCTCATGGAGCTCGACCCGAGCGGCGGCTACGTGCCGGGACCCGTGCTCGCCACCTCGCCCGAGGTGCGCGTCGACCGCGAGACCGGTGAGCAGACCATCGTCTTCGTGCTCGCCGAGGAGGCCCGCTGGCACGACGGCCGCCCCATCACGAGCAGCGACGTGCGGGGGACCTGGCTGGCCCGCACCTCGACGCCCGGGGCGTCGACCCCCGGCCACGACCTCATCACCGCGGTCGACGACGCCGACCCGCTGGTCGCCCGCGTGACCCTGCGCCAGCCGTGGGCGGACTGGCCCGAGCTCTTCGGCGGCCACACCGGTTGGCTGCTCCAGGCCGACGCCTTCGGCGACGACACCGACCTGACGGGTCGCTTCGACGACTTCGTGACGTTCGGTGCCGGGCCCTACGAGCTCGTCTCCTTCGACGAGCAATCCCTGGTGCTGGTCGCCCGTGCCGGCCACTGGGACGAGGACCGCCAGGGGGCGATCGACCAGATCCGCATCGACCACTTCCCCGACCTCGGCGCCGCCGATGCCGTGGTGCCGGGCAGCATCGACCTCGTCATCCCCGGCGAGCAGGCCCCAGAGGTGCCCGACCGCTTCGAGGTCCGCCGCCGCCCGGCCGCCGAGGTGGTCGGGCTCCTGTTCGACCGTCGCACCCCGGCGCTCGGCTCGCTGGGGGTCCGCACCGCGATCGAGCAGGCGATCGACCGGCGCGAGCTGGCCGAGCGTGCCGGGGCGGACGCCGACGACCTGGTCACGTGCCTCGGCTGGCTCCCCGGTGACGACGCCTGCGGGGAGCAGCTGGTGGAGGAGGGGGCCTCGATCGAGGCGACCGACGCGGTCCTGGCCTTCGACGGGTGGCAGGTGGGCGCCGACGGCGTGCGGGGTCGCCCTGGGCTGCCGTTGGCCACACCGGTGTCGTACGACCCGGCGCTCCCGGGTGCCCGGGCGGTCGCCGACGCGGTCGTCGAGGCCCTCGTCGGGCGCGGGTTCGTGGCTGCCGCCCGGGCGGTGCCGGAGGACGAGTGGCTGCGGCCCGACCGCCAGTCGGGCCTCGGCATCGGCGTCTACGCCACCCCGCTCGGGACGGCCGGACGGGTGCGTGCGCTCCACGCGTGCGCCGACGGCGCCGTCAACCCGCTGGCCTGGTGCGAGCCCGAGCCCCAGGTCCTCAGCGCCGCCCTGACCGGCGCCGTGGACGAACGGACCCGGAACGACCTCGCCGGCGAGCTCGGCGACCTGGCGGCGTCGGCGTTCGCCTGGCTGCCGCTGCACCAGCGCGCCACCCGCTGGCTGGTGGACCCGGACCGCATCCGCATCCCCGACGAGGCGCCCCTCGGGTCGGGCCCGCTCGGCGCGCTGCACGACCTGGAGCGGGCCGACCGCTGACGCCGGGGATCGTGGCGGCCGCGAGCCCACTGGTACCATCGATCGTCCCTGTCCCCGACACACCTCGGACCGATGCTGAAGATCTTGGTCACCACCATCCACGTCAGCCAGGCGTTGGCCCTCATCGGGCTCGTCCTGCTGCACTCCGGCAAGGGCGGTGGCCTCTCCGACATGTTCGGCGGCGGCGTCGGTGCCGCAGCCGGTGGTTCGACGGTGATGGAGAAGAACCTCGACCGCATCACGATCGTGGTCGCCATCGGGTTCGTGTTCACCACCATCGGGCTGGCGCTGATCCTGGACTGAAGGCTGGCTGCGCCGGTGCGTCCGCTCCCGCGCATCCTCTCGATCCTGGTCGTGCTGGGCCTGCTCCTCGCGGCCTGCTCGTCCGGCGACGACGACGTGGAGCGTGCCGCCGACGGCTCCACCACCTCCGGGGCCCCCACCACCGCAGATGATGGCGACGAGGGTGGCGACGAGCCGGCCCCGCCCGCCGCCGGCGACGTGCTGCGCCTCGGCCTCGCCGGCCCAGTGTCGCTCGACCCGGTGGCGATCTCGCCGGCGAGCGTGTCGTCGATGATCCTCGTCGACCTCGTCCACGACACGCTCACCGAGCTCGACGACGCCGGTCTGGTCCAGCCCGGCCTGGCCACCTTCGAACCGAACGAGGACCGCACGCTGTGGCGCTTCGTGCTCGGCGCGGATGCCACCTTCGGGGACGGGTCGGCGATCACCGCCGAGGACGTGGTGGCCTCCATCGACCGCATCCGGGCCCAGGGCGGGGCGTCCCTCGCCGCCATCGCACTCGAGGACGTCGTCGCCGTCACCGCGGTGGATCCACGCACGGTGGACGTCGGCCTCGCCGCCCCGTCGGCCGTGCTGCCCGAGCTGCTCGCCTCGCCGCTGTACGGGATCATCGACCGGGACCTGCCGCCGTCGGCGGTCGGCGCCCCCCTCAACGCCTCGGGCGCCCACGAGGTGGAGGTCCTTGCCCCCGACCGGCTTGCCCTCGAGCGACGGCGCGGTGAGGGGCCGGCGACCGTCGAGGTGCGCCTGTTCCCCGACGACGCCGCCGCCTACGAGGCCATGTCGGCCGGTGAGCTCGACTGGTCCCCGGTGCCCGTCGACCGCCTCGGCGACGCCGGCACGACCTTCGGCCTGGGGGGCCTCGTGCCCTTCCACGCCACCGTCCTGCTCGGTGTCAACCCGGGCGCCGAGCCCCTCGCTCGTGCCCCGCTCCGCCAGGCCATCTCCCTCGCCATCGACCGCAGCACCCTCACCGAAGCGGTGTTCGGCCCGACGGCCGAGCCCCTCCGCGGCCTGGTGCCCACCGGCACCCCCGGTGCGGCCGAGGACTGCGTCGGCGCCTGTGGGCCCGACGTCGCCCGCGCCCGGGCCCTGGTGGCCGAGGCCTTCCCCGAGGGCGAGCCGCCCCCCGTGCCCCTCCTCACCGACGACTCGGCGACCCACGAAGCCATCGCCGGCGTCCTCGGCGAGCAGCTCGGCGCCATCGGCGTGGAGCTCGCCCCGATGGCCCTCGATGCCACCGCCTACGAGGGCATGCTCGGCGGCGGCCAGCAGCTGTTCGTCTACAGCACGCTCGGGGTGGGCCTGACCCCGGCGACGCACCTGCTGGCCTGGGAGTCCACGTCGCCGGACAACCTCGCCGGCTACGGCCAGGGACTGGTCGACGAGGCGCTGCGGTCTGCCCGAGCCGAACCGGACCCCGTGCTGCGCACCGCCCGGTGGCGCGAGATCGAGGCCGCGATCCTCGCCGACGTGCCCGTGGTGCCCCTGGCCCAGCTCCGCACGGTGGCGGTGGTCAGCGAGCGCGTCCGCGGCCTCGACGTCCGGGCCGACGGCAGCATCGACCTCGCCGACGTGGAGCTCCGGACCGGCTGAAGCCCCGTCGGCGGATGTGGTGCCGCCGGCGCCTGTTGCTACTGTGTCGCCTCCGCCCGGGGTCGCCCCCGGACGCATACGTCGGAGTGGCGGAATTGGCAGACGCGCTAGCTTGAGGGGCTAGTGCCCGCAAGGGCGTGGGGGTTCAAGTCCCCCCTCCGACACCAAGAGCACCGGGCTCCGTGAGCGCACGTCGCAGCCCGTAGCCTCCACCGGATGGCCACGCAGGAAGACCTCGGGGTGCACGTCCGTGACGTGCCGGACTGGCCCGAACCCGGTGTCGTGTTCAAGGACATCACCCCGCTGCTCGCCGATCCGGGCGCCTTCCACGCCGCCGTCGAGGCCCTGGCCAGCCCCTTCGCCGACCGCGGGATCACCACGGTCGTCGGCATCGAAGCGCGCGGGTTCCTCATCGGTGCGCCGGTCGCGCTCCGCCTCGGCGCCGGGTTCGTGCCGGCCCGGAAGCCCGGGAAGCTGCCCCGGCCCACCGCGTCGGAGACCTACGAGCTGGAGTACGGGACCGACGAGCTCGAGGTCCACGCCGACGCCATCGAGGCGGGGGAGCGGGTGCTCATCGTCGACGACGTGATCGCCACGGGCGGGACCGCGGCGGCGACCGTGCGGCTGGTCGAGCGGCTCGGCGGCACCGTCGTCGGTCTCGGCGTCGTCATCGAGCTCGCCTTCCTCGACGGCAGGGCTGCGATCGGCGAGCACGAGCTCGTGTCCCTGCTCACCTACTGATGGCCGGCCCACTGGTCGTCGTCGCCCTGCGCAGCGAGGCGAAGTACCTCGGGGCGCACGACGTCGTGCTGACCGGCATCGGCAAGGTGGCCGCCGCCGTCGCCGTCACGAGGGCCATCGCCGAGCGCCGTCCCTCCTTCGTGCTGAACGTCGGCACGGCCGGCGCCTTGCGCGACGGGCTGGAGGGCGCGCACCGCATCGGACGGGTCGTGGAGCACGACGTCGACCACGACTTCCTCCGCCAGCTCACGGGTGAGGCGAGCGTCGGCGAGATCGTGCTGGACGCCGCGGAGCCGACGACGCTCGCCACCGGGGACGCCTTCATCTCCGACGCTGCCGTGCGGCTGGCGCTGGCCCCGCGGGCGCACCTCGTCGACATGGAGGGCTTCGCCGTGGCTCGCGCCTGCGCGGACGCCGGCGTCGAGTGCCGGATCGTGAAGGTCGTGTCCGACACCGCCTCCGAGGGTGCGGCCCGTTCGTGGCAGGACGAGGCCGACCGGACCGCCCGGCTGATCGAAGCGGTCGTGGGCGAGCACCGCTGACGCGTCAGGCGGGGTCGGTTCCGGGCCGCTTGACCAGCAGTCGGTCGTCGAGCTCCACGTCCTCCAGCAGCGACAGCACCAGCTGCTGGGCCTGGCCCATCGCCTCGTCGAGCAGGTCGGCGGCATCCTCCGAGGCCCCCGCCTCCAGTCGCCACTTGGCGACGGTGAGGCGCTGCAGGATCTCGTCGTTCACCTCGGCGGCGTCGCGCCGTCGGGTCTCGGCCACTGCGAGGGCGAGCCGGTCCGTGGCCGCCTCCTCGACCGCATCGGCGGCGGAGCCGACCAAGACCCCCAGCAGCACGAGCGGCACCAGCCGCGACGCCCAACCGAGCGCCGAGAGCGAGATGTCCGGGTGCCCGGCGACCCAGGCCCACAGCAGCCCGACGGCGCAGAAGGCCGCCGTGGTCCCCACCGCCCGACCGAACGCCATGGCAGCCAGGGCGACGGGGAGGGCGTAGAGCAGGCCGATGGCGTCGGCCTCGTTGACCGACAGCAGGCGCAGGGCGGTCACGGCGGCGAACAGCGCCGTCGTGACCAGTGCAGCCCACTGCGGGTTGCGACGGAACCAGGGCCCCCCAGCGACCAGACGATCCATGCTGGCCACTCTGGCGCCCGCTGCCGGCGGTGACTGGGGTCAAACGTCACCTCCGTCCGGGAACCCGCGACCCCGATCCGGGAACGGGACCTCCGACCCTGTTGCGTCCGGCGACGCCGCTCGTAGTTTCTCCATCAGACACCGGAACAACCACGGAGGGACCATGTCCACCACCGCCACGACGCCCATCGGCGTCGACCGCATCCTCGGGGACCTCGTCGCGGAGCGCCCCGCCCGCGCCCGGGTGCTGGAGCGCGCCGGCATCGACTACTGCTGCCACGGCCAGCGCACGCTGGCCGACGCCGCGACCGCCGCCGGCCTCGACCCGGAGGCGGTGGCCGCCGCCCTCGCCGTCGTCACCGACGAGTCCGGCGCCGACGTCGATCGGCTCGATCCGGTGGCACTCGTGGACCACATCGTGTCGACCCACCACGCCTACCTGCACGAGGAGCTGCCGCTGCTCGACGCCCTCGCCGCCAAGGTGCGCGACGTCCACGGGGAGCGCCACGCTGAGCTCGCGGAGGTCGCACGGCTCGTGCGCGAGCTGCGCCTCGACCTCGAACCGCACCTGGCCAAGGAGGAGACCGTGCTCTTCCCCGCCATCCGGGAGGCCGTTGCTGGGCGGTCGGAGTTCCCCTTCGGGTCGCTCGGCAACCCGATCCGGGTGATGCTGGCCGAGCACGACCGCGCCGGCGAGCTGCTCGAGGCCCTGCGCGCCGCGACCTCCGGGTACGTGGTGCCCGACGACGGCTGCGCCAGCTACACCTCGCTCTACGAGCGGCTCGCGACCCTCGAGGCCGACACCCACCGCCACGTGCACCTCGAGAACAACGTGCTGTTCCCGGCGGTGGTGGCCGAGGACTGAGCAGCAGCTCAGCCCTCGGCCGAAGCCGGGTCAGCTCGGGTCGTCGGTCCAGCGCAGGTAGGGCTTGACCTCGTCGACCTTGTCGGCGCCGAAGCGCTCCTTGGCGTCGTCGGTGGACATAGCCGGCGAGACGATGACCCGCTCGCCCTTGGTCCAGTCGGCGGGCGTGGCGACGGGTGCCGAGTCCGTCAGCTGGAGCGCACCCACGACGCGCAGCAGCTCCTCGAAGTTGCGGCCCACGGACTTCGGATACGTCAGGGTGAGGCGGACCTTGTTGCTCGGGTCGACGATGAAGACCGAGCGCACCGTGGACGTGTCGCCCTCGCCGGGGTGGATCATGTCGTACAGCTCGGCGACCTTCTTCTCCGGATCGGCGATGATCGGGAAGTTCAGCGCGGTGCCGCCGACCTCGCTGATGTCCGGCGCCCAGCCCTTGTGGGACTCGACGTCGTCGACCGACAGGGCGATCACCTTGGTGTTGCGCTTGGCGAACTCGTCCTTCATCGCTGCCGTGCGACCGAGCTCGGTCGTGCACACCGGGGTGAAGTCGGCCGGGTGGCTGAACAGCATCGCCCAGCTGTCCTTCTTCCAGTCGTGGAAGTCGATCTCGCCCTCAGTCGTGTCGGCGGTGAAGTTCGGGGCCTCGTCACCCAGGTGGATGCTCATCAGCGGTCCTTTCGGAGGATTGGGGGGATCTGCTCGTGCCGATCCATGTTGGCACCTGCGCCAACACCTCCCGCCCGGGCAGTGTTCCCACTCCGCTGCATGACGACCTGCGCCGTTGGGGATGGAGACAGGTCGCGGGACCGTGCGCTCTGGAGCTGCCATGCGAGATGCATGCGACGTGATCGACCCGCATTCCATCGACGTGCTGGTCGTGGACGATCACCGCGTCTTCGGTGACGCGATGTCGATCGCCGTCAACGCGCAGGGCGACATGCGCTGCCGAGGAGCGGCCACGTCGGCCGAGGAGGCGCTGGAGTGGTGTCGGGAGCGGTGCCCGCAGGTCGTCCTCCTCGACATCGGCCTCCCGGGCATGGACGGCATCACCGCGATCGGTGCGCTGCGGTCGCTCTGCCCCCGGGTCCGCACCATCCTGGTCACCGCCGACGTGAGCGGCCAGACCGTCGTGGAGGCGGTCGAGGCCGGCGCCGACGGCTTCCTGCCGAAGAGCCACCCGTTCGGCGAGGTCCTGGACGCGGTGCGGCGCGTGGACCAGGACCTCATCGCCGAGCGGTTGTCGCTGCGGCGAGCGCTGGACCGGATCGGTGACGGGGACGGCGTGGCGGACATCGAGCCGCCGGCGCTGACCGACCGGGAGCACGAGATCCTGCTGCTGCTCGCCGACGGGATGCCGGTGAAGCAGGTGGCTCGCCGGCTCGGGATGACCGTGAACACCTGTCGGGGCCACGTGGCATCGCTGCTGCGCAAGCTCGACGCGCACTCGCAGCTGGCGGCGGTGATCACGGCCGCCCGGCTCGGGATGCT
The DNA here is from genome assembly GCA_036675575.1 of Acidimicrobiaceae bacterium. Classification (GTDB taxonomy): domain Bacteria; phylum Actinomycetota; class Acidimicrobiia; order Acidimicrobiales; family Salinilacustritrichaceae; genus Salinilacustrithrix. The sequence continues at coordinate 21,458 of JAKFET010000145.1, forward strand.
GCCGAACCTGCGGGCTGACGGCCACGCGAACGCATCCCCTCCCCGTCCGCCTCCCCCATATTGAGCGTGGTGGGTCCCCGCAGGCGGCTCTACGTTCGAGGTCCGGGTGGAACCGCGGCGGGCGAGAGGTCGGGACATGGTGCACGGCTGGGCGAGGGTGTTGGACTGGTGCACGGGGAGCGGCGTGGGGACGCGCTCGACCGACGCGCCGGTCCGGGCCGCCGAGTGGCTCGCCGAGCACCGTGCTCCGGCCTGCGCCCCGGTGCTGGTGGCGGTCCACGTCGCGGCCGTCGGCGTCGCCACGGCAGACCTCCTCTGGGCCTCGCAGGCAGCCATGGCGCTGCTGTGGGCGCCGCTGGTGATCGGCGCGGTGGCCTCCGGCGCGAAGCTCGCCACGGTCACCTTCGTCGGCGTGGCCGTGGCCACGGGCGTCGTGGCCGACATCGCCGCCGACACCTCCGGTGCCGCCACGACCGTCGACGCCGTCGTGCGCCTCGTCGGGCTCGTCGGCGTCGCCACACTCACCTCGTGGTCGGTGCTGGCCACGGTCGAGCTGGCCCGCCGCAGCCGGACTGACGTCAGCACCGGCCTCCTCAACCGCATGGGCTTCCTGGCCGCCGCGGAACGGGAGCGCCAGCGTGCCCTTCGCAACGGCGACTCGCTCTCCGTCGTGTACTTCGACCTCGACGGCCTGAAGGAGACCAACGACCACCACGGGCACGCGTGGGGCGATGTGGCCATTGCCCGCTTCGCCCACCACCTCGACCGGTCACGTCGCATGGTCGACGTGGCCGGTCGGATGGGTGGGGACGAGTTCGTGCTGCTGCTGCCGGCGACCGACGCCACCGGCGTCCAGCAGATCCTGCGCCGCCTCTACCGAGCGATCGGGAGCGATGCCGCGTGCCTGCCGGCGAGCGCCGGCGCGGTGACCTGGGCTCGGCCGCCGAGCGTGCGGAACATGCTCCGCCAGGCCGACCGCCTCATGTACCGCAGCAAGCAGGACGGTGGACGCAGCTGGGTGATGCTCGACCTCACCGACGGTCGACCGCCCCCGGCACCCACCCCCGCGGCGGTGCCGAGGTCGCCGGCCTCGACCGCTCGCTCCGGCTAGCGCGGCGGGCGTCCGCCGTCAGCACGGCAGGCGCACGTGCACGGCGGTCCCGCCGCCGGGACGTTCGCCGATCCAGGCGTCGCCGCCCTGGGCACGGGCGAGCTGGCGCACCAGGTACAGGCCGACGCCGCTGCCCTGACCGGACGACGCGCCCTGGTGGAAGGGCTCGAACACGGCCTCGCGCTCGGCCTCCGGGATGCCCGGACCCTCGTCCTCGACGTGGATCAGCACGCAGTCGTCCTCGACCGACGCGCAGAGCGTGATCGGGGTCCTGGGGGGTGCATGGATCGATGCGTTCGTGAGCAGGTTCCACAGGATCCGCTCGGTCAGTCCGGCGTCGAGGTCGCACGTGCCCGGCTGGGCCTCGATGGTGACCGTGTCCGCCAGGCCGGCGGTCTCCACGCTGCGCGCGAGCAGACCGGGGACGTCGGTGGGCTGCGGCACCACGGCGAGCGACCCGTGGCGGAGCCGCTCGACGTCGAACAGGTTCGAGATCACGATCTGCACCGCAGCCGCGGCCTCGTCGATGACGTCGAGCAGGCTCCCGGTGGATCCGTCGCCGGCACGCGATCGCAGGGTCGCTGACGCACCGGCGATCGCCGCGATCGAGGCTCGCAGGTCGTGGGCGAGGGACAGGAGCAGGGCGTCGCGCAGGTCGAGGTCGTCCTGCAGGCGCTCGAGGTGGGCGCGCGCCTCGGCCAGGGATCGGTTCGCTGCCCCGGATGCCTGCACCCCGTCGGTCATGGCCCGCCTCATCGCCCCGACGACCCAGCGCCGGCCCGCCGGAACGGTACCGCGCCCGGAGCGGGTGCGCCTCAGGTCGAGGGCGACGACGGTGTGAGGTGGTGCGGCGCGGACCAGGAGTGCAGGGTCCGCACGTAGCCGGCCCGCTCGAAGCCGGCCGGATCGCCCGACGTCGAGTGGTTGGCGCTGCCCCGCAGCTGGGCCACCGACTCGTACTCCCGCTCCTCGAGCCACGCCTGGAGCTCGGCCTCCATCACGGCGACGTGCTCGGGGCCGTGGCGCAGGAGCGCCGACGTCGTCATGGCCACGTCGGCCCCGACCAGCAGGGCCTTGACCACGTCGGTGCCGCTCGCCACGCCGGAGGTCGCGGCGAGGGACGCCCGACCGGCGAGGTGCGGCGACAGGATGGCGATCCAGCGCAGCGGCAGGCGCAGCTCGGACGGGCTGCTGAGCTCCACGCGGGGCACGACGGCCAGGCGCTCCAGGTCGAGGTCCGGTTGGTAGAAGCGGTTGAACAGGACCAGGCCGTCTGCGCCGGCGCGGACGACGTCCAGGGCGAAGCCGGCCATCGCCGAGTAGTAGGGGCTCAGCTTGACGGCCAACGGGATGTCGATCTCGTCCCGGACGGCAGCGACGATCTCGACGTCGCGGTCCTCGACGTCGTCGGCGGCGAGCAGGGGGTCTGCGGCCAGGTGGTACAGGTTGAGCTCGAGCGCGTCGGCGCCGGCGTCCTGCAGGCGACGGGCGTGGTCGGTCCATCCCCCGGGCGACGTGGCGTTGAGGCTGGCGACCACCGGCAGGGAGGTCGCGGCCTTGATGCGGGCCAGCCGCTCGACGTAGCGATCGCCGGCGTGGGGGAGCTCGTCGATGGACGGGAAGTAGTCGAGGGCCTCGGCGAAGTGCTCCGAGCCGGCCTCCAGCGCACGGTTGAGCTCCAGCTCCTCGTGGAGGATCTCCTCCTCGAACAGCGACGGGAGGACGACGGCGGCGGCGCCGGCGTCCTCCAGCCGACGGACCACGTCGGGGTCGTCGGTGATGGGCGAGGCCGAGGCCACGATCGGGGACCGCAACGAGAGGCCCAGGTAGGTGGTGCTGAGGTCGGCCATGTCAACCCTCCCCGGGCTGGTGCGGGTGCGCGGTCGGGACGGTGCGGTGGATCTCGACCAGCTGCTCGTAGTAGCGCCAGCGCTCGTCGGCGTCGGCCTGGGCCAGCTCGGCGAGCTCCTCGGCGCGCTCGGGGTCGGTGCGCTGGAGGATGGCGAAGCGCCCCTCGGAGGAGACGAAGTCCTTGATGGGGATGGTCGGCTTCTTCGAGTCGAGCGCGAACGGCTGGCCGTCCTCGGTGGCGCTCGGACGGAACCGGTAGAGGGGCCAGTAGCCGCTCTTCACCGCGTCCTTCTGGTGGCTCATCGACTTCGACATGTCGATGCCGTGGGCGATGCAGGTGCTGTAGGCGATGACCAGCGAGGGGCCGGGCCAGGCGTCGGCCTCGAGCAGTGCCTTGGTGGTCTGCAGCTCGTTCGCCCCCATGGAGATCTGGGCGACGTAGACGTTGCCGTAGGCCCGGGCGATGGCGCCGAGGTCCTTCTTGCCGATGCCCTTGCCGGCGGCGGCGAACTTGGCCACCGCGGCGCGGGGCGTGGCCTTGGAGGCCTGGCCGCCGGTGTTCGAGTACACCTCGGTGTCGAGCACGAGGATGTTCACGTTGCGCCCGGTGGACAGGACGTGGTCGAGGCCGCCGAAGCCGATGTCGTAGGCCCAGCCGTCGCCGCCCATGAGCCACACGCCCTGGCGGACGAGGTTCCCGACGAGCGACGCCAGGTGCGAGGCCTCCACGGCCGAGTCGGGCCGGTGCACGAGCTCGCCCAGCCGGGTCCGGACCTCGTCCACCGCCGCTCGGGCCGCGGCGATGTCGGCTTCGGTCTCCTGCGGGTTGTCGACGATGCGGTCCACGAGGTCCTGGCCCAGGTGCGGGGCGAGGCGCCGCAGCGAGGTGCGGGCCTGGTCGCCCTGCACGTCGGGGGCGAGGCGCATGCCGAGACCGAACTCGGCGTTGTCCTCGAAGAGGGAGTTGTTCCAGGCCGGTCCCCGACCGTCTCCGTTGACGGTCCACGGCGTGGTCGGCAGGTTGCCGCCGTAGATCGAGGAGCAGCCGGTGGCGTTGGCCACGATCATGCGGTCGCCGAACAGCTGGGACACGAGCTTCACGTACGGCGTCTCCCCGCAGCCGGCGCAGGCGCCGGAGAACTCGAACAGCGGCTCGAGCACCTGGGAGCCCTTGACCGTGTCGTGGGGGAGCAGCGTGCGGTCGAGGTGGGGGATGGTCTGGAAGAAGTCCCAGCGCCCGCGCTCCCGGTCCCGGTGCACCATCGCCGGCTCCATGTTGATGGCCTTGTGCGACACATCGGTCTTGGACTTGGCCGGGCAGACGTCCACGCAGACGCCGCACCCGGTGCAGTCGTCCGGGGCGACCTGGATCGTGAGGCGGTGGTCGGCGAGGTCCTTGGAGCGGAACGCCTTGTGCAGGAAGTCCTCGGGGGCGTCGGCGACGGCGCCCTCGTCGAAGACCTTCATGCGGATCGTGGCGTGGGGGCAGACGATCGCGCACTTGCCGCAGTCGATGCAGACGTCCGGGTCCCAGATCGGGATCTGCTTGGCGATCGAGCGCTTCTCGTACTGCGCCGTCCCGGTCGGGAACACGCCGTCGACCGGCAGGGCGCTCACGGGGAGGAGGTCGCCGTCGCCCCGCATGAGGACCGACGTCACCTGCGTGACGAAGTCCGGGGCGTCGGCCGGGATCGTGTGGTCCATCGTCCGGACACTGGTGACCGAGGTGGGCACCTCGACCCGGCGCAGGTGGGCGAGCGCGGCGTCGATGGCGGCGAAGTTGCGCTCCACCACCGAGCGACCCCGCTTGCCGTACGCCTTCTCCACCGCGCCCTTGATCCGGGCGATGGCATCCTCCGGAGGCAGCACCCCGGAGAGCTGGAAGAAGCAGGGCTGCATGATCGTGTTGATGCGGTTGCCCATCCCGGTGTCCCGGGCGACCGAGTCGGCGTCGATGACCCACAGGTCGATGCCCTTGTCGATGATCTGCGCCTGCACCTCGCGGGGCAGCTCGTCCCACACCCGGTCGGGCGAGAACGGGCTGTTGAGCAGGAACGTGGCGCCGCCGCGGGCGTGGTCGAGGACCTTCACCTTCTCCAGCAGGCCGAACTGGTGGCAGGCCACGAAGTCGGCGTCATCGACGAGGTAGGTGGACCGGATCGGCTGCGGCCCGAAGCGCAGGTGCGAGACGGTGACCGAACCGGACTTCTTGGAGTCGTAGACGAAGTACCCCTGGGCGTGCAGGTCGGTGCCCTCGCCGATGATCTTCACCGATGACTTGTTGGCGCCGACGGTGCCGTCGGAGCCGAGCCCGACGAAGACCGCCTGCACCTCGCCCTCGGGACGCCGGTAGCGCAGCGTCCCGTCCAGCGGCAGGCTCAGGTGCGTGACGTCGTCGTAGATGCCGACTGTGAAGTGGCGACGCGGCCGCGGCGCGGCCAGCTCGTCGAAGACCGTGCCCACCATCGCGGGGGTGAGCTCCTTCGACGACAGCCCGTAGCGGCCGCCGAGGATGCGAGGCATCGCTGCGAACGGCGGGTCGTCGACGTCCATGGCCTCGGCCAGCGCGGCCAGGACCTCCAGGTACATCGGCTCGCCCACCGCACCCGGCTCCTTCGTCCGGTCCAGCACGGCGATGCCGCGCACGGTGGGGGGCAGGGCCGCGACGAGCTGCTCGGCCGGGAAGGGGTGGAAGAGCCGGACCCGCACCATGCCGACCGCCTCGCCCGCCCCGACCAGGGTGTCCACCGCCTCCTCGATCGCGCCGGACGCCGAGCCCATCACGACGATGACCCGGTCGGCGTCGGGTGCCCCGTGGTAGTCGACCAGCCCGTAGCGGCGTCCGGTCCGCTCGGCGAGCTCGTCCATCACCTGCTGGACGATGCCCGGCACCGCGTCGTGAAACGGGTTGCAGGCCTCCCGGGCCTGGAAGAACGTGTCCGGGTTCTGGGCCGTGCCGCGCAGCGTCGGTGCCTCGGGGGTCATGCCTCGGGCTCGGTGGGCGAAGACGTCGTCGTCCCGCACGAGCGCGTGGACGACCTCGTCGTCGAGCACGTCGATCCGGTCGATCTCGTGGCTCGTGCGGAACCCGTCGAAGAAGTGGAGGAACGGCACCCGGGCCCGGAGCGTCGCGGCGTGGGAGACCAGGGCGAAGTCGTGCGCCTCCTGGACCGACCCTGCGGCGAGCATCGCCCAGCCGGTGCTGCGCACCGACATGACGTCGCTGTGGTCGCCGAAGATCGACAGGGCGTGGGTGGCGATGGCGCGCGCCGCCACGTGGATGACCGCCGGGGTCAGCTCCCCGGCGATCTTGAACATGTTCGGGACCATGAGGAGCAGGCCCTGGGACGCCGTGAACGTGGTGGCCAGCGCCCCCTTCTGCAGTGCGCCGTGCAGGGCCCCGGCCGCGCCGGCCTCGGACTGCATCTCGACCACGTCCGGGACGGTGCCCCAGCGGTTCGGCCGGTGCGCCGCCGACCAGTCGTCGCAGCGCTCCGCCATGGGTGAGGCCGGCGTGATGGGGTAGATGGCGATCACCTCGCTGAGCGCGTAGGCGACCCGCGCCGCAGCCTCGTTGCCGTCCATGCACTCGCTGACCGTGTGGGGCATCTCCCACAGCGTGCGCCCGACCGGAGCCCGGTCGGCAGGGGACAGCGCCGACGCCGCCGCGGACCAAAGACCCTCACCAGGTGTGACCGAAGCGGTGACACTTCCGGTGGCGTTCGGCCGGGGAGGGGTTACCCTGTGGGCAGGCCCCTGACCCCGGCTGGGATCAGGCAGCCGAAGCACTGGAGCATGCGATGCAAGACATCTGGACCGAGGAGCTCGCTCCGGTGGTCGTCGCCGACGGCGCAGGTGCGCAGCGGCTCGTGGCTCGCATCACCGTCACCGGCTTGGGCGCCGTCCCGGCCCACGTCGAGGTCACCCTCGTCGGCGAGCTGTGCGCCACCACGACCCCGCCGGTGGCCGCCGCCCTGGAGCGCCTGCTCACCCTCGACGTCGTCGATGTCCGCTTCGAGCTGGCGGGCCTGCGCCTGTGCACGTCGGCCGGCATCGACCTCTGGGTCGACATCGCCGCCCGGCTCCTGCCCTCCGGCGGCGACCTGCGCCTCGACGGCGCAGCCGGCGTCGTGCGCCGTGCGCTGGACGCGGTCGGGGTCAGCGACTCCGGCACCGTGCGCCCGCCCGGCGCCGCCTGAACCACCGCCCCAGACCGGACCAGTTCCTCCACCGGGCCGGCATGGTCCGCGCCCATCGCGGGTACCGACGCCGGACACCCCCACGATGGAAGGACCGACCGATGAGCGAAGATCGCCCCCACGGCACCGACACCCCCACGGGCACCGATCCCGACGCCAAGTGGAACGAGCCCGGGTACGAGGACAAGTCCCTCGGCCAGGCCGTCGACCAGGACAGCGAGCTGGTCGAGGAGCTCCTCGAGGAGAGCGGTGGTGACGCCGCCGAGGCCGAGCGCCGCTTCGAGGAGGAGAGCCACGGCTCCGAGGCGCGTGAGCGCCAGGGCCGTCCCGAGACGTCCTAGATGACGGACCAGCTCGTCGAGCTGGCGCGCGACCGCTTCGGCTTCGACGAGCTGCGTCCCGGGCAACGGGAGGCGGTGGACTCGGTGCTCGCCGGCCACGACACGCTCGCCGTGATGCCCACCGGTTCGGGCAAGTCGGCCATCTACCAGCTGGCCGGGCTGCTGCTCGACGGGCCCACCATCGTCGTGAGCCCGCTGCTCGCCCTCCAGCACGACCAGGTCGAGTCGATCGCCGACAACGACCTGGACGGCGGCGCCGCCCAGCTCAACTCCACCCTGACGGCTGCCGAGCGGCGCGAGCTGCTCGAGCGGCTGTCGGCGGGCACGCTCGAGTTCTGCTTCCTGGCGCCCGAGCAGCTCACCCGCGAGGACACCCTCGACGCCCTGCGTGACGCCCGGCCCAGCCTCTTCGTCGTGGACGAGGCCCACTGCATCTCGTCGTGGGGCCACGACTTCCGCGCCGACTACCTGCGCCTGGGTGCCGTCATCGACGACCTCGGACACCCCACGGTGCTCGCCCTGACGGCGACGGCGTCCCAGCCCGTCCGTGAGGAGATCGTGTCGGCGCTGCGCATGCGCGATGCCGCGGTCATGGTGTTCGGCTTCGAGCGGTCGAACCTGCACCTGTCGGTCACCCGCCGTCCCGACGAGCGCGGCGCCGAGGCGGCCCTCGGCGAGGTGGTCTCCGACATGGCGGGCACCGGACTCGTCTACGTCGACACCCGGGCGCGGGCCGAGGAGCTGGCCGAGCTGCTCACCACCGACGACCGTCCCGCGTTGGCCTACCACGCCGGCCTGGACGACGAGGAGCGTGCCGCCGTGCACCAGCGCTTCGCCGACGAGGCTCCCTGCGTCGTGTGCGCCACGGTGGCCTTCGGGCTCGGCGTCGACGTCGCCCACGTCCGCTTCGTCGTCCACGACGCGGCGCCCGAGTCCCTCGACGCCTACTACCAGGAGGTCGGTCGAGCCGGCCGGGACGGCGAACCCGCGTGGGGGGTGCTGGTCGACCAGATCGCCGAGGACGGCATCCGGACCCACTTCGCCGGCGCCACCAAGGTCCCCGGCGACGTCCTCCACCGCATCGTCGCTGCCGTGCGGGCCGACGACGCCCCGCTCGACATCGTCGACCTCGCCCAGGAGGCCGGCATCACCGAGACCAAGCTGCTCGTCGCCGTCTCCCGCCTCGAGGAGCTCGGTGTCGTGGAGCTCGATGCGTACGGTTCGATCACCGCCGGCCCGTCCGACGTCGACCGGGCCGAGGTGGTCGAGCAGGCCATCGAGCGCCAGGAGAGCCACGGCGCCGCCGAGCGCGATCGGGCCGACCTCGTCCGCCGCTACACCGAGAACCGGCTGTGCCGCTGGCGCCAGCTCCTCGAGTACTTCGGCCAGCCGGTCGAGGGCCCGTGCGGACGATGCGACGTGTGCGACGCCGGCGAGTCGACGGGCCCGGTCGAAGGGACCTTCGCCGCCGGCCAGGCGGTGGAGCACCGCTCGTTCGGCGCCGGCCAGGTGGTGACGGTCGAGGAGGCCGCCGTGGTGGTGCGCTTCGAGGACGGCACGCACCGCACGCTCGACCTCGAGCTGGTCGAGCGCGACCGGCTCCTCGTGCCGGTCGGCTGAACGAGGCGGCTCGGACCCGCCCCTACACTCGGCCGATGGCCGCACGCGGGACGACGGTGGAGTGGCAGGCGTACCGCGCCGTGCTCCTCGACCTCGACGGGGTCATCACGCCCACTGCGTCGGTGCACCAGGTGGCCTGGGCCGAGCTGTTCGAGCCGTGGGGCTTCACGAGCGAGGACTACCTCACCCACGTCGACGGCAAGCCCCGCTACGACGGGGTCCGGACGTTCCTCGAGGCCCGAGGGGTCGAGCTGCCGGAGGGGACGCCGGACGACCCGCCCGGCGACGACACGGTGGCCGCCATGGGCAACCGCAAGGACGAGCTGTTCCGCGAGCTGCTCGAGCGCGACGGCGTCGACCCGTACCCCGGCACCATCGCGGTGCTGGACGAGCTCGACCGCCTCGGCATCGCCCAGGCCGTGGTGTCGTCCTCGCGCAACGCACGGCCGGTCCTCGAGGCGGCCGGCCTGGGCGACCGGTTCGAGCACGTCGTGGACGGCGTCACGATCGTGGACGAGGGCATCGTCGGCAAGCCGGCACCCGACATGTTCCTGCGCGCGGCGTCGCTGCTCGGCGTCCAGCCCGCCGAGGCGGTCGTGGTGGAGGACGCGTCCTCGGGCGTCGCGGCCGGGGTGGCCGGGGGGTTCGGCCTCGTGCTCGGGGTCGACCGCGGCGGCAACCGGGACGCGCTGCTGGCGAGCGGCGCGCACCTCGTCGTGGACGACCTGGCCGAGACGCTGGCACCGGAGCGCACGCCGTGAAGATCCGGGCGACCGCCAGCGCCATCCCCCGGCACCGGTACCCGGTCGACCCGTGGCGGCTGGTGGAGACCGAGCTGGACCACGACGACCTCGGCCACACCGAGTCCCTGTTCGCCATCGGCAACGGCTACCTCGGCATGCGGGCCAACCCGAGCGAGGGGCGCGAGGCCCACTCCCACGGCACCTTCCTCAACGGGTTCCACGAGACGTGGCCCATCCACCACGCCGAGGCTGCGGTCGCGTTCGCCACCACGGGCCAGACCATCGTCAACGTCCCCGACGCGAAGCTGATGAAGCTCTACGTCGACGACGAGCCGCTGCTCCTGCGCGAGGCCGATCTCGACCACTACGAGCGGGTCGTGGACTTCCGCACCGGTATCTCGCACCGCGAGCTGATCTGGACGACGCCCGCGGGCAAGCGCCTCCGCGTCCGGTCCGAGCGGATGGTGAGCCTCGAGCACCGGCACCTCGCCGTGCTCCGCTTCGAGATCGAGATGCTCGACGGCTCCGCCCCGGTCGTGATCTCCTCCCAGCTCCTGAACCGCCAGGACGGCGAGGACGAGTACCACGTCGAGGAGGCTGCTCTGGGCGAGGGCGTCGACCCCCGCCAGCGCCGCACGTTCCGCGACCGCGTGCTGCTGCCCCAGCTCCAGCGCCACGACCCGGACGCCCGCGACGGGGGCGCGGTCGTGCTCGGGTACCGCTGCGCCCACAGCGGCATGACCCTGGCGGGCGCGTACCACCACGAGATCGAGACCACGTGCGACTACGACGTCGAGACCGAGGTGGGGGAGGACCTGGCGAAGACCGTGTTCACGGTGCACGTCGCCGCCGGCGAGACCGTGCGCGTCACCAAGTTCGTCTCGTACCACTCGTCCCGTGGGATCCCGGCCCAGGAGCTGGGGGACCGCTGCCGGCGCACCCTCATCCGGGCGCGCCGCACCGGTGTCGCCGGCCTCCAGGAGCAGCAGCGTGCATGGCTCGATGCGTTCTGGCACCGCACCGACATCTGCATCGAAGGGGACGACGCGGCCCAGCAGGCCGTGCGCTGGAACCTGTTCCAGCTGGCCCAGGCGTCGGGCCGGGCGCACGAGCAGGGCATCGCGGCAAAGGGGGTCACGGGCGGCGGCTACGACGGCCACTACTTCTGGGACACCGAGGTGTACGTGCTGCCGAGCCTCTCCTACACGAACCCCGAGGCCGCCCGGAAGCTGCTCCGGTTCCGGTGGAAGATGCTGCAGGCGGCGCGGGACCGCGCCCGCGAGCTGAGCCAGGAGGGTGCGCTCTACCCGTGGCGCACCATCAACGGCCAGGAGGCGTCGGCCTACTACGCGGCGGGGACGGCGCAGTACCACATCAATGCGGCGGTGGCCTACGCCCTGGAGCGCTACCTCAACGCCACCGCCGACGTCGAGCTCCTGCTGCACGAGGGGGCCGAGATCCTGGTGGAGACCGCCCGGCTCTGGGCCGACCTCGGCTTCTACGAGCACGACGGCAACGGCCGTGCCGGGGCGGTCGCCGGGCGCTTCCGCATCCACGGCGTGACCGGGCCGGACGAGTACACGACCGTGGTCAACGACAACCTGTACACGAACGTCATGGCTCGCTTCAACATGCGGTACGCGGCCTGGACCTACGACTTCGTGGCCGAGTGGAGCCCCTCGGCGCTCGAGGCCCTGCGCCGCCGCACCGGCGTCACCGACGAGGAGGTCGACAGCTGGCGCCAGGCCGCCGAGGCCATGTACCTGCCCTACGACGACGAGCTCGGGATCCACCCGCAGGACGAGAGCTTCCTCGACCGCGAGCCGTGGGACTTCGCCTCGACGCCGCCGGACCACTACCCCCTCCTGCTGCACTACCACCCGCTCGTGATCTACCGCTTCCAGGTCCTGAAGCAGGCCGACGTCGTGCTGGCCATGTTCCTGCGCAGCCAGCACTTCTCGCGCGAGCAGAAGCGCCGGAACTTCGAGTACTACGACCCGATCACCACCGGCGACTCGTCCCTGTCGGCCTGCGTGCAGTCGATCGTGGCGGCCGAGGTCGGCCACGAGGACCTGGCCTTCGACTACTTCGAGCAGTCCCTCTACCTCGACCTCGCCGACACCCACGGCAACACGGCCGACGGCGTCCACATCGCCAACGCCGGCGGGGTGTGGGCCGCCCTGGTCCACGGCTTCGGCGGCATGGCCGACACCGGCGAGCACCTCCGCTTCGCACCTCGCCTTCCGGCGGCGTGGGGCTCGATGTCGTACCGGCTCCAGCGCCACGGGTGCGAGATCCTCGTGTGCCTCGACGCCGACGGCTGCACCGTCACCGTCGAGTCGGGGGAGGCGGTCCCGGTGCTGACCGCGGAGGGCGTGGTCGACGTGCCCGGTGGCAGCTCGGTGCGCATCGGGCGTGACGACTCCACCTGACGGTCCGACGCCGGCCTGGCTCGACGAGCTCGACCTGCACGCCGGCCCGCCCGACGCCGCCATGGGCACGCGGGCCCTGGACCCCGACCGCTGGTTCGTCCCCGACGACGGATGGGACGCGCAGCGGGCGGAGGCGGCCCGCCTGCTGTCGGTGGCGCGCCACGACGTGCTGGCCGGCGAGTCGACGCCCACGCTGCTGGCGGCAGCCCGGGAGCTCGATGCGATGGTGCGGACCTGGCTCGCCGAGCACGGGCGCGACGCCGGCGCCCCCCTGTCCGCTGCCCACGATCCCGTTGAGGTGCTGGCGGCCACCCGGGTGCGGGTGGCCGACGACCTGTGCCTGCTGCTGCCCGGCGAGGGCGGTTGGCGCCTGGCCGCTGCCTGCGTGTGCTTCCCCTCCTACTGGCACCCGGCGGAGCGGGTGGGGCAGCCGCTCGTCGACGTGCACGCCCGGGTGCCGGGCTACCCGGGCCCGCTCGCCGGGCGGGTCGACGGCTTCCTCGGCCGCCTGCGTCCCGGGCAGGGGGTGTGGCGTCGCAACTGGCTGGTGCACGACGTGCCCGACCTGCACCTGCCCCGTCGGGTCGCAGCCGTCGACCGGCCGACACCGGTGCCCGACGGCCGCTGGCTGCGGAGCGAGCGCCAGACCCTCGTGCGGCTCCCGGCCACCGGTGCGGTCGCGTTCGGCATCCGGACCCAGCAGGTCCCGATGGACGCACTGCGACGCCGACCCGACGTGGCCTCCGGGCTGGCGGCGGCGGTGCGCGGGTGGAGCGATCAGCTCGCCGCCTACAAGGGCGGCGCGGTCGACGAGGCGCTCGTGGCCTGGCTCGAGGACGTGGGCCGGTCGGCGGTGCTACCCGACGGTCCCGACGGAGGACTTCCCGACGGCCACGTAGAATAGTTGGACGTCGGCCAACAGGGCCGACGTCGCCTGCGGGGACGCAGGTGGCGCAGCGAGCACAGGAGCGAGAGACACCGATGGCCTACGACTTCTTGTCGGACGAGTGGATGGACGCGATCGAGGCACTGCGCGACGAGGCGCCCGAGCCGCCCGCCGCGACCAAGGACCTCGTCATCAACCTGGTCGTGCCCGACACGCCCTTCGGCGAGCGAGAGGCCCACATGGCCGGCGGGCAGTTCGAGCGGGGCCTGCACGACGCGGCCCCGACGAAGCTCACCGTCCCCTACGAGGTGGCCAAGAGCGTGTTCATCGCCGGCGACCAGCAGGCGGCGATGCAGGCGTTCATGTCCGGTCAGATCAAGATCGACGGCGACATGACCAAGCTGATGGCCATGCAGTCCGCCGGTGCGCCGACGCCGGAGCAGGTCGCCTTCCAGGAGAAGATCAAGGCCCTCACGGCCTGAGCTCGGGCAGCACCCGCTCCAGCAGGAGCGGGAGCGTCCGTACCAGCACCTCGCGAGCCTGGGCCTCGGTCAGCCGACCGCGGTCCAGCCACTCGCGCGTGACCTCCTGCACCAGGCCGCCGTAGCCGCGGACGATGGCTCGCACGACCGGCGTGTCGTCGAGCCCGAGGCCGTGGATGATCTGCTCGGCGAGCACCTCGCGGCTGTCGTCCAGGATCGAGGCGACCTCGTCGTCGCCGACCGCGGTGGCGTTGAGCCACAGGTCGCGGTTGGCGGAGGCGAAGCCGAGCAGCGCGTCGATGGCGGCGGCGAGGGCGGCCAGGTCGTGGCCGTCCTCGAGCGACCGTCCGGCCGGCAGGGGGACGCTGGTGACCGCGCGCACGACCTCGAGGTACAGGTCGCGCTTGGAGCCGAAGTAGTGGTGGAGCAGGCCCTTCGCCACCCCGGCGGCCTCGGCGATGTCGGAGACCGACACCTGGTCGTAGGGGCGCCGCAGGAACAGCGAGGTGGCGGCGGACAGGATCAGCCTGCGCCGCTCGTCGTAGTCCATGCGCACCCGCCTGGGGGCGCCCTCCGCTCCGGCCATGGGCGGGCACCGTACCGAGCGCCCCGGCCGGCAGGGCGCCGGCCGGAGGGCTCAGGCCTCGATGCCGAACAGCGCTCGGGCGTTGTCGCCGAGGAAGCGCCGGCGGTCCTCGTCGCCGAACATGCCCGCCAGCTCGTTCAGGTCGCCGACGTACTCGGGCGTGTGGTCGGCGTGCGGGAAGTCGCTCGCCCACAGGAACCGATCGACCCCGAAGCGGTCGGCCAGCGCCGGGATGGTGCGCTCGTCGGGGTCGCAGCTGATCCAGCACTGGCGGCGGAAGTAGTCGCTCGGCTTCAGCGGGAGCTGGGGCTCCCCCGCGATCCCCGCCGTCTTCTCCCAATGCTCGTCCATTCGCCAGAGCCAGTACGGAAGCCACCCGCACCCGGCCTCGAGGAAGCCGACCCGGAGGCGCGGGTGGCGCTCCAGCACGCCGCCGGCGGCGAGGCTCCCGAACGCCATCATGTGCTCGATGGGGTTCCGGCCGGCCACGCCGATGACCCGGCCGTTGGGGAAGGTGCGCTCGTAGCTGT
>JAKFET010000309.1:0-6755 GCA_036675575.1 Acidimicrobiaceae bacterium
CGCTGAGCTCGTCGTCACCCTGCGGGCCGAGCAGCACGACCTCGTCGCCGACCTCGGCGTCGCTGTCGGGCCCGACGTCGACGACGAGCTGGTCCATGGTGACGACGCCGACGATGGGGCAGCGCCGCCCGCGGATCAGCACCGCGCCGCCCACGAGGCCCAGGCGCCGCCGGTACCCGTCGGCGTAGCCCACCGGCACCGTCGCCACGACGGTCGGCGCATCGAACACGTGTCGGTGCCCGTACGACACGCCCTCGCCGGGAGCCACCGGCTTCACGAAGCGCACGGTCGACGTCCAGCGCATCGCGGGGCGCAGTGGGGCGACGCCCGCCAGCACGGGCGCGGGCGGGATGCCGTAGACGGCGATCCCCGGGCGCACCAGGTCGAGGTGGGCTCGTGGGTGCAGGAGGGTGGCTGCGGAGTTGGCCGCGTGGCGGACGCCGGGGTCGATGCCCGCAGCCGCCAGCTCGGCCAGCACCTCCTCGAACCGGGACAGCTGGGTGTCGGTGCCGGGGTTGCCGGGTTCGTCGGCCACCGCCAGGTGGGTCATGGTGCCGGCGAGGTGCAGGTGCGGATCGTCCACGATGCGCCGGGCCAGGTCGATGGCCGCCGCCGGCTCGCAGCCGACCCGACGCATGCCGGTGTCGACCTTGAGGTGCACCCGCGCCGGCGAGGTGCCGAGCGCCCGTGCCCGCTCCGCCACGGCGTCGAGGAACGCCGGGCGGTAGGCCACGAGGTGCAGGCCCGTGGCGAGCGCCAGGTCCAGCGTCGCATCCGAGGTGTCGCACTCGCTGAGCACGAGGATCGGCGCGTCGATGCCGGCCGCGCGCAGGGTGCGGGCCTCCTGCACCTGGGCCACGCCGAGCCAGGTCGCCCCGGCCGACAGCGCCGTGCGCGCCACCGGGAGCACGCCGTGGCCGTACCCGTCGGCCTTGACGACGGCGCACACGGCGGCGCCGTCGGCGAGCCCGGCGAGCAGGCCCACGTTGTGGGCGATGGCGTCGAGGTCGATCGCGGCGACCGAGCCGCCGTGGTGGGCGTCGCTCACGGCAGCGCCCCGAGCAGGTGGCCGAGGGCGGCGGGGATGCCGTCCACGACATCGGACGCCACGGCGCCGTGCCGCGGAGCCTGCCGGCCGGCGAGGCCGTGGAGGTGGGCGCCGACCGACGCCGCGTCCAGGGGCTCCAGCCCGCCGGCGAGGAGGGCGGCGACGATCCCCGTGAGCACGTCGCCGGTGCCGGCGGTGGCCAGGCGGGCGTCGCCGGCGCGCACGAGCCGCACGCGCCCGTCGGGCGCGGCGGCCACGGTGGTCGGTCCCTTCAGCAGCACGACCGCGCCGGTGCGCTCGGCGAGGGCGGCCACGTCGGCGATGCGGTCGGCCCCCGGCGGGTGGCCGGCCAGGCGGGCGAACTCGCCGTCGTGGGGCGTGAGCACGGTGCCGGCGCCCCGTCCGGCGATGACCGACGCTGCGTCGGTGCCGAGGGCGGTGAGGCCGTCGCCGTCGACCACGACCGGCAGGTCCACCCCGGCGACCAGCGTGCGGATCTGGTGGCGGGTGGCCATCGCCGTGCCCATGCCGGGCCCGACGGCCACGGCGTGGACCTTGCCCGGGTCGTCCACCAGCTCATCGGCCCAGCCGGCCTCGTCGACCTCCAACGTCACGACCTCACGAGGCACGTCACGTGGGTGGCCGCCCCCGGGGGTGGCCAGGCGCACCATGCCGGCACCGGCCCGCTGGGCAGCCTCGGCCGCCATCGACGCAGCGCCGGTCATCCCCGGACTGCCGGCCACGACCAGGACGGCCTGGCGCCACTTGTGCGCGCTTGTGGCCCGGCGCGGCAGCAGCGTCGCAGCCGAGGCGTCGTCCAGCAGGTGGGTCCGGGCGCGGGACACGTCGAGGCCGATGTCGACGACGCGCACGGCACCGGCGTGGGCCGGACCGTCGCCGAGCAGCAGGCCGGGCTTCAGCGCGGCGAACGTGACCGTGACGTCGGCCCGCATCGGTGCGCCGATGGCCTCGCCGGTGTCGCCGTGGATGCCGGACGGGATGTCGACGGCCAGCACGAGGGCGGCGCCGGGGTCGGGCGCGTGGTGCGGTCGACTGGCGCCCGTGCCGAGTGCGGCGTCGATGACCAGATCCACCTCCGGCAGCACGGCCGGGGCGTCGGCCAGGTCGATCACGGTGACCCGCACCCCCCGTCGGCGCAGCCGGTCGGCGGCCACCCGCCCGTCGGCGCCGTTGTTCCCCGGCCCCGCCAGCACGACCGCGGTGCGACCGTAGGCCCCCCCGAGCAGGTCCAGCGCCGCCCGGGCCACGGCCGATCCGGCCCGGTCGACGAGCACGTCCACCGGCTCCGGGGCGTCGGCGTCGATCGCTCGCATCTCGGCGATCCGGACCACGGGGAGCACCGACCGATCCTGCCACCGACGACGCCACCTACGGGTCGCCCGGGCCCCGCAAGTACGGTCGTCCGGTCACCCGAGGAGGACGACCGCACCGCCATGACCGAGCTGCAGACGACGCACCGCACCTCCGTGACGGAGGACATGATCGACCACCTCGGGCACATGAACGTGCGCTGGTACGGCGTGGCCGCCCGCGCCGCGAGCGACGCCGTCGTCGCCGACCTCACCGGTCCCGGCGACGTCGACGTGCGCGCCGTCGACCTGTACACGCGCCACTTCCGCGAGCAGCTGCTCGGCGCGGAGCTCGCGGTCCGGAGCCTGGTGCTCGGCGGCGGCGGTGGCTCGCTGCGGCTCTACCACGAGCTGCGCAACACCGAGACCGAGGAGCTGGCGGCGAGCTTCGTCCACCGCCTGGAGGCCCGCCACGACGGCGCAGTCGCACGCTCGTGGCCGCCCGCCGCCCCCTCAGAGATCGCCGAGATCCCCGAGCACGGCCGCCCGCGCAGCATCTCCCTCGACACCCGTCCGCTCGACGCCGCCCCGACCTTCGGCGCCGTTCGCAGCGACGAGCTGCTGGCCATGCGCCTGCCCCGCACCATCGACGCCGACGAGTGCCTGCCCGACGGCACCTACGACCCGGCGGGCGCGCCGTTCCTGCTCTGGGGCGGGGAGCCGCTCGAGGGTGCGACGGGGCCGACGCTGCACCCCGGCCCCGGCGGCCAGCTCGTCGGCTGGGCGACCATGGAGAACCGCATGGCCATCCACCGCCTGCCCGAGCGCGGCGACCGCATCCAGTCCTTCGGCGCCGTCGTGGAGATCCGCGACAAGACCACGCACCGGGTCATGTGGGGCTTCGACGTCGAGCGGGGCGACCTGCTGGTGGCCTTCGAGGTCGTCGACGTCGCCCTCGACACGGTCAGCCGCCGGGCCGTGCCGATCCCGGACGAGCTCCGGGGCCACGCCGAGGCCCGCTACCGCCCCGAGCTGCTCCCCCGCTGACGGTCCGGGCTCCTGCCCGAGCCGACCGAACCGTCAGCCTGGGAGGACGATCACGTCACAGGTCACGGAGACGGTCTGCAGCGTCCCCTCCAGCGATGGGAGCCCGCCGTCGTCGCTGCACCGCTGCGCCAAGCTGCCTTGAGCACCCACGATGCTCTGGTCCACGCCAGCACAGGTCCAGATCGTGATCCCGTCGGCTGGCCGCACGAAGTCACCTCCGACACCCACGCACAACGACCGGGCGGCGTCGACGGGGGAGATCTCGCTGCAGGTGGTGGAGAAGGTGGTCGAGGTTCCTTCCAGCGATGCGAGCCCCCCGTCATCGTCGCACCGCTGCGCCAGGCTGCGGACCGCCCCCTCGAGGGTCCAGTCAGCGCCAGCACAGCTCCAGATGGTCACCCCGTCATCGGGTCCGGTGTACACGCCGCCGAAGCTCACACACAGCGACTCCGCCGTCGGCGCAGCGACCGGTGGGCACGGGTCGTCGGACGCGAGCACATCGCCGTGTCCGAGGTGGGCGCTCGCCGCCGAGGCTCCGACCGACAGCTTCTCGACCGTGCCAGCGTCGAGGTCGACGTGGCACACCGAGACCTTCTCCGGTCGCCCGGCGGAGACCGGACCGGCGACCGTCGCCGCCAACGTCACGAGCGCGACCAGGCAGAGACCCAGGGATGCGAGCAGCTTGTTCATGACCGTTCCTCTCCGAGTGGAACGGATCCAGCTGAACCCGCAGGGGCCGACCGTACTTCTCCTCCCGCAGTTGTGCGTCCGCGGGTGTCAATTATCGGTTTCGCGGCCCGGTCAGGCGAGCGCCACCACGATCGCCCCCGCCGACGTCGCGGTGTGCGTGAGGCTGATCTGCCAGGTGCGCACGCCGAGGTCGACGGCGAGGAGCTCGGCCGCCCCCACGACGAGCAGCGACGGCCGGCCGTCGTCGTCCCGCAGCACCGAGACGTCGTGGAACCCGAACGCGCCGAGCCCGACGCCCATCGCCTTCATCACCGCCTCCTTGGCGGCGAAGCGGGCGGCGTAGCGCTCGGTGGGATCGTTGGCGGTGTCGGCGTAGGCCCGCTCCCCCGCCGTGAACATGCGCTCGCGCATCGACGGCGTGCGCTGCAGCGATGTGCGGAACCGGTCGACGTCGACGAGGTCGATGCCGACCCCGAGCACGCTCATGCGCGCCGCCCTCGGCTCAGGCCCGCCACCGGTCCGCGAGCACGCTGACGGGGAGCGTGAGCAGGTCGGTGACCGGCACCTCGGCGAGCAGGTCGTCGCGGAAGGTGGGCTCCGTCTCCGTGACGGCGTCGCGCAGGGCGGCCAGCCGGCGGCGGTAGCCGGACAGGACGCCCCGGGCCGAGGCCACCGACAGCCGGTCGGCGAAGCGCACGTGCAGCAGCGTGATGCCGGTGGTCGTGCCGTCCTTGACCTCGGGGACGATGACGATGGTGCGCCCGTCGCTGCGACCCCGGCCGACCAGGAGCTCCTGGTCGGCGGCGACCTGGTGCTTGGTGCCTCGCAGCACCGGGTTCTGCTCGGTGCGCAGCGGCAGGTCGCGGGCGATGCCGCCCCGATCGATGACCGTGATGGTGGCGCCGGCGCCCGAGGTGTGGTCGACCGTGCCCTCGATGCGGTAGCGGGTGTAGCCCACCACCTCCTCGACGGCCGGGGACACGTCGGCCAGCGTGCGCAGGTTCTTGTACGTCAGTCGGTCGCGCGGCGCACCGGACGCCAGGACCTCGCGCACGAGCGGGACCTCGAGCAGCGACTCGTCGGTGCGGGAGATGCCGACCGTGACCGTCTTTGCCTGGTGCTTGATGGCGTCGATCGGCCGGGTCAGCTCGTCGATGGCCCGGGTCAGGGCCGCGGTGAGGTCCTCGACCAGCACGGACGGCGTGCCCACCTTGCCGTGGTCGAGCTGGTAGGCGTCGAGGGGCACGGCGCCGCTGGCGTAGCGGAGCAGGTTGGCGGTGCGCACGGCCGTGGAGGCCTCGAGGTGGCCGTCGTAGCGACCAGCCCGGAGGCCGTCGAAGAACGCCTGCACCGGGGCCGTGACGGACGCCCGCAGCTCGGCGAGGACGCGCTCGCCGTCGAGCGCACCGCCCTCGATGGCCTGCTCGATCCCGCCCCGGACCTCCTTCAGCGGCATGGCCTGGGCGTCGATGGCCAGCGCGGCCTCGTAGCCGAACAGGTGGCCGACCATGGTGGCCAGGATGAACGCCAGGGCTTCGTGGGTCTCGGGCACGGTGAGCACGGCCAGGGCGGCCGCGAAGCGGGCTTCCCCCTCCGTGGCGATCACGATCGGCGCCGCCTTGTGCGCCCGGTAGATCGCCACCTCCTTGGCCACATCGTCGACGTTGGAGCCGGTGAGGCCGGCGGCGCACACGAGGATCAGCGGCTCCGACGAGAGGTCGATGTGCTTCTTGTCCTCCGTGGCGTCGCAGGCGATCGACTTGTAGCAGAGCTCGGAGAGCTTGATCCGCAGCTCCTCCGCGGCGATGCGGTTGGTGCCGTTGCCGACCAGCGCCCAGTAGCGGCGCGGCGGGCACCACTCGTGGGCGGCCTCGGCGATGGCCGGCCGGGTCTCCAGCGTGGCCCGCATGGCGTCGGGCAGGTCGCGCATGGCCCGCAGCAGGCTCTGGTCGGGCTCCTCGCCCCACTCGGCGGCGATAGCGATGGCCAGCAGGTTGCCGGCGGCGACCTGGGCGTAGAACGCCTTGGTCGACGGCACCGCCATCTCCACGTCGCGGCCGTCGGACGTGTACAGCACGCCATCGGCCCGGTCGGTGAGGTCCGACCCGCGACGGTTCACGATGGCCACGACCGAGGCCCCGCGCCCGCGGACGAGGTCGACGGTGCGGTTGGTGTCGGTGGTGGTGCCCGACTGGCTGATGGCGATGATCAGCGTGTCGGACATGTCACCCCGGAGCCGGAAGCCGGACAGCTCGGTGGCCGGGATGGACTCGAGCTGGATGCCACGCCGGTCGGCCGCGTCGGCCAGCAGGGCCACGAGGCCGCGGCTGGCGATCGACGCGGTGCCCTGCCCGATGGCGAGGATCCGGGTGATCGACCCGTCGGCGAGGCGGGCCCGGATGTCGGCCGGGAACGAGTCCTCCGGCAGCACGACCCGGAGCTGGTCGCCGTCCTCGACGAGGCGTCCGCGCAGGGTCTTGTGGAAGCTCACCGGCGACTCGGTGATCTCCTTCAGCAGGAAGTGGGGGAAGTCGCCCCGGTCGATGTCGCGGGTCGTGATGCTGGCGGTGACCACGTCGGCGTCGGTGACGGGCAGCACCGTGCCGTCGTAGGCGATGCGCTCGATGCCCTCGAGGGAACCGGCGCGCGCCCCGTCGAGC